>NZ_JALQDT010000041.1:0-96427 GCF_023631085.1 Caballeronia sp. INML1 | reverse complement strand
TCGCACCCCCTGGAATCCCCCACATCACGATCACTTGTGACCCAGCACTTGACTCTCAATACAGTTGCTTTCTTTGCTGCTGCAAAGAAAGTGACTGCCGCCCCGCACAGGGGCAGTGCTAATAAACCAACAAGAAAACGGGATCCGGCGAAAGCAGAAGCAAAACCAAAGAAATAACCCATAAACCCCTCGCTCTTCGCGCAATAGCCATTGCGAAACCCCTCCGATAATGGCCCCATCGCGCCAAGCGCACGCGCCGGCAAACGAAGAACAAACCCTCAACTTCCCCGGCAATCCGCCGATAAACAAATCAGCCATTGCGGCAGCGCCCGATCCAACGCCGCCTCACCAGGATTCAACGCATGTCCAATAACATTTTCAGCATTGGTCTTTCAGGTCTGAACGCAGCCCAATGGGGCCTCACGACCACGGGACAGAACATCAGCAACGCCGCGACGCCGGGTTATACGCTCGAGAAGGTTTCGTATCAGGAGTCTTCCGGCCAGTTCACAGGCTCCGGCTATCTCGGCAACGGCGTGCAGGCCGTCACCGTCACGCGTCAGTACAGCCAGTACCTGACGACGCAAGTGAACAACACGCAAGCGTCGAGCAGCGCGGCGAGCACGTACTACTCGCTGATCTCGCAACTGAACAATCTCGTGGGCGATCCGACCAAAGGCATCGCGCAAGGCATCACCAATTACTTTTCCGGCCTGCAGTCGGTGGCGAACTCCGCGAGCAGCGCCGCCGCGCGCCAGTCGCTGATGAGCAGCGCCCAGACGCTCGCGGATCAGATCAACTCGGCCGGCGAGCAATACGACCAGTTGCGTCAGAGCGTCAACACCCAACTGACGAGCGCCGTCTCGCAGATCAACAGCTACTCGCAACAGATCGCCGATCTCAACAAGCAGATCAACATCGCCAGCGCGGGCGGCCAGCAGCCGAACCAGTTGCTCGATCAGCGCGATCAGCTCGTCACCAACCTCAGCTCGATGATCGGCGTGCAGGTCGTGCAGCAGGACGGCAACTACAACGTTTTCATCGGCAACGGGCAGCCGCTCGTCGTCGGCAATACGCAATACGGGCTGCAAGCGGTGCCTTCGGCGTCCGATCCGAGCGAACTCGCGGTCGCGTTCCAGAGCCGCGACGGCACCACGCCGACAGCCGCAAACACGCAATACGTCGATAGCTCGGCGCTCACCGGCGGCGTGATCGGCGGCCTCATCGACTTCCGCACGCAGACGCTCGACCCGGCGCAGGCGCAACTCGGCGCCATCGCGACGAGCTTCGCCAGCCAGCTGAACGGTCAGAACGCGCTCGGCCTCGACCTGAGCGGCCAGCCCGGCGGCAAGCTGTTCGCGACCAGCGATCCGAACATCCTCGCCAACGCGCGCAACAAGGGGACTGGCACGCCGACCGCGACGATCGTCGACGGCACGCAGCCGCCCGCCAACGATTTCACCGTCACCTACGACGGCAGCAAGTACACGGTGACGGACCCGGCGACAGGACAGCAGCTCGGTTCGATCGATCCGGCCACGGAAACGCAGAAGACAATCAACGGCCTGAACATCGACGTGTCTTCGCTGACCGGCGTGCAGAAGGGCGACTCGTTCACGATCCAGCCGACACGCGCCGCGCTCGACAACTTCAAGCTCACGACGAGCAACGGCGCGGCGATCGCGGCGGCGTCGCCCGCGGTGACGTCGGCGGCAAGCACGAACACCGGCACGGCGTCGATTTCGTCGGCGACGGTGACGCAGAACGCGATGTCGTCGGACATCAACCTGACCTACAGCGCGACGGCGAACGGCTTCACGTCGGACGTGGCGGTGACCGTCGACGGGACCAGCTACGCCATCGGCCAGACCATTCCCTACGATGCGACGAAGGGCATGACGGTCTCGGCGAATGGCGTTTCCGCGACCATCAGCGGCACGCCTAAGGACAACGACGCGTTCAAGATCGCGCAGAACAAGGGCGGCACGAGCGACGGCAGCAACGCGCTCGCCATGGCGAACCTGGTGTCGGCGAAATCGCTCAACGGCGGCACCGACACGCTGACGAGTTCGTACGCGAACTACGTCAACACGATCGGCAACACGACCAATCAGCTCAAGGCGACGAGCACGGCGCAGACCGCGCTGCTGACTCAAGCGACTTCGGCGCAGCAATCGGTGCAGGGCGTGAACCTGAACGAAGAGGCGGCCAACCTTATTCAGTATCAGCAGCTTTATCAAGCGAACAGCAAGGTGATCCAGACCGCCTCGACGCTGTTCCAGTCGCTGCTCGGCATGTTCAACTGAGGTTAAACGCGATGCGTATTTCCAGTTCCCAGTACTTCAACCTGAACGTCGCTTCGATGAGCGACCAGCAGAGCACGCTCGCCTCGATGTATCAGCAGATTTCATCGGGCAAGCGCATTCTCACCGCATCCGACGATCCGCTCGGCGCGGCGCAGGCGGTGCAGCTCACGTTGAAGAGCGGCGCGCTCGCGCAATACAGCACGAACCAGACGACGGCGCTGTCGTCGCTGCAGCAGGAAGACGCCACGTTGAGCAGCGTGAGCAGCGCGCTCCAGAGCGTCCAGACGCAGATCGTGCATGCGGGCGACGGTTCGCTCACCGATTCGGACCGCACGGCGATCGCGAACACGATCCAGGGCTTGCGCGATCAGCTCTTCAGCCTTGCGAACACCACGGACAGCAACGGCAACTACATCTTCTCGGGGCTCAAGGGCGGCACGGCGCCGTTCTCGAACAATTCGTCCGGCACCGGCGCGAGCTATGCCGGCGACGAGGGCCAGCGCAGCGTGCAGATCAGCGAGGGCCGTTCGATTCCCGTGGGCGACACGGGTCTGTCGATCTTCCAGAGCGTATCGCCGATAGAGAGCGATCCGGTGTCGCGTGCCGCCGATACGAATTCGGGCACGGGAACGATCGGCCCGGTGAGCGTGAGCGACACGAGCAACCCGGGCAATGCGAGCCAGTACACGATTTCGTTCTCCGTCTCGCAGACGGACGGGACGACGAGCTATTCGATCACGTCGGTTCCGCCGGACAACACGTTGCCGACGAACGTGGCGTACACGGGCAAGACCGACATCACGCTCGGCGGCCAGAAGGTGACGATCGACGGCACGCCCGCGGACAAGGACTCGTTCACCGTGCAGCCGGCGGCGACCGACAACAACGACATCTTCGCGACGCTCGACACGATCGTGAGCGCGCTCAAGCAGCCGACGGGATCGCCGGGCGCTCAGGCAGCGTTGACGAATGCGCTGACGACCGCGGGCACGAAGGTGAACAATACGTTCAACAACGTGCTGTCGGCGCAGACGGTGGTGGGCGGACGCGAGCAGGAAGTGCAGTCGACGCAGACCTCGATGCAGACGAGCCAGACGCAGACGGCGAGCGATATTGCGAATCTGACGAGCATCGATCTGGTTTCGTCGATCAGCCAGTACGAGTTGACGCAGAACTCGTTGCAGGCGGCCCAGATGGCGTTTTCGCAGATTCAGAAGATGTCGTTGTTCGATTACATCGGGAGTTGATCGCAGCCGGGCCGATTGCCCGGTTCGCATCGGAGAAGCATCGTTCGAGGCGTCGGACGATGCTTTTTTTTCGCCTCCGCGACCGCGTCTTCGCGCTCGCCAAACGCTCATCTCAGCCGAAATTTCACAAACGCCCGGGCCGTGCAATGTACATTGCGGCCGCTGACAGCGTTTCGCTTCCGGCAACGTCCGCGCGCGATTTCACGAAGCGTGCAACCTGCCGCGGGCATCGCGCGTGACGGCGCGATTCTGCCCATAATGAAAGCGCCGATGTGCCCAGCATTCCCAAGCCGTTCACAAGAGAGCGTTAACGATGGAAGAGGTGAACAGGACGATCGAGCGCCGCGCGGGCGAGTGGGTGTTCGTGCGGCGCTATCTGACTGGAAGTGGCATCGACATCGGACCGGACCGATGTCCGCTTAGGGAACGACACCATCTGTTTCCCGGGATGACGAACTTGCTCTGGTGGAATACGTCGCTCGGAGGCGAGTCACACATGGCGGGTCAGAGCGACGCGTCGTTCGACTTCGTTCACGCGAGCGTGTGTCTTGCCACGCAGGACAATCCGGCGCAGTCCTTGTCGCGATGGCTCGATTTGCTCAAGCCCGGCGGCCATTTGCTCGTGACGGTGCCCCCAAATGACGACTCCGCGCTCAAGTGGCGCTTCACCATCGGCAAGCCGGCGAAAGCATCGTCGCAGTCGATCGATATCCTCGACCTCGCGCAGTCGGTCTCGCATGTCGCGCAATGCGAGCGGCTCGTCCTCGTTCGCGACGATATCGCCGACGCGGCGCCCGAAAGCGCGATCGAACTCATCATGCGTAAGCGCGACATCGCCAGTCCACGCGATTACGCGATGGCGATGATCGCCGCGGAAAACGCACGGGCGTGCATCGCCGCGTGCGAGGAAGCCATCGCCGCTTATCCGTACCGCGTCGAAGTGATTCTTTATGCGAAGGCCGAACTTTTGCGGTGGCGCGAGCCCGAGCGTGTCGATGCGCTGCTCGCGCGTTGCGTTGAACGGATGCCGAACGACCACCTGATACACCTTCGTCTCGCGCTTCACACGATCGCGCGCGGGCGGCTCAACGAGGGATTCGCGCTGCGCGAAAGTCTTGCCGAACAGTTCGGCTGGGAGCGACGCACGAAAGCGCAGCCGCCGACGGGCATCGCGAAGTGGAACGGCGAACCCCTCGCGGGCAAGCGCATCGTCATCTGGAGCGAGTTCGGGCTCGGCGATGAAGTCTTCTTCTTCCGCTTTGCGCGCATTCTTCGCGAGCGCGCGGGCGCGGCAAGCGTCGGCGTGGTTTGTCAGACGCCGCTCGTCTCGCTATTCGAGGCATCGGGAGAAGCGGATGTGGTCATCGATGTAAAGGCGGCCGATGTGCTTCCGGCGTTCGATTACTGGGTCTATCCGCACGCGATCCCCGTGTTTCTGCCACTCGATCTGGAGGCGTTGCCGCAATCGGTGCCTTATTTGCGCGCGCCGTGTTTCGGGGTGCCCGGCATGCCGCAAGTCCACGAGAGCGCGGTGAAGGTCGGTGTGGTCTTCAAGGGCGAACCGAGCCACGAGAACGACGCGGCGCGCTCGCTGCCGTCACTGTCCGTGCTCGATGATCTTTTCGCGATCGATGGCGCCGAGTTCTTTAGTCTTCAGAAGGGCGAGGGGGCGCGGGAAGCGGCGGGGTATGCGGCGCGGTTGGGTAATTTTCACGATGTCGGCGTGCTCTTGACTAGCATGGCCGATACCGCCAGTGCGATCGCTGCGCTCGATGTTGTCGTTACTGTCGATACGTCGGTGGCGCATGTTGCGGGCGCGTTGGGCAAGCCCGTTTGGTTGATGCTGCCGGCGGATGGCGATTGGCGATGGCATTACTATCGGGAGGACAGTCCTTGGTATCCGACCATGCGGCTGTTGAGGCGGCCGTCTCATGCTGACTGGAGCGAGGTTGTGGCATGTATCGGCGCGGGCCTGGTTGAATGGGCCGCAAAGCGTCGCGCGGATGGCCGGTAGACTGCTTTGCCGTTTTTTGCCGGATCGCCGTGTGGCGTTGGTTTATTAGCAAAACGAACATCAGCTTTCCATGCGTCCTGAAACCGCACCTTCGTTATCTATTTGCACTTCTGCGCCTTCCACGCGCCGCACGATCGAAATCGACGAGTATCGCTGACAGGCCGGACATCAGAACATCCCTCGAGCCACTCTTCCCGCCTCCAAAATCCCCCCATCGAAAATCCGCTGAAAAAACGGCATGAGATTGGGCACCATAAGCTGGAGCAAAAGAAGCCCGACGAGCATCGTCACAGGAAACCCCACCTGAAAAATCCCGATCTGCGGCGCAGCGCGATTAAGAATCCCAAGCGCGAGATTCGCGATCAACAACGCCGCCACGATTGGCAACGCGAGCAGCAACCCCGTCGAAAAAACGCTGCCGCCATAACCCACCAGCACACGCCAGCCTTGCGCATGCGACGCCGCCGCGACGACATTCGCCTCGATCGGCACGCTCTGAAACGTCGTGATAAGCGCGCTCACCAACTGCAGATGCCCGTCGAAGACGAGAAACGCGAGCATCGCGAGCGTATTCAGATAACGCGAAACCACCACCGCATTGCCGCCCGCGCGCGGATCGTAAAGCATCGCGAAGCCAAGGCCCATCTGCTGGCCGATGAACTCGCCGGCCGCATCGACAGCGGCGAACGCGATCTGCATCACCATGCCGATGGCCGCGCCGATCAAAAACTGGTTGACGATGATCCAGACGCCCGCCGCGGAAAACACCGTCGCCTGAGGCATGGCGGGAAGCGTCGGCGCGACGATCAGCGAAATGAACGCGGCGAGCGCGATCTTCACGCGCATCGGAATCGCCATGTGGCTCAGCACGGGCGCGGTTGCTATCAACGCGAGAATGCGCACGAACGGCCACAGAAACGCCGTGAGCCAGCCGTTCAGTTGCGCGTAAGTGACGGAGAACATCGAGCGAAAGTCAGCCCGTGATCGCGGGCGTGATCGTGAAAACGTGGCGCATGTAGTCGAGCAGCGTCGACAGCATCCAGGGTCCCGCGATCACGAGCGTCACCGCCACCGCGATCAGCTTCGGAATGAACGACAGCGTCGACTCGTTGATCTGCGTCGCCGCCTGGAACAGGCTCACGACCAGACCGACGACGAGCGCGACCAGCAATAACGGCGCGGCGAGCAGCAAGGCGACGTACATCGCCTGATGCGCCATCGTCATGACGGATTCGGGTGTCATGGGCGTCTCCTCAGGATACGAAACTTTGCGCGAGCGAGCCGATCAGCAACTGCCAGCCATCGACCAGCACGAACAGCATCAGCTTGAACGGAAGCGCGATCGTCGTTGGCGAAACCATCATCATGCCCATCGACATCAGCACGCTCGCCACCACCATGTCGATGATGAGAAACGGAATGAAGATCGTGAAGCCGATCTGAAAGCCCGTCTTCAGTTCGCTCGTGACGAACGACGGCACGAGCAGCGACAGCGGCACGTCCTCAGGACCGTTCATCGGCGCGGCCTTCGAGATGCGCGCGAAGAGCGCGAGATCCGATTCGCGCGTCTGCTTCAGCATGAACTGCTTGAACGGCGCGACGCCGCGCGTCATCGCCTGGTCCATCGCGATCTGGCCTTCGGAGAAAGGCTTGTACGCGTCGGTGTAGGCGCGATCGAGCACGGGCGACATCACGAAAAACGAGAGAAACAGCGCGAGGCCGACGAGCACCTGATTCGGCGGCGTGCTCGTCGTGCCGAGTGCCTGGCGCAACAGCGACAGCACGATGATGATGCGCGTGAAGCTCGTCATCATCAGGACCATCGCGGGGAGGAACGAGAGCATCGTCAGCAGCAGCATCGTCTGCACGCTGAGCGAGTACGTCGTGCCGCCGTTCGGGCCGGGGCTCGTGTTGAAGGCCGGCAGGCCCGCCGCGCTCTGCGCGAACGCGAGATACGGCATCAGACCGACGATGACCGGCAGCGCGATCTTCACGCCGCGCACGATGTTGCGACTGACCTGCATTACTTGCTCCCGCCGACGAACCGCTTGAGACGCTTGCCCGCGATGCTTGCGAAGGCATCGAGAAACCGCTGACTTTGGAAAATGACGAACGTGATAGCCATGAAAACCTGCCTGTTTCGATAGGCTGAATTGTCGGCCACGCGGATGTCGAACGATGGCGCGAAAAGAGGGGAAAACCCGCGCCAACTCGTTCTATTGCGAAGCGCTCGCCGTAAACGAACATCGGGCGTTCGATCCTTGCGGATCGCGCCCGATGTATCGGTCAAACGAACGAACTTACTTGACGAACTTCTGGAGCCGCTTGTTCGCTTCGCCGGCGAGGGCATCGCGGAACCTCGCGCCGAAGCTCCCGGACGGCGGCGGCGCCGGCATACTGACGCCGTCCACTTCCGCCGATCCGGCGGGCATCGTGTGCAGCAGCCGCACGTTGCCGGGGCCCGCGCCGAGCACGAGCCACGTATCGCCCACTTCGACGACCGCGACGCGCTCCTTGTTGCCGAGCGATGCGCCGCCCACCACCTTCACGAGACCGCCGCGCTTGCCGCCCTGAAAGCCGAACTTGCGCGCGAGCCACGCGCAGCCGAACACGAAGCCGATCACGACGACGAGCCCGACGAGCGTCTGCAGCACCGCGCCGAAACCCAGCGACGGCACCGCGGTGCCCGCGCCGACGCCCGAGGCGATTTGCGCGGCGTGGTTCACCGCGTTCATGTCGGCGGCGACGGCAAGAAGAGGCGTGCAGCAGAGCAGCGCGACGGCCAGGCGTTTCATCGATTCAACTTCCGGATGCGTTCGGACGGCGTGATGATGTCGGTCAGGCGAATGCCGAACTTGTCGTTCACCACGACCACTTCGCCCTGCGCGATGAGGCAGCCGTTCACGAGCACGTCCATCGGCTCGCCCGCGAGGCCGTCGAGTTCCACGACCGAGCCTTGCGCGAGTTGCAGCAGGTTACGGATGGCGATCTTCGTGCGCCCGAGCTCCACCGTCATCTGCACGGGGATGTCGAGAATCATGTCGATGTCGTTGCGCGTCGACGGCGCCGCCGCCTTCGACAGCGGCTGGAACACGCCGGCGCTCGCGGCAACCGGCGCGTCGTTGCCGTTTTGCTCGGCGAGCGCGCTCGCCCAATCGTCCAAAAGGAGCTCGTCGCCTTTTTCTTGCGCACCGGGCGCATCGTTCTGCATCAGATCACTCATATCCACCTTCCTTCATCGTGTCGCTCGCGCTGATCATCTTTTGCACGCGCAGCGCATATTGACCATTGAAAATTCCGTAGCCGCATTCCATGACCGGCACGCCGTCCACTTTGGCGACGACCTGTTCCGGAATGTCGATCGGCAGCACGTCGCCCGCGCGCATGTTGAGAAGCTGTTCGAACGACGAGCGAATCTCGGCGAGATCCACCGTCAACTCCACTTCGGCCGACTGCACTTGCTGCGACAGCACGCGCACCCAGCGGCGGTCCACTTCGAGCGCTTCGCCCTGGATCGGCGAGGAGAGCACGTCGCGGATCGGCTCGATCATCGAGTACGGCATGCAGATGTGCAGCGTGCCGCCCGTCGAGCCGAATTCGATCGTGAACTGCGTCACGATGACGATCTCGTTCGGCGTCGCCACGTTGGCGAACTGCGTGTGCATCTCCGAGCGCATGTATTCGAACTGCAGCGGCTTCACGCTGCGCCACGACGTCGCGTAGTGTTCGAACACGAGGTTCAGCAGCTTGCTGATGATGCGCTGCTCGGTCTGCGTGAACTCGCGGCCTTCGACGCGTGTGTGAAAGCGCCCGTCGCCGCCGAACAGGTTATCGACCACGAAGAACACGAGGTTCGGGTCGAACACGAACAGCGATGTGCCGCGCAAGGGCTTCACGTGGACCAGGTTGAGGTTGGTCGGGATCGGCAGGTTGCGCGTGAATTCGCTGTACTTCTGCACCTTCACCGGGCCGACGGAAATTTCCGCTGAACGCCGCATGAAGTTGAAGATGCCCACGCGCATGAGGCGCGCGAAGCGGTCGTTGATGATTTCGAGGCCGGGCATCCGGCCGCGGACGATGCGTTCCTGCGTCGCGATGTTGTAGGGACGTACGCCGGCGGGCTTTTTCTCGTCAGCTTCCTGATCGATTTCGCCGGTGACGCCCTTGAGGAGGGCATCGACCTCCTCTTGCGACATGAACTCTTCGTGGCCCATGACTCTTTACTCGCTGATGCGGCGTTACTGGACGACGAATTCGGTGAACAGCACCTCTTCGACGCGCACCGGCTTCTCGGCCGAGCTCGCCGCGGTCTCGACCGCTGCGCGCAACTCGCCCGCGAGCTGTTTCTTGCCGTCGACGGTCGCGAGATCGTCGGGGCGTTTGCCGGAGAGCAGGAGCAGCACGCGGCTGCGGACTTCGGGCATGCGCTCGGTGACGAGCAACTGGACCTTTTCGTCCTTGAGCTTGAGCGTGAGGCCGGCGCGCAGATAGTGCATGGTGCCGTCGTCGGACTGAAGGTTGACCGTGAGCGATTCGAGCGGGAAGAACACGGGCGGCGGTTCGGGCGCCGGTTTCGCGGGGCCGTGATTCTTGCCGAGGAAGAAGTAAGCGCCGCCGGCTCCCGCGCCGAGGAGCACGATCGCGCCAACGGCGATGATCAGGATCTTTTTGAGCTTGCCGCTCTTTGCGGGAACGATGGGTTGCTGGTTTGCGGTCGTGGTAGCCATGAATGCGTGCCTCTTTCGATAGGGTGAATTGTTGGCTATCGGCGTGTAAAGCGATGGGTCGAACAGAGGGGGCTTTTGGGGTTATTCCATCTGATTGCTTTTGCCTTTACGGTTTGGTTTTGGCGTTGCTTCTGCTTTCGCCGGATCCCGTTTTCTTTTTGGTTTATTAGCACTGCCCCTGTGCGGGGCGGCAGTCACTTTCTTTGCTGCTGCAAAGAAAGTAACCAAAGAAAGCAGCTCGATATGCCCGCGGTCACACGCAGTTTGGCCACGCTTGCCAGCCGATCGTGGGCTGCCTAAGTGTCGCCCTCATAGGTCCAACCGGGCTTGGATCGCACACGGTCTGACGAGCTAGCCCTCTAAGGACACAGGTTCAGCACGAAATAGCGCCGGCACAGCGCTACGCGCTGCCGCAGGGTCTGCAAGGGAAACCAACGAATTACCAATGCGGCGAGATAGAGCCGTTAGCAAAAAGAGTACGGGCAGACCGAATTGAGGACCGGTCGGCCGCGAAGCGGGCTGGAGCTATTTGGTGCTGAACCAATTCGCTATGCGACGCGGGGCGACAGACCGTGCGCGATCCAAGCCGGATTAGTCCTATGAGGGCGACACTTAGGCAGCCCACGGTCACCTGGCAAGCATGGCCAAACTGCGTGTGACCGCGGGCTTATCGAGCTGCTTTCTTTGGTTACTTTCTTTGCAGCTGCAAAGAAAGTGACTGCCGCCCCGCACAGGGGCAACGCTAATAAACCAACAAGAAAACGGGATCCAGCGAAAAAAATTCAAGCAAACGTATCAACAAGCCCAACCGTGCGCCGCACATTCAAACCCACGCTGGAAGCGACAGAAGAACCATCCCCCCCGCCGATGCCTCGCATCGCATCCCCCTTCGAGCCAGAGCGCTCACGACCGCTCTCCTGCTGCGACTGCCGCGCAAACGCCGACCCATCCGAAACCGAAGCACTCCCAAGACTGATGCCGTTCGCCTCCATCGCCTCACGCAGCTTCGGCATGGCAGCCTCGACCGCCTCGCGCACCTGCGCATGCTGCGACACGAACAGCGCGTGCGCATGATTCTCGGACACCTGCAACGTCACCTGCAACGGCCCGAGATCCCTGGGATTGAGCGTCAGTTCAGCGCTCTGCTGATCCGCCTTCGACAGGAACACGACCTTCTGGCTGAACGCATCGTCCCAGCCGGACGCGCCCACGTGCGGCGCAATCGCCGCGCTCGTCGCCGACGCCATCGCGCCTTGCGGACTCGACACCGCCGAATTCCCCGATGCCGTCTGCATCGCCACCGCGTGCGCGGCCGCGTCGGCGGCTTGCTTGTACGCGGCAGTCGCGGCATCCGCGGGCGTCGTCGCGACTGCGAGCGCCGTCGCGTCCGTCGCCTTGGCATCCGCAGTCGCGTTGTTCGCCACCCCGATCAGACCCGCGCCCTTTCCGCCCCTGGCGAAAAGACCGCCTTGACCCTCACTGTTCGCGCCTTCGCGCGCCGTCGTCGTCAACGAACCGTTCGCGGGCTGTGCGTTCGGCGGCGCGTTGTTCAGCGAAGCGAGCGCCGCCTGAAGCGCGTCCTGCGATTTCGCGTCGCCGCTCTTGTGCGTCTCGCCGGTCGATTTGGTGTCGTCGGTCGAAGCGGTGGCCGTCGCGGCGGTGGCGGCGTCCGTCAGATCGGCGAGCGCGGCGGTGTCGGTGTCGCTGTCGTCGGCATTGGCGGCGTCTGCGCGCGCTTTGGCCTGCGCCGCAGCCGTAGCTGCATCCGGCGCAGAACCGGGCGTCTGCGCCGCGGGCTTCGAAGCCTCCGCCGTGTCGGTCTTGCCCGTATTCTTCGATACCTCTTTCGACGCGTCCGCCTGATCGGACTTAGCGGCCGCCTGCGTATCCGGCGCGTCATCGCTCTTCGACGCAGCAGCGCACGCGCTGTCATCCGGCTTCGGCGCGTCGTGCACGCTCGACTTGTCCGAGGACGAGTCGGCGAGCGCCTGCGCCGCCTGCGCGTCGGCATTGGCGCGGTCGGTGATGCTTTGCAGCGTCATGCCGAACGACGCGCCCGCGCTCGCCGCGCGCTGCGCCGCGACCTTGCTCGATGACGTGGCGGCCGTCAGCGCGCCGGAAAGGGATACGGAAGACATGCGAGTCTCTCAAATGCAATAAGTGGATAACGGCTCAGGCACGCTCGGCGCGCATGCGCAGTATCTTCGCGGCGTGCTCGTCGGATTCGCGCTGCTCGACGCGCGCGGCTTTTTTCGCGAGCATCGCCTCGCCGCGCGCGGCCAGCACTTCGTAGCTGCCGAGCTTCTGTTTCTTGAGACGCCAGTCGGGCTTCGCCGCCTCGATGCGCTGATCGGCCATGAGTAGCGCCGTGCGTTGCTGCGCAATCGCCGCATCGAGCGTATCGACGAACGCCTGGAAGTTGCGCAGCGTCTGCGCCGTGGTGCCTTCCTGCGCCGATGCCGTGAACCGCGCGTGGTACTCGTCGCGATAGGTGACGAGCGAGTTCAACTGCGTCTCGACCTCGTTTCGTTCCTGCTGGAGCTTGCCGAGCTTCTTGGTGGCGGCGTCGAGTTCCTCTTCGGCAAGTCCGATGAGGGTGTTGATCGGCAGATTCTTGGACATGGCGTGGCGGTCCCGTATGGTCTTTGGCTTTCTTGTGACGAATGCTTCGGATACTAGTCGAAAACTATTCGAACATCTGGTTCAACATCGCGATGCTCGGCTCGAACGGCGCCTGCTCGCGAAAACCCTGCTGCAAAAACGACTCCATGCGCGGATACATCGCGATCGCGCGGTCGAGCAATGGGTCGCGCCCGCTCGAATACGCGCCCACGTTGATCAGGTCGCGGTTTCGCTGATAGCGCGACAGCATCTGCTTGAACAGACGCACGCGCTCGAGATGCTTGTCGTCGATGAGCGCGGTCATCGCGCGGCTGATCGACTGTTCGATGTCGATGGCCGGATAGTGCCCCGCCTCGGCAAGCGAGCGGTTCAGCACGATATGGCCGTCGAGGATCGCGCGCGCCGAATCGGCAATCGGGTCCTGCTGGTCGTCGCCTTCGGTCAGCACGGTGTAGAACGCGGTGATCGAGCCGCCGCCTTCCGGGCCATTGCCGGTCCGCTCGACGAGCGCCGGCAGCTTCGCGAACACCGACGGCGGATAGCCCTTCGTCGCGGGCGGCTCGCCGATCGCGAGCGCGATCTCGCGCTGGGCCATCGCGTAGCGCGTCAGCGAATCCATCAGCATCAGCACGTGCTTGCCCTGATCGCGGAAATATTCGGCGAGCGAGGTCGTGTACGCGGCGGCCTGCATGCGCAGCACGGGCGATACATCCGCCGGCGCCGCGACGACGACCGAGCGCGCGAGACCGTCCTCACCGAGAATCTGCTCGATGAATTCCTTCACTTCGCGGCCGCGTTCGCCGATCAGCCCGATCACGATCACTTCCGCGCTCGTGTAGCGCGCCATCGTCCCGAGCAGCACCGACTTGCCGACGCCCGAACCGGCGAAGAGGCCCATGCGCTGGCCGCGTCCGACCGTCAGCAGCGTGTTGATCGCGCGCACGCCGACATCGAGAACCTTGTGAATCGGCTCGCGATTGAGCGGGTTGATGACCGGCGCGGACAACGGCGCATCGACTTTCGCGCCGAGCGGGCCGAGGCCGTCGAGCGGACGGCCCGACGCATCGACGACGCGGCCGAGCATTTCCCAGCCGACGGGCAAGCGCTTCGCGCCCGCCATCGGATCGTTGATCGGCGCGCTTTCGAGCGGATAGACGCGCGCGCCGGGCAAGAGGCCAGCCACTTCGGTCGTCGGCATCAGAAAGAGCTTGTCGCCCGCGAAGCCGACGACTTCGGCTTCGGCGGTCGGAATCGCACTGCCCGGCGGCAGCTCGATCATGCATTCGGAGCCGACGCCCATCTTCAGGCCGACCGCTTCCAGCACGAGACCGGCCGCGCGCGTGAGACGACCGCACGGACGCAGCGGCTTCGCGATCGCATTGCGCGACCTGAGCGCGTCGAGCTTGTCGCGCCACGCATCGATGTGCGGATTGCCGGCGATATGGGCCAGCTCGGCGATGGTGCGCGCGGCGAGCGCCTCGGCCGATTCGTCGCCGACGGATTCATCGGCGGCGAGCGGGCCGAACGACGCGCGCGCGATTTCCTGTTCGAGCGCGCTCAAGCCATCTTGGGTAATCCGTTGGTTCACCACGGCTTGCTTCTCCCGAGCGCCGCCACGACGCGCTCCCATCGCGACACATTCGTCGCGTCGATCTCGCCGGTCGCGGCGTGGGCCTTGCAGCCGCCGCGCTCGACGTCCGGATCGGGCCGCACGGTCCATCCCGCGGACTCGAGTTCGTCCTTCAGATAGGCATCGACGATCGGCATGTCGGCCGGATTCACGATGAGCACAGGCGCGCCCGACAGTTCGGGCTCGGCGGCGATCACTTCGCGCGCCACCGCGACGAGCGCGGTCGGATCGAGCGCGAGATGCTGACGCACGACCTGCTGCGCGATGTCGATGGCGAGTTCGGCGAGCGACTCCGCGATGGCTGCATCGGCGGCTTGCAGCGCCGTCCTGAACGCATCGGCGATCTCGGCGAGACGCGCGGCCTGCGCGAGCGCTTCCTTGCGGCCGTCCTCGAAACCCTTCGCCTGACCTTGCTCGTAACCCGCCTGATAGCCGAGCGCCTGGCCCGCGACATGCCCCTTCGCGAGTCCTTGCTGATGTGCGTCTTCCTCGACGCGGCGCAGGTGCGCTTCGAGCGCGGCCTGTTCCGCCGCGCTGTTGTCGACCTTGATCTCGACGGGATCGAAGGACGCCATCTCCCAGCGCTGATACGCCGAGACCGGAGCCTTCTGCGCGCGAGCATCAGACATATGCATCCTCCGCCTTGCCGCCTAGCTGGATCTGACCGTTTTCCGCGAGATTGCGGACGATCTGCAAAATCTTGCGTTGCTGCTGCTCGACTTCCGACACGCGCACCGGACCGCGCGAATCGAGGTCTTCGGCAAGCAGTTCGGCCGCGCGCTGCGACATGTTCGACAAAAACTTCTGGCGCAACGCCGGCTGCGCGCCCTTGAGCGACACGATCAGCGTCTCCGATTCCACTTCCTTCAGCAGAAGCTGGATCGCGCGGTCTTCCAGGTCGAGCAGGTTCTCGAACACGAACATCTGGTCGATGATCTTCTGCGCGAGCTCGGCGTCGTATTCGCGCACGTTCGCGATGACGCCTTCCTCGTGATTGCTCGACATGAAGTTCAGAATCTCGGCCGCCGTGCGGATGCCGCCCATCGGCGCGCGCTTCAGGTTGTCGCTGCCGGAGAGAAGCGTCGTCAGCACGTCGTCGAGTTCGCGCAGCGCGGCGGGCTGAATGCCGTCGAGTGTCGCGATGCGCAGCAGCACGTCATTGCGCAGGCGTTCAGACAGGAGCGACACGATTTCCGACGCCTGATCGCGGTCCAGATGCACGAGGATCGTCGCGATGATCTGCGGATGCTCGTTCTTGATCAGTTCCGCGACCGCGCCCGAGTCCATCCACTTCAGGCCTTCGATGCCGCTCGTATCGCTGCCTTGCAGGATACGGTCGATCAGCGCGCCGGCCTTGGTCTCGCCGAGCGCCTTCGTCAGCACAGAGCGGATGTACTCGCTCGAATCGAGCGACAGCGCGGTGTGCTGCTCGGCTTCCGAGACGAATTCGGTCAGCACGTTGTCGAGCTGCTCGCGCGTCACGTTTTTCAGCGCCGCCATGGTCGCGCCGATCTTCTGCACCTCGCGCGGCGCGAGATACTTGAATACTTCGGCGGCTTCTTCCTCACCGATCGACATCAGGAGGAGGGCGGCTTTATTCAGGCCTTCAGCGTTCATCGGACACCCAGTTCTTCACGACGGTCGCAACGATTCTCGGGTCCTGACGCGCCACCATGCGCGCGTAGTCGAGATTGCGATCGAATTTGGCCTTCTTGCTTTCATGACCGAGGAGACTCACCTCGGCATCCTTGTCTTCGTCTTCCAGCTTCTGAGCGCCGTCGAGCGACGGACCGTCGAGCAGCGAGAGCTCATCCGGTGCGCCGAGCGTGGGCGCGGCCTCGGGCGGCGGCGGGAAGGCGCGGCGCATCGCCGGCTTCACCATGCTGAAGTACAGGAACAGCCCGACGATCCCGATGCCCACGTACTTCGCCGCCTGGATGCCCCACGCGATCATCTGCGGGGTGCGCCACCACGGCACGTCCGGCGCCGCGTTCAGATCGGCCGAGAACGCGCTGTTCACGACGTTCACCGAGTCGCCGCGCTTCTCGTCGAAGCCCATCGCGTCCTTCACGAGTTGCTGGACCTGCGCGAGCTTGTCGGCGGCGAGCGGGGTCATCGTCACGTTGCCCTTGGCGTCGACCTTCTTGTCGTAGTTCACGACGACCGCCACCGACAGGCGCTTGATGCCGCCCGTTGCCTGCTCGTAATGGCGCACGGTGCGGTCGACCTCGTAGTTCGTCGTCGTGTCGCGGCGCTGGTTCTGCGGCGCGGACTTCGCCGCCGCGCCGACGGCGCCCGATGCCGCCGCGTCGATCGGCGCGGAAGCCGGCTGCGGCGGCTGGTTCGACAGCGCGCCCGGCACGCCCGACGCGCCGCTGCCCGTCGTTTCGCTCGATTCGCTCGACTGCTGGCTGCGGATCGCGGTGCTTTGCGGGTTGCCGTTCGGGCCGTAGCTTTCGGCGGTCTGCTCGAGCTTCGAGAAGTCGATGTCGGCGCTCACCTGCGAGCGGGCGTTGCCGGCGCCGAAGAGCGGCGCGAGGATCGCGTCGATGCGCTTTTGCGTGTTGTGCTCGATCTGCTGCACGTATTTGAGTTGCGACGCGTCGAGGCCGCTGGCGGCGCTCTGGCTCGTCAGCAGGTTGCCGTCCTGATCGACGATATTCACGTTCTTGACCGGCATGTCCGCGACGCCCGAGGCGACCATGTGGGCGATCGCGACCACCTGGCCTTCGTCGAGCACGCGGCCCGGATACAGGTTGACCATCACGGACGCGGTCGGGAGTTCCTTGTCGCGCACGAACACGCTCGGCTTCGGGATCGCCAGATGCACGCGCGCCGACTTCACCGACGAAATCGCGCCGATCGTGCGCTCCAGCTCGCCCTCGAGCGCGCGCTGATAGTTGACCTGCTCGGCGAACTGGCTGATGCCGAACTTCTGGTTGTCCATCAACTCGAAGCCGACCGAGCCACTCTTCGGCAAGCCCTGGCTCGCGAGACGCAGACGCGTTTCGTGAACCTGCTCGGCCGGCACGAGAATGGCGCCGCCGCCGTCGGACAACTTATAGGGAATGTTGCCTTGCTGGAGCGCGGCAACGATTGCGCCGCCGTCCCGATCGGAGAGATTGGAGAAAAGTACGCGGTAGTCCGGCTGGCGCGACCACATGACGAGGCCCGCGACCACCATCGCCAGAATCGCGACGGCCACGATGAGCGGCACGCGCGGATTCGAGCGGAACTGGTTGAGCATCGGCACGCGCTGCGCAAAACCGCCGAAGTCGGCACCGCCCGCGAGTCCCGGGGCCGCGGCCGTGCCGGCTGCCCCCGGTTGTGCGCCCGCCAGGCCCATTCTGGCGTCGGGCGTGATGAGTGAGTTGTTGGGCGTATCCATTTAGCGTCGAAGCTCCGAATCCTGAGGTTCTCCTCCCGCCGCTTCCCGCTTTCCATGTAAGCGGCGGTGGAGGACTTTTCACGATGGGGATTATCCGCAGAAGATTGCAAGTCGATTCGGCGAATAGAGCGGGGTTTTCCCCGTTCTTCCCGCGCTTTGAAAAATCACCGGCTGCTAATCTTTTTCGTACTCGGCGAACCTCCGCAATTGCGTCGCCGAACCCGAGGCCACCGCCCACGCGCGGCGCGGGCCGTCCCGCCTTCGGACGCGTTCCGCCGGCTATTCCCTGTCATCCGGAGTCAACATGAACTTTCCGATCAATCCGCTTTCCGCCGCGCTCTCGGCCATTCAGTCGCTGGCGTCGCAAGCCGCCGGCGGGACGTCCGGTCCCACCAGCGCGTCGGGCGCCGTCTCGGGCCAAAGCGGGACATCGGGCGCGGCAAGCGTCGGCAGTTTCTCCGAAGCGCTGAAATCGTCCATCGACAAGATCAGCGACAACCAGACGAAGGCGCTCGGCGAGGCGCACGCCTTCGAGATCGGCGCGCCGAACGTGTCGCTCAACGACGTGATGGTGGACATGCAGAAGGCGAACGTCGGCCTGCAGTTCGGGTTGCAGGTGCGCAACAAGCTCGTGTCGGCCTACAACGACATCATGCAGATCTCCGTCTGACGGCCGCCCTCTCGCGATCCTGCCCTTCATTCTTGCGACGGCTCTGGAGCCTCGCTTCCTAAAGCTTTGCCGCGTTTCTCCGATAACCCCGATAACGGCACGGCGAACGATGGTTCGCCTGCCTGCACCGGCTTGGCCGGGCGCACACGGATCAGGACGAGAGGCACGGCGTTCCGCTTGAAATGCGGAATGCCGCGGCATCGCATAAGGAGAATCGAGAGATGTATTCCCCAGGACACGCTGGAGCCAACGCCTACGCACGCGTGGGCGTGCAGACAGGAGTGATGGGAGCGAGCCCGCACCGGCTGATCGTGATGCTGTACCAGGGTGCGCGGCAGGCGATCGCGCAGGCCCGCATGCACCTGCATCAGAACAATGTCGGCGCACGCGGCGCGGCGATCAGCAAGGCCATCAGCATCGTCGAGAGCGGTTTGCAGCAGGCGCTCAACAAGGATGCGGGCGGCGAGATCGCGCAGCGGCTGGACGCGCTGTACACGTATATGACGCGCCGGCTGCTCGAGGCGAATCTGAAGCAGAACGAGGCGATGCTCGTCGAGGTCGACAATCTGCTCGCGACGCTCGAGGAAGCCTGGGTGGGAATTGGACCGGAAGTGGCGCAAATGACCGCCGCGCCCGTTTGACGGGATGCGCGTCGACTGCCTGAAAAGAATGAAGACGACACAAGAATATTTCGCCCACTACGAGGCGATTGCCGCGGTTTCCGGCCAGATGCTGGTGGCCGCGCGCGGCGGCGAATGGAGCGAGCTGAAGGCGCTGCAAGGCACCTACCGCGAGTTGGTCGAGCAACTGAAGCAAGTGGATTCGGCCTCGGAACTCGACGAAAGCGCCCGCGCGCGCAAGCTGGACCTCGTGAAGAAGATTCTCGCCGACGACGCCGCGATCCGCGATCTGACGTCGCCGAGCCTCGCGCGTCTGTCGGCGCTTTTCACGGTCAACAGCCCGGCGCGCGTACTGAAAAAAATGATCGGATTGCGCTAGGCGCGGTCCGCGCCCGGCCGTGGCGCATATGAGGATGTGGGCATGACTGGACTCGATACCGCGATCGCATCGTTGCTCGCCAGCCGCACCGAGCTCCTTCTGTCCGCGATTCGCGCGCCGAACGGCGTGGGCGGCAGCGGCGTCACCGGTGCGAGCGTCGGGCAGACGACGACGCAAACGGACATGTTCCAGACCGCCGGCACGCCTGGCGGCGCGGCGGCGCCGGCGGCATCGGCGCAAACCGCGTTCTCCAGCGTCGCGCGCACGCTCGACGCGATCTCGCGATTCGGCGGCGCGACGCCCGCGCTGACCGGCGACGCCCCGCTCTGGCCGACGCCGCCGCGCCCGGCGAGCGCCTTCGCCGCGCTCACGACCGGCCTCTTCGATACCGCGTTCTCTTCCAACGCCGCCGCCGTCGCCGCCGCGCGCGCCGCGACGCAGAACCTGCCGCCGCTGCCTGCCGCCGCGCTCGCGGCCGCGCTGGCGAAAACCGTGGACGAAAGCGGGCTCTTCTACGAATCGCATCTGGTGCAATGGCTCGCGGGCCAGCGCAGCGCAGCGTCGCTCGCCAACGAGCCGCAGGCGCGCGCCGATGCGCGGTCAATGTCCTTGCCGCTCGATCCAGCCAGCGACGCATGGCTCGACGACGCCCGCGCGCCGCAATTCACGCCCGATACGCCCGACTTCCCCGGGCGTCCGGTCCCGACGCCGCAGACGCCGCAGCAAGCCGCCGCGCTCGCGGCGTCGGTGCGCGATGCGCCGCCGTCGGCGCTTTCGAATTCGCAAAACGGCAACGCCGCCGGCGGCGCGAACGCCCAGACGGCGCAGCCGAGCCAGCAGGAATCGGCGCTTCAGGCGTCGGTCGCGGCGGGCATCCATCCGGCGACGCTCAATGTCGTGCGTCAGCAACTCGACGTGCTCGCGAACCAGCAGTTCCGCTGGCAGGGCGAGGCGTGGCCCGGCACGCGCTTCGAATGGGAGGTGGCCCGCGAGCCGCGCGATCCGCGCACCGCAGACGATGCCGCCGACGCCAGCGACAAGCGCGCGTGGCGCACGCGGATCACGCTGTCGCTGCCCGCGCTCGGCACCGTCGACGCCGAGCTCGTGCTGGCGGGCGAGAAGCTCGTCGCGCGCATCAAGGCGGGCGATACGGGCGCACGCCGTCTCGCCGCCGACGGCGCCGCGTTCGCGCGGCAGCTCGAAGCGGCGGGCATCGCGCTGGCGTCGCTTTCCGTGCGCTCGATGGACGGCACGACCGATCTCGCGCTTTCCGGCGACGATGCCGCCGCGAAAAAACCGGTGCGCTCGCCGCTCGAGCATCTGTTTCGTCCGCAGGCGGGTGAGGGGAGCGAAACATGAGCGGGCAGGATCATCCGCCGTACACGCGCAGGCAGGCGACCGCGCTCGCCTACGACGCGGGCAACCGCGAAGCGACGCCGCGCGTCATCGCGAAGGGCTATGGCATGGTCGCGGAAATGATCGTGCAGCGCGCGAAGGAAGCGGGCCTGTACGTGCACGAGTCGCCGGAAATGGTGTCGCTGCTGATGCAGGTCGATCTCGACGCGCACATTCCGCCCGCGCTGTATCAGGCGGTCGCGGAATTGCTGTCGTGGGTGTATCGGCTGGAGAACGAGGAGCCGATGCGCGAGATCGGAAGGGCCGTGCGTTGACACCTTCCCGTCATGCCCCGAACGCCCGCGTGACGATCGCCGCATGATCGAAGCGCGCGGGCAGCGTGCCGTACACGCGGCCGGTTTCGCCGCGCGCATCGCCGAGCCGCGTTTGGATGAACGCATCCGCGACTTCCTGCGGCGCATGCCGCGCGAGCAGCACGCCCTGCGCGCATAAGGCCAGTTGCTGCGCGATGCGCCGCGCCGACGCCTCCCGCCCTGCCGGATCGCTCGTCAGCATGCCGGCCAGCGACGACAGCGCGCCCCCCAGCGCCGGATTTGCGCCCGCGCTCGTCTTCCAGTCGTCCAGTAGCGCGTGCGCGGCGTCCTGCTCGCGCTCGAACGCGCGCAGCACGTCGAGACACATCACGTTCCCCGAACCCTCCCAGATCGAATTGACCGGCGCCTCACGATAGAAACGCGCCATCGGCGCGGTTTCGACATAGCCGTTGCCGCCCCAGACTTCCATCGCTTCACCGGTGAATTCGAGGGCGCGCTTGCACACCCAGAATTTCGCGGCGGGCGTCACGATGCGCCGCCAGGCGCGCTCGGCGAGCGCCCCGTCGGGCGCGGCACTCTGCTCGAATGCGCCGGCGAGCCGCATGAAGAGGACCGTGGCCGCCTCGGATTCGAGCGCGAGATCGGCGAGGACGTTGCGCATCAACGGCTGATCGACGAGATGCGCGCCGAACGCACTGCGATGCCGCGCATGATGGATCGCCTGCACGAGCGCCGCGCGCATCAGCGCCGCGCTGCCGATCACGCAATCGAGCCGCGTGAAGTTCGCCATCTCGATGATGGTCGGCACCCCGCGCCCTTCGTCGCCGATCATCACGCCGTAGGCATCGAAGAACTCGACTTCGCTGCTCGCGTTCGAGCGGTTGCCGAGCTTGTCCTTCAGGCGCTGGACCTGGACCGCATTCTTGCGGCCGTCCGGTGCGAAGCGCGGCACGTAGAAGCAGGACAGGGCGCCTTCGTCGGCGGTGCGCGCGAGCACGAGATGCGCGTCGCACTGCGGCGCCGAGAAGAACCATTTGTGACCGACCAGCCGATAAGCCCCGCCGCGCCCCGGCGCGCCGAGCGCGCGCGCACGCGTGCGGTTGCTGCGCACGTCCGAGCCGCCTTGCTTTTCGGTCATGCCCATGCCGATCATCATCGAATGCTTGCCGGCTTCGAGCGGAATGTCGCGCGGATCGTGCTCACGCGACAGCAGCGGCCCCGCGATGCGCGCGAAGAGATCGGGCTCGTTGCGCAGGACCGGAATGCTCGCGAACGTCATCGTGATCGGGCATAGCGAGCCCGATTCGAGCTGGCCGTGCAGATAGTAGCCGGCGCAGCGCGCGGCCATCGATCCGGCGCGCGCGGACGGCTCGAACGGCAGCGCGTGCAGTCCCTCGTGCCGCAGACGCCGCACCAATTCGTGCCAGGCCGGATGAAACTCCACGGCGTCGATGCGCTCGCCGCGCGGATCATGCGTCGCGAGTTCCGGCTCGTGCCGGTTGGCGAGATCCGCCAGCGCGACCACGTCCGGCTGCGTCAGCGCCATGCCGTCGCGCGAAAGCGCTTCTGCATGCCATTGCGCGCCTTCCCGTTCGACGGCGGCGGCGAGCGCCGGATCGAAGGCGAACGCGTCGTAGCCGACGAGCGGCGGCGCCTGATTCGTCACGTCGTGTGTCTGCCCGAACGGGCGGTCGGCGGAATCGGGCATCGTCGGTCTCCTTCTTCGCGCACGCACCGGCGGCGCGCTGACTCGTCACTGTCGGGCGTCCGCAACAGCCGTTTCACTGTCGCGAACGCCATCTCGAATTCAAGAATCATAGGCCGCGCATGGATCGGACGGGTAGACGCATCGTTCTTTTCAGAATCGCGCACGCCTTTCTGATGCGCAGTCCTAAAGCGCAAATCAGTGAGACAAATCCGATTGTTAGTCCTGCCCCAATGACGCGCAGGAGCCCGAACCTATAATCGGCTCGCCTATTCGGGCGGATGCAATAACGCCTTTCACGGAAGCATTCTCAATGAGCATCAACCTCAATCAACTTGTCCAGGGCGCTTTGTCAGAAAGCGTGTTGCAGCACATCGCCGGGCGCATCGGCTGCGCGCCGGAATCCGCGAGGCGCGTCGTGTCGTTGTGCGGCCCCGCGCTCATCGGCGCGATGATGAACAAGGCGTCGTCGCTCGAGGGCGCGCGCAATCTGTTCGCGTCGATCATGTCGCCGGCCACGAACGCGCTGATCGCGGACGAGCTGCCGCATTTCGCCGTGCAGGACGATGGCTTCAAGACGCTCGTCGATACCGGCGCGCAGGCCGACGCGGCGATCGCCTCGCACGACAGCATCAACGTGCTCGCCGAGCGTGTCGCCGAACATACCGGCGTGGCGGCGAGCGCCACGCGCACGCTGATCGGCGTGGTCGGCGCGACGCTCTTCGGCGTGCTCAAGCGCCATCTCACGCAGCACAACGGCAGCCCTGACCAGCTTCCGACGCTCCTCGGCCATCAGTTGCCCGTCGTGCGCGCGAACATGACCGACTCGTTCGCCCATGCACTCGGTCTCGGCTCGGTCGGCGCGTTCCTCGCCGGTGTCGCGTCGCGGCTGAAGGCGGTTGCCGCCCACCTCGAGCATCCGGCGACGCAAGAGGCGGCGGTGTTTTCGCAGCCGCCGGAAGCGCCTGCCGCGTTCGAGCAACCCGTGAAGGAAAACGCCCGCAAGAAGAATTGGTGGTGGATCGCGCTCGCTGCCGCGCTTGCCCTGCTCGCGGTTCTGCTCGGCCGCGGCTGCTCCACGGAAAAGCAGGAACAGGACGCCGCGCCCGCAGCGAAGCCGGACGCGCTTTCTGACTCGGGTTCGGAAGCAAATGGCGCTTCCGACACGGCAATGGCGGCAGCCGCAACCGCCGATCAATCGTCGGCGCCCGCCGCGCTGCCGGGCAAGGACGCGACGATGTCCCTCGTCGTCGATGCATCCGGCATGCCTACTTTGAGCGCCACGGTCCACAACGAAGAGGAGAAGCGCCAACTGATCGACGCGCTCACGGCGAAGCTCGGCGCTAACAAATTCCACGCGAACATTTCGGTCGATCCGGACACGAAACCGGCCGCGTGGATCGCCAAGCTCGATGCCCTGCTGCCGGTCATGACGCTGCCGGGCGCGCAAGTGCGCATCGCGGGCGACAAGATCGATCTGAGCGGCCGCGCGGGCGATCCGAAGCTCGGCTGGCTGAGCAAGCTGAAGTCGTTCTTCGGCGACGGCTGGACCATCAGCGCAACCGACACGACGGCCGCAACGAAGGCCCTGGCCGCCTCCGACGCGCACGCCGCCGCGAGTTGCGCCGCCACAGACACCGCGAAGAATCTGAATCTGCATCCGATCCACTTCGGCTTCGCATCGAACTCGCTGTCGCGCGCCGCGTTGGACGAACTCGCCGAATCCGCGAAGGCGCTGAAGGCGTACAATGCAGCCGGCAAGCCGGTCAAGCTGCAGATCGGCGGCTATACGGACAGTTCGGGCGATTCGGCGGCAAACATCCACCTGTCGGCGAAGCGCGCGCAGGCCGTGCGCAGTTATCTGGTCCGGCACGGCGCGCCGGCAGACACACTGACGGCGGAAGGTTTCGGCGACGCCCATCCGATCGCGGACAACGCGACGCGCGAGGGCCGCGCGGCAAATCGCCGGATCGAGTTCAAGGAACTGAACTGATTTCAGAAACGCCCCGAGGCCGCTAAAAAAAACGCGCCGGTCCGCTCATCGCGGCCGGCGCGTTTCGTTTTTCGCTTCGGCGGGTCGAGTTCCCGCTTCGTTGCGTTGCGCGCGGGGGAATCCATCGGCCATGAAATCCTGATCGAGATTCGCGGGCAGCATTTCACGCGCGACTTCGATCCACGCGCGCGCTGCATGCGACAGATAACCGTTGCGCCGCCAGCCGAGCGCCATGTCCCAGTGAATCTCGGGCGCCACGACCGGACGACAGGTGAACGCGTTGGCGTCGAGCCGGCGGCAATACGGCGCGGGCAGCAGCGCGATACCGATGCCCGCCTGCACGAGCGCCGCCATGAAATCCCAGTGCCCGCTGCGGCCGACGATTGTCGGCGCGAAACCCGCCTCGCGGCACGCGTTGAGCACGACGTCGTTGAGCGCCAGGCTTTCGCCGTAGAACACGAACGGCTCGGCGGCGAGATCGGTGAGGGCGACTTCGCTGGCGTCGTCCCAGCGCGAACCCTTGGCCGCGACGAGCCACAGAATCTGCCGGCTGACGGGCAGGACGTCGAACATCGCGGTGTCGACCGGCTGCAATACGCCGCCCAGTTCCAGTTCGCCGTCGATCAACGCCGCCTCGATCGCCTTCGAGCCGCGCTCGAACAACTTCAACTCGACCTTCGGATAGCGACGCCGGAATGCCGCGATCGCGGGCGTGAAAAGCGAGCCGCCCATCGGCGGAATGCCGATTGTCAGCGTGCCGCGCCCGAATGTGCCGAGATCGTTCAATTCGGCCTCCAGCCGCGCGTGCGCCGCCAGCACCTCGACACCGCGCTGATACACGATCTGCCCGGCGTCCGTCAGCACCATCTGCCGGCCTTCGCGCAGAAGCAGCGGCGAACCGACCTCATCCTCCAGCGCCTTCACCATTTTGCTGATGGTCGGCTGAGTCACGAACATGTGTTCAGCGGCGGCCGTGAAGCTCTTTTGCTTCACAACTTCGATGAAGTATCGCAAGGCGCGCAATTCCATCTTCGGCTCCGGAATTCCAGTTCGGAATGTTCGAGATAAGGTTAATTCATTTTTATTATGCAAGGTGCGCCCATATACTCGGTCTACAGGTTAACCCTAGTTCATTGAATTTCAACGCGAAGAGTCCGCCATGTCCGCTGTCCCCATGACCCATCCGCAATCCGCTTTCGGCCGCTTTCTGCGTGTCGCGGTGCAGTCCGCCGCGCTCGCGGCGATCTGGGTCGCGGCGGATTTCGTCGCGCGCAAGCTGGCGCTGCCGGTGCCGGGCGGCGTTGTCGGCCTGGTCGCGCTGCTCGCGCTTCTGTTCTGCGGCGGCATCGCCCCGCGCTGGGTGAAGGCGGGCGCGGACTGGCTGCTCTCGGACATGCTGCTGTTCTTCATTCCGGCGGCGGTCGCGGCGGTTCAGTACGGCGGCCTCTTTATGGAGGACGGCTGGCGGCTCGCGCTCGTCGTCGTCGGGGGAACGTTGATGGTGATGGTGGCCGTCGCGTTCGCGGTCGACCGTGCGGCGGGTCTCGAACGCCGCCTCGCGCTGCGCCGCGCGCTCGTGGCGCGGCATGCCGCGCGGGCCTGAGCGAGCCGACATGAACCACTTTTTTGCCGCCCTCATCGCCGACGACGCCGCGCGGCTCGTCGCGGCGGGCTGCTTCGTGCTGACCGTCGCGCTGTACTTCGCGGCCAAGCATCTCTACGCGCGCTTCCGGCGGCCCTGGCTCACGCCGCTGCTGGCCGTGCCGGCCGTGCTCGCGCTCGTCGTCGTGATGGCGCGCATTCCGTACTCCGTCTATTACGCCGACACGCGCTGGCTCATGTGGCTGCTCGGTCCGGCGACCGTCGCGTTCGCAGTGCCGATCTACGAATACCGCGCGCTCATCAAGCGTCACTGGATTTCGCTTACTGTCGGCGTGACGGTCGGGATTCTGGTCGCGGTCGGTGGATCGCTGATGCTCGCGAAACTGCTGCATCTGTCGCCGGAACTTCAGCGCAGCCTCGCGACGCGCTCCGTCTCCACGCCCTTCGCGCTCGCCGTCTCCGACAAGATCCACGCGCCGAAGGACTTGACCGCGCTGTTCGTGATCGCGACGGGCGTCTGCGGCATGCTGTTCGGCGAAATCGTGCTCGCGCTCGTGCCGTTGCGCACGCGGCTCGCGCGCGGCGCGTTGTTCGGCGCGGCGGCACACGGCGTCGGCACGGCGAAGGCGCGCGAACTTGGCAGTGAAGAGGGCGTCGTTGCGAGCCTCACGATGATGATCGCCGGCGTCGCGATGGTGCTGCTCGCTCCGCTGCTGTCGTCCTTGCCGTTCTGATCGCGAACGGCGCCGCGAATGCCCTCGCGCGCGCCTCAGAATAGGCTCGTTTCCACGAGACTTTGCTACAATCGACGCTCGCTTCCGAGGAGCGTTGCGACGGGCAATTGTTGAACATTCGCCCGCCAGGCTCGGAAGCATTCAATCCGGACGGTTCAAAAAGCGCCATGCAATCAGGGCGCCCGCTGAGCCACCGCATTCGAACGGCGCTCACGTCAACATTTCTAGTCTTTTTAGAAAAGGAGGGCGTGATGAACGCCGCAGTTCTCGATTCAAATTCCAAGGATTACGTCGTCGCCGACATGTCGCTGGCCGCATGGGGCCGCAAGGAACTCGACATCGCCGAAACGGAGATGCCGGGCCTTATCCAGACGCGCGAAGAATACAAGGCGCAGCAGCCGCTGAAGGGCGCGCGCATCGCCGGTTCGCTGCACATGACGATTCAGACGGGCGTGCTGATCGAAACGCTCACGGCGCTGGGCGCGGACGTGCGCTGGGCCTCGTGCAACATCTTTTCGACGCAGGATCACGCAGCCGCGGCGATCGCCGCTGGCGGCACGCCGGTGTTCGCGTTCAAGGGCGAATCGCTCGACGAGTACTGGGAATTCACCCATCGCATCTTCGAATGGCCGAACGGTCAGTTCGCCAACATGATTCTCGATGACGGCGGCGACGCAACGCTGCTGCTCATTCTCGGCGCGAAGGCGGAGAAGGACCGCTCGGTCATCGCCAAGCCGACGAACGAGGAAGAAGTCGCGCTGTACAAGGCCATCGGCAAGCATCTGGACAACGATCCGACGTGGTACTCCACGCGCCTGTCGCACATTCAGGGCGTGACGGAAGAAACCACCACCGGCGTGCATCGCCTGTATCAGATGGAGAAGGAAGGGCGTCTGCCGTTCCCGGCCATCAACGTGAACGATTCGGTCACGAAGTCGAAGTTCGACAATCTCTACGGCTGCCGCGAGTCGCTCGTCGACGGCATCAAGCGCGCGACCGACGTGATGATCGCGGGCAAGATCGCGGTCGTGGCCGGCTACGGCGACGTGGGCAAGGGCTGCGCGCAATCGCTGCGCGGTCTGGGCGCGACGGTGTGGGTCACGGAAATCGATCCGATCTGCGCGCTGCAAGCCGCGATGGAAGGCTACCGCGTCGTGACGATGGAATACGCCGCGAGCCGCGCGGACATCTTCGTGACGGCGACGGGCAACTACCACGTCATCAATCACGACCACATGAAGGCGATGCGCAACAACGCGATCGTCTGCAATATCGGCCACTTCGATTCGGAAATCGATATCGCATCCACGCGCCAGTACACGTGGGACAACATCAAGCCGCAGGTCGATCACATCGTCTTCCCGGACGGCAAGAAAATCATCATTCTGGCTGAAGGTCGTCTGGTGAACCTGGGCTGCGCGACGGGCCATCCGTCGTTCGTGATGTCCAACTCGTTCACGAACCAGACGCTCGCGCAGATCGAATTGTTCACGCAAGGCAAGAAGTACGAGAACAAGGTCTATGTGCTGCCGAAGCATCTCGACGAGAAGGTGGCGCGCCTGCACCTCGGCCGCATCGGCGCGGAACTGACCGTGCTGTCGGATGAGCAGGCCGGTTACATCGGCGTCGACAAGAACGGTCCGTTCAAGCCCAACCACTACCGCTACTAATCGCGAGCGGCGGCGAATCGTTGCGCGGGCGGAAGGTTCGAATCCGCCTGCGCGACCAACACGCATCAACCGGAGATTCCTCGATGACCGTGCTCCTGACATGGCTGATCAACGCGCTCGCGCTCCTGATCATCACATACCTGGTGCCGTCGATACACATTCGCAGTTTCGGCACGGCGCTCATCGTCGCGGTGGTGCTGGGGCTCATCAACGCGATCATCAGACCCGCGCTCATCATCCTCACGCTGCCGGTGACGATCGTCACGCTCGGGCTCTTCATACTCGTCGTGAATGCGCTGTGCTTCTGGCTGTGCTCGTCGCTGTTGAAGGGCTTCGAAGTATCGGGCTTCTGGTCCGCATTCTTCGGCTCGATTCTGTACAGCATCGTGTCGTGGCTGTTGTCGGCGCTGGTGTTCGGGAATCGCAATTTCGGGTGACGCTGGAGCGCGGACGCTGCCGTCCGTCTAAAACATCATGAAACCGATCGAACTCTCATTCGAGTTTTTTCCGCCGAAGGCGCAGGAAGGCGTGGACAAGCTGCGCGCTTCCCGCGCCGAGCTGAAGACGCTCTCGCCCAAGTTCGTCTCCGTGACTTTCGGCGCGGGCGGCTCCACGCAGCAAGGCACGCTCGACACCGTGCTCGAAATGGCCGCGGAAGGCTTCGAGGCCGCGCCGCATCTTTCGTGCGTCGGATCGTCCAGGGAGAATCTGCGCGCGATTCTCACGCAGTACCGTGAGCACGGCATTCGCCATATCGTCGCGTTGCGCGGCGATCTGCCCTCGGGCATGGGCGAAGTCGGCGAGTTGCGCTATGCGTCCGAACTCGTGGCGTTCATTCGCCAGGAGCACGGCGACTGGTTCAACATCGAAGTGGCTGCGTATCCGGAGTTTCATCCGCAGTCGAAGTCGCCGCGCGCCGATCTGGAAAACTTCGCGCGCAAGGTGAAGGCGGGCGCGAATTCCGCGATCA
Source organism: Caballeronia sp. INML1 (assembly GCF_023631085.1). Lineage (NCBI taxonomy): Bacteria > Pseudomonadati > Pseudomonadota > Betaproteobacteria > Burkholderiales > Burkholderiaceae > Caballeronia > Caballeronia sp. INML1. The sequence continues at coordinate 66,480 of NZ_JALQDT010000041.1, read as the reverse complement.
CGCAGTACTTCTTCAATGCCGACGCGTACTTCAGGTTCGTCGAGGAAGCGCGCAAGCTCGGCGTCGACGTGCCGATCGTGCCGGGCATCATGCCGATCACGAACTTCACGCAACTGATGCGCTTCTCCGACATGTGCGGCGCGGAAGTGCCGAAGTGGATCGCGCGCCGGCTCGAAAGCTTCGGCGACGATCGCGAGTCGATTCGCGCATTCGGCCTCGACGTGGTGACGGGCCTGTGCCGCCGTCTCCTCGATGGCGGCGCGCCGGGCCTGCATTTCTACACGCTCAACGGCGCGTGGGCCTCGAAAACGGTCTGCGAGCGTCTCGGCTTCAAGAGCGCCTGACCTGCATCAATGTTTCGCCCGCGCGGCGCTCGCCGCGCGGTTCTTTTCTTTTCCTCCCTCTTTATTCGACTTTTCGCGCCGATCATCGCCATCGCGCGCAATATTTCGTCGTCCTTCTATCACCTCGACGCATGGCCGATAACCTACCCTTATCGAAGCGCCATCGACGACAAACTCTAGTGGGGAAAACCAAGCGCGCATGTCACTTTTGTTCGTGCTAGGGTAGCGCCCGACTTTGCGCACACGCGTCGAAAAAACGGGTGGTGCGATCAAGTACACTCGCGCTACACCGGCCAGAAGCCGGTACTGACTTGGAGGAAACATGAACAAAAACAGCCTGTTGCGAGCCGTCCGCCGTTCGGCGCTCGCGGGCGCCGTGGCCACGGCGACGCTCTTCGCAGCATCCGCCGCGAATGCCGCCATCCCGAACAAGACGCTCGTGTACTGCTCGGAAGGCAGCCCGGCCGGCTTCGATCCGGCCCAGTACACGACCGGCACCGACTTCACCGCGAACACGTTCACCGTGTACAACCGCCTCGTCGAATTCGAGCGCGGCGGCACGAAGGTCGAGCCGGGTCTCGCCGAAAAGTGGGACGTGTCGTCCGACGGACTGACCTACACGTTCCATCTGCGCCACGGCGTGAAGTTCCAGACGACGTCGTACTTCAAGCCGACGCGCGAATTCAACGCGGATGACGTGATCTTCACGTTCAACCGCATGCTCGATCCGAACAATCCGTTCCGCAAGGCGTACAACGTGCAGTTTCCGTACTTCACGGACCTCGGCATGGACAAGCTGATCTCGAAGATCGAGAAGGTCGACCCGTACACCGTGAAGTTCACGCTAAAGGAAGTGAGCGCGCCGTTCATCCAGAACATGGCGATGGAATACGCGTCGATCCTCTCCGCCGAGTACACGGACAAGCTGCTGAAGGACGGCAAGGCCGCCGACATCAACCAGCAGCCGGTCGGCACCGGACCGTTCATCTTCCGCAGCTACACGAAGGACGCGACCATCCGCTTCGACGGCAATCCTGATTACTGGAAGCCGAATGCGGTGCAGATCTCGAAGCTGATCTTCTCGATCACGCCGGATGCCGCCGTGCGCGTGCAGAAGCTGAAGAACAACGAATGCCAGGTGATGAGCTATCCGCGTCCGGGCGACATCGCGGCGCTGAAGTCGGCGTCGAATGTCGATACGCCGTCGCAGGCCGGCTTCAACGAAGGCTATGTCGCGTTCAACGTGACGAAGAAGGACCTCGGCAACACCGACGTGCGCCGCGCACTCGACATGGCGATCAACAAGAAGGCGATCATCGATTCCGTGTATCAGGGTGCGGGCCAGCCGGCCACGGCGCCGATGCCGCCGACGCAATGGTCCTATGACAAGAACCTCAAGGGTCAGGCATACGACACCGCGAAGGCGAAGGAACTGCTTGCGAAAGCGGGCTTCCCGAACGGCTTCGAGATCACGTTGTGGGCGATGCCCGTGCAACGCGCATACAACCCGAACGCGCGCCTGATGGCGGAAATGATCCAGGCCGACTGGGCGAAGATCGGCGTGAAGGCGAACATCGTGTCGTACGAGTGGGGTGAGTATCTGAAGCGCGCGCACGCGGGCGAACATGATGCGCTCCTGATCGGCTGGACGGGCGATAACGGCGATCCCGACAACTGGCTCGGCACGCTGCTCGGCTGCGATGCGGTGAAGGGCAGCAACTTTTCGAAGTGGTGCTACAAGCCGTTCGACGATCTCGTCGTGAAGGGCCGTTCGACGACCGATGTCGCCGCGCGCACGAAGGCCTACACCGATGCGCAGCAGATCTTCGCGCAACAACTGCCGTTCTCGCCGATCGCGCACTCGACCGTGTATCAGCCTGTCAGCAAGAAGGTGACGAACATGAAGATCGAGCCGCTTGGCTACGTGCGTTTCGACGGCGTCGGCATGCAATAAGGTTTTGCTGCGGAACGCTTTTTGCACTAAACCATAACTAATCGAATAGGTCCGGCGGCGCGGGTCGAAGAACGATCCAAGCCGCCGGACACGTTTCTAGTCCCTCCAATACCGAAAAGGGCGATCATGTTCCGATTCGTTTTGCGACGCATAGGAATGGTGATACCGACGTTCATCGGCATTACGATTCTCGCGTTCGCGCTCATCCACCTGATTCCGGGCGACCCCATCGAAGTGATGATGGGCGAGCGCGGCGTGGACCCGGCGATGCATGCCGAAGCCATGAAGCGCCTCGGCCTCGATCAGCCGCTTCCGCTGCAATATCTCACTTACGTCGGGCATGCGCTGAAAGGCGATCTCGGCATGTCCATCATCACGAATACGAGCGTGATGGGCGAGTTTCTCGCGCGCTTTCCCGCGACGGTCGAGCTCTCCATCTGCGCGATGATCTTCGCGCTCGTCGTCGGACTGCCGGCAGGTGTCGCGGCTGCGCTCAAGCGCGGCACCGTCGTCGATCACGGCGTGATGGGCACGGCGCTCACCGGCTACTCGATGCCGATTTTCTGGTGGGGCTTGATCCTCATCATGTTCTTCTCGGCGAAGCTCGGATGGACACCGGTGTCGGGCCGCATCGCGGTGGAATACGACATTCCGCACGTCACGGGCTTCATGCTGATCGATGCGCTCTTCTCCACCGACGAAGGCGCGTTCACGTCGGCGCTCTCGCATCTGATTTTGCCGACCATTGTGCTCGGCACGATTCCGCTCGCGGTCATCGCGCGCATGACGCGTTCCTCGATGCTCGAAGTGCTGCGCGAGGACTACATCCGCACCGCGCGCGCGAAGGGTTTGTCGCCGCTGCGCGTGGTCGTCGTGCATGCGTTGCGCAATGCGCTCATTCCGGTGGTGACCGTGATCGGCCTGCAGGTCGGCACTCTGCTCGCGGGCGCGGTGCTGACCGAGACGCTGTTCTCGTGGCCGGGCGTCGGCAAGTGGCTCATCGATGCCATTTCGCGTCGCGACTATCCGGTCGTGCAAGGCGGCATTCTGATGATCGCGACACTCGTGATCGTCGTGAATCTGGTCGTCGATCTGCTCTACGGCGTGTTGAATCCGCGCATTCGCCATACTCGCTGAGGTCACACAAGATATGGCTGACATTCAAAACAATCTCCCGCCCGGAGCGCTTACGCCGCCGTCCGGCCGCATGGTCGCCGCGCGCGAATTCTGGGCGAACTTCTCGCGCAATCGCGGCGCGGTGGTCGCGGGCCTGATCGTGGTTGTACTGGTTCTGGTTGCGCTGTTCGCGCCGCTGATCGCGCCGCATAGCCCGATCGAGCAATACCGCGACTACGTGAAAATTCCGCCCGCGTGGCTCGAAGGCGGCAACCGCATGTTTCTGCTCGGCACCGACGAAGCGGGCCGCGATATCCTCTCGCGTTTGATGTACGGCGCGCGGCTGTCGTTCTGGATCGGCTTCGTGTCGGTGATTCTCGCGCTGATTCCGGGCGTCGTGCTCGGCCTCATGGCCGCGTTCTTCAACTGGCTCGATACGCCGATCATGCGCGTGATGGACGTGCTGCTCGCGTTGCCGTCGCTGCTGCTCGCGGTCGCCGTCGTCGCGATCATCGGGCCGGGGCTCGTCAACACGATGCTCGCAATTGCAATCGTCGCGCTGCCGGGTTATGTGCGTCTGACGCGCGCGTCGGCGCTCGGTGAATTGCAGAAGGAATACGTGACGGCATCGCGCGTCGCGGGCGCGGGCACCGTGCGGCTGATGTTCTCGCAAGTGCTGCCGAACTGCGCCGCGCCGCTCATCGTGCAGGCGACGCTCGGTTTTTCGTCCGCGATTCTCGATGCCGCCGCGCTCGGCTTCCTCGGCCTCGGCGTGCAACCGCCGGCGGCGGAGTGGGGCGCGATGCTGGCATCGGCGCGGGATTACATCGAGAGCGCATGGTGGATCGTGACCATGCCGGGCCTGTCGATTCTGGTCTCGGTGCTCGTCATCAACCTGCTCGGCGACGGTCTGCGTGACGCGCTCGATCCGAAACTCAAACGGATGGGCTGACATGAACGATCTTCTGACTATCCGCAATTTGCAGGTGACGTTCGGCGGCACCCAGGCGGTCGATCGCATCGACCTGAGCGTGAAGCCGGGCGAAGTGGTCGGCGTCGTGGGCGAATCCGGCTCCGGCAAGAGCGTCACGATGATGGCGCTGATGGGCCTCATCGACGCGCCCGGCAAGGTCACCGCCGATCAGGTCACGTTCGACGGCAAGGACTTGCTGAAGGCATCGACGCGCGCGCGTCGAAGCATCATCGGCAAGGACATTGCAATGGTGTTCCAGGACGCGCTCACGAGCCTGAACCCGAGCTACACCGTCGGCTATCAGATCAAGGAAGTGCTGAAGCTGCACGAAGGCTTGCGCGGCGATGCGCTCGACCGGCGCGCACTCGAGCTGCTCGATCAGGTCGGCATTCCGGATGCGAAGAGCCGCATCAACGCGTTTCCGCATCAAATGTCGGGCGGCATGAACCAGCGCGTGATGATCGCGATGGCGGTCGCGTGCAATCCGAAGCTGCTGATCGCCGACGAGCCGACCACCGCGCTCGACGTGACGATCCAGGCGCAGATCATGGAGCTGCTCGTCAAGCTGCAGAAGGAACGCGGCATGGCGCTCGTGCTGATCTCGCACGATCTGGCGGTCGTGTCCGAAGTGGCGCAGCGCGTCGCGGTGATGTACGCGGGCGAGATCATCGAAACGAATCATGTGCCGACGATCTTCAGCGAGCCGCATCATCCGTACACGGAAGCGCTGCTCGCCGCGATTCCCGAACATAGCCGCGGCGCGGAGCGTCTTGCCGCGCTGCCGGGCATGGTGCCGGGCAAGGACGACCGGCCGAGCGGATGTCTCTTCGCGCCGCGCTGCAAGTACGTCGTCGACGATTGCTGGAAAGGCCGGCCGGGTCTCTTTCAGCTCGACAAGCACGATCCGGCCGTGCGCGCGCGTTGCATCAAGCCGTTGAACATCGATGTCGTGGTGGAAGGAGGCGCGCGATGAACGCCGTACCGAAGGAAATCAATCAGGACATCGTGCTCGCCGCGGACCAGCTCACGAAGTACTACGACGTGAAGCGCAGTGCGTTCAAGCACGGCACGGTCAAGGCGCTCAACGGCGTGTCGTTCGAACTGAAGCGCGGCCGCACGCTCGCGGTCGTCGGCGAATCGGGCTGCGGCAAGTCCACGCTCGCGCGCCAGTTGACGATGATCGAAACACCGACGTCGGGCCGCTTGCTGATCGACGGCGATGATGTCGCGGGCGCGAGCAAGGCGAAGATCGCTGAGTTGCGCCAGCGCGTGCAGATGGTGTTTCAGAATCCGTTCGCGTCGTTGAATCCGCGCAAGACCGTCGAGCAGACGCTCGGCGAGCCGCTTGCCATCAACACGTCGCTTTCGGCGACGGAGCGCGCCGAACGCATCGCGAAAATGATGCGCACCGTCGGCCTGCGGCCCGAGCATGCGACGCGTTATCCGCACATGTTTTCGGGCGGGCAGCGTCAGCGCGTCGCGATCGCGCGGGCGATGATTCTCGATCCGCAGATCGTCGTCGCGGATGAACCCGTGTCCGCACTCGATGTGTCGATTCAGGCGCAGATCCTGAACCTGTTCATGGATCTGCAGGCGCAGTTCGGCACGAGCTACGTGTTCATCTCGCATAACTTGTCGGTGGTGGAGCATATCGCCGACGATGTGATGGTCATGTACTTCGGCGGTGTTGCCGAAGTGGGCGACAAGAAGACGATCTTCGCGAATCCGCGCCATCCGTACACGCGCGCGCTGATGTCCGCGACGCCCGCGATCTTCGAGGAAGACCGGCGCATCAAGATCAAGCTGCAGGGCGAGATGCCGTCGCCGCTCAATCCGCCATCGGGCTGCACGTTTCATCAGCGTTGCCCGTATGCGATCGAGCGATGCCGTGTGGAAGAGCCGAAGCTGCGCGAGGTCGACGGGCGTCAGGTGTCATGCCATCGCGCCGAGGAGGTCGGCGAGGGCGAAGCCTGAATCTCGCCGGGCAGGTCAGGTGTTCGGCGCGACACGCGAATGTTTTAAGATGTGGGTCGTGCCGGATTCATACGACAAGCCGCGCCTTCCGTGCGCGGCGTTCGCCAAAACGACAGCCATCGTGCTGTCGTTCGTGCTGTTTACGGCTGGCGTTTCGGTCTCGTCATCGGGTTTTGCCGTGGTGGGATCGCGCACGCCGCAGGCCGCGGGCGATGCCGGCTCCGCCGCCCCGCCGTCCAATCCCGCCCCGCCTCTGCCGCCGCCGCGCGCGGATCGCTCGGACGGCACGACCGCGAGTGGCCCGGTGCGCGCGCAACCGCCGCGAATGCCCTTTTACGTCGCGACCAAGGGCACGACGACCATCTATGTGCTCGGCACGCTCCATGTAGGTTTCGCGAGCGACTATCCGCCCGGGCAGCCGTTTCGCAAATCGATACTCGCGGCGCTCGATGCATCGCCCACGCTGGCGCTAGAAATTTCCCCCGATGAACTGCTGCTGTCTCAGGACGACGTGAACCGCTACGGCATGTGCCGCAGCGAGTGCCTGATCGATTACCTGCCGGACTCGATGTGGAAGAAGGTCGAAACGCGCATGCGCGGCAATCCGGAGGCGCTGAAGGAGTTGCGGCACACCCGTCCGTGGCTCGCGTCGATGCTGATCGAAACCTACGATACGTTGAAGGCGGGGTTTCAGAGCGAGTACGGCACCGAGGCGCAGTTGCAGAATGTGTATTTGCGTGCGCGCGGGAAGATCGTCGGGCTCGAGACGCTGAATGAGCAGATCTCGACGTTCACGCGTCTCACGTCGGCGCAGCAGCGCGAGATGCTCGCGCAGGATCTGGTGCAGACGCCCGCGGAGAATGTCGCGGATGTGAAGGAACTGCACCGGCTATGGCGCATCGGCGATGCGGACGCCTTGAAAGCGTGGGATGACGCGAAGTCGAGCAAGCTGGCGAGGAACGCGGCGCTGGCGGCGCAGGTCGATAATCGCGTGGTGTATGAGCGGAACCGGCGGTTTGTCGCGAGGATGGTCGGGCTGGCGGGGCCGGATAGGCCCGTTTTTGTGGCGATCGGGGCGTTGCATCTCGGCGGGCCGAGGGGGGTGTTGGAGTTGTTAAGGAAGAGGGGGTTTGTGGTGGTGGGGGGGTGAGGAGTTCGGTCATCCGTTTCCCTATGTACGCGCCAGATATGCCTTCGCAAGCATGACAGCGAACTTTGCATTGGTCACGAGGTAGCGTTTCCACATGCGTCTCGGCTCCTGAATCACGCGGAACAGCCATTCAAGCGTCGCGCAACGCGCGCCGCGTCCGACCACGGCTACCGACACGCGATGCGCCCGGCGCGCGCCCGCGATCCGGTCGATCGCGCGGCAGAGCACGACGCCCGCGCTGGTCGAGATACCGAGGCAGGCGAGCCACGCGCCCGATGGCGCATACATGGGGTGCATCCACCGGATCAGGCACACCGCGCAGACCTCGCAGAGCATCCATCCAAGCGCAGGCAAAAGAACCGCGCATGGCAACGACGGTTTGCGCGTCGGGCTCTTCACGTAGAAGCCGGATAACGCGACCCACGCGAAGATGATGGTGAACGCGACCACGGCGTTGTCGTAGCCGGCGGCCGTGCCATAGATCCGTTGAGCCGCGAGCGCGCTGCTTGCAACGACGAACGTTTCGCACAGGCGAAGCAGCAAGTCGGGGCCTGCGGGCAAAGCCAGCAGATGGGAGTAACTCGGCAAGCGCATGACGACGGAATCGATGACGGAAAACCGGTTCGCCATCGCTCACGCGACGAGGCGCAGATAGCGAACCGCTGTCCTCCGTCGGCTTGGAAAAAGGCGCGATCTGAGCGCCGCGGCGTGCTGACGGCACGATCGACGGAGATGTCGCGCTTGGAATTTATCCTAAGCACACGAGGCCGCGAGAGTCTCCGTTAACGTCCTTCAGTCAGATATAGGCCTGGTCTGAATTGCCAATTGCAGCACTGCGCGGACGCAGGGCCACGACAACGAAGAGATGGGTGCCGCAAGGCATGAATCAGTGCTTGGCCGACGTATGGCCAAGACCGCGAAGAGATGGGCGCCGCGAGGGGATGACGCGGGCGGTGAGGGATGCCGTCGCGTACGCGGACCGGGCTCCATTCCCGGTCACGCGCGCGCAGGCGAAAAGCCGCTGTCGTTCAAATGAACATCAGCCAGTTCAGCAGGAAGATATTGACGATCAAGAGCGTGAGCGCGGTCGGCACCTGCACCTTGATCACCGCGTTCTTGTCGGGGAGTTCGAGCAAAGCCGCGGGCACGATGTTGAAGTTCGCGGCCATCGGCGTCATCAGCGTGCCGCAGTAGCCGGAGAACATGCCGATCGCGGCCATCGTCGCGGGATTGCCGTGGAACACGCCGACGAGAATCGGCACGCCGACGCCGCCCGTCATCACCGGGAAGGCGGCGAAGCCGTTGCCCATGACCATCGTGAAGAGCGCCATGCCGACGACATACACCGCCACCGCGACGAGCCGGTAATCCATGTTGACGTAAGCGGTCGTCACATGCGCGACCGCCTTGCCGACGCCCGCATCCGAGAACACGAGGCCGAGCATGCCGAGCATCTGCGGCAGCACGGCGGCCCACGAAAGCGCGTCGATGAGGCGGCGCGTCTCACGCATCGACTGGCCGACGGTGTCGCGCGTCATCACGCACGCGATGGCGAGCGCGATCACGCACCCGACGCCGAAGCCGATCAGCGTCACGTTCTTCAGCTCGATCAGCGGCACGCCGCCGAACACGAGATATTTCGCGCCGAGCGTGAGGATCACGGTGACCACCGGAATCGTCAGCGCGGGCACGAAGAGCTTGTTGCCGAGCCGCACGGCGCTCTGGCGGCGCGTTTCCTCGGAAAGCATCCTGGGTTTTGCGCCCGTGACGCCGCCGAGACCCGCGATCAGAGCCATCGCCACGACGAGCACGCCGACCACCGTCACCGGAATCCAGTCGCCGACGAGAAAGATCAGCGCGTAGATCAGCCAGAACCCGCCCGCGGTCAGTCGCCGGGGATGCGACTTGTCCGTGAGGATCATGCCCGCGACGACCACGAGCACGATGCCGACGAGATAGAAGAGATAGTTGATCGTGAGCGTCATGCTTTCTCTCCGGCGGCATTGCGCGTGAGCGCATCGAGTTCGCGGGCGAGCCTGCGGTCGAGCAGCCACAGCCGGAAGCCGTGGATCAGAAACGCGCAGATCGCCGTGGGAATGCCCCACACGGCGACATGCATCGGTTCCACGACGATGCCCGCTTCCTTCAGGAACGTGACCATCAGCACGATCGCGCCGAACGCGACGAAGATGTCCTCGCCGAAGAACAGGCCGACGTTGTCGGTGGCCGCCGAGTAGGCGCGCAGCGTGTGACGCGTCGCGTCGGAGAGCTTGCCGTAGCGTGCTTCGGTGGCGCCTTCTGCCATCGGCGCGAGCAGCGGGCGCACCATCTGGGGGTGGCCGCCGAGCCCCGTCAGGCCGACCGCCGCCGTGATCTCACGGACGAACAGATACACGATCAGCAGACGGCCGGCCGTCGCCGCCTTGATGCTGGAAATCCACATCTGGGCGCGCTCGCGCAGGCCGTGCCGTTCGAGCAGGCCGATCACCGCGAGCGGCAGCAGAATGATGAGCGGAATGTTGCGGGTCTTCAGAAAGCCGCTGCCGATCGCGGTCAGAATGCGCTCGACAGGAAAGTGCGCCGCGAAGCCGGTGATGATCGCGGCGGCCGCGACGATCAGCATTGGATTGAAGCGAAGCACGAAGCCCGCGATGATGACGGCCACGCCGATGAGCGGCCATAGATTGACTGGGGTTGCCATGAGTTCTCCAAACGATATAGACGTCACGCCTCGTACCCGGGCGCGTGGCTCGACGACATGCGGCTCTTTTACCTTCGATGGCCGCTCGCTAAAACGCCCCGGTTCGACGGGGCGTTCAATTTTTTACGAAAAGCGTTCTACGCGTCGGCGTGCGCGGCACGCACTTCGATGCCCGCATCGGCCAGCGCGCCGCGAATGCGCCGCGCGAACTCCAGTGCGTGCGCGCCGTCGCCGTGCAGGCAGATCGTCTGCGCATTGAGCGGCACCCATTCGCCGGACACGGCCCGCACGCGCTGCTCGCGCACCATCGCCAGCGTCCGGTCGAGCACGAGGTTTTCGTCGTCGAGCAGCGCGCCCGGCTCCTTGCGCGGCACGAGCGAGCCATCCGCGCGATAGCCGCGATCCGCGAACACTTCCTCGATCGCGATCAGCCCCGCTCGCCGCGCCGCTTCGACGAGCCCGCTGTTGGCGAGCCCGAACACGAGCAGCGACGGATCGAAGTCATGCACGGCCGAGACGATCGCATCGGCGATTTCCGTGCTTTTCGCCGCCTGGTTATAGAGCGCGCCGTGCGGCTTCACGTGCGCGATGCGCCCGCCTTCCGCCTGGGCGATCGCCGAGAGCGCGCCGAGCTGATACAGCACGCCCGCGTAGATTTCCTCGGGCGGCAGGTCCATTTCCTTGCGGCCGAAGTTCTCGGGATCGTTGAAGCTCGGGTGCGCGCCTATGGCCACGCCCTTTTCGACGGCCCAGCGCACGCAATCGCGCATCGCGGTGGCGCCGCCCGCGTGCCATCCGCACGCGATGTTCGCGGAACTCACGAGATCGAGCAGCGCTTCGTCGGAGCCGCAACCTTCGCCGAGATCGGCATTGAGATCGATTTCCATGATGTTTGTGCAGTCGTTCCGTTGAATGTTGAAGGTGATGCGCCGCGTCTCACGCGCGGCTTTCGATTCAGGAGCCCGCGCGCGCGATGCGCTCCTCGTGCATCGCGATGGCCGTTTCCACCTGGCTCACGTATTGCCGCTCGTCGGCGAGCGCGCGGCGCGCCTCTTCCACCGACGTCTCGATGAAGCGCACGCCGCCGTTCAGCCTCACTTGCGCGAGCTTCCACAGATCCGCGCGGATCACGGCTCCGATTTTCGGATAGCCGCCCGTGGTCTGCGCGTCGCCCATCAAGATGATCGGCTGGCCGTTCGGCGGCACCTGGATCGTGCCGGGCAAGACCGCGTGCGACAGCAGTTCGATCTTCTCGCGCCGCTCGAGCGGCGTGCCGGCGAGGCGAAAGCCCATGCGGTTGCTGTTCGGCGTGATCGTCCATTCCTCGTTCCAGACGCTCTTTTGCGCCGCGTCGCTGAAGCTGTCGTATTCCGGGCCACGCAGCACGCGGATCGGCGCCGCCCACGCGAGTCCCGGCGAATGGCGCCCGCGCCGCACGGGTTCGTCGACGAGCACGAACTTGCACCATGCCGGCGCCTTCACACCGAACGGGGGTTCGTCCGGCGAAAACGCGATGCCCTTGTGCGGCTGCGGCACGCCAACCGGCAAACGGTCGCCGTCGCGCAGCGCCCGCCCGCCGAGGCCGCCGAAGCACGCGCCGAGATCCGTCGAACGCGAGCCGAGCATCGGCAGGACGTCGATGCCGCCCGCGATCGACACATAACAGCGCATGCCGCGCTTCGCCGCGCGCAGCGTCAGTTCCTGGCCCGCGCGCACCGGCAGGCTCCACCACGAATAGACCGGCTCGTCGTCCAGCGTCGCGCCGAAATCGGTTCCGGTGATGGCGACGCGGGTCGCGTGCTTGAAGCGCAGCACGGTCGGACCGAAAGTCACCTCGATGCCCGCCGCATCCGGCCTGTTCCCGACGATCCGATTGCCGATTTCCAGCGAGAGCGCATCGAGCGCGCCACCGGAACTCACGCCGAGATGCCGGTAGCCGCGTCGCCCGAGGTCCTGCACGGAAGTGAGCACGCCTGCCCGAATCACGTCGATCATGCGCGCACCTCCAGTGCCGTGAAGCGCACGCGGTCACCGTGCTGCATCAGCGTCGGCGGGTTTCTGGCGGGATCGAAGAGCTTCAGTTCGGTGCGTCCGAGCAATTGCCAGCCGCCCGGCGATGCCGCCGGATAGATGCCCGTCTGCACTCCGCCGATCCCGACCGATCCCGCCGGCACTGCGAGGCGCGGCTCGGCACGGCGCGGCATCGCGAGTGCGGGATCGAGCCCGCCGAGATAGGCGAAGCCCGGCTGGAACCCGAGAAAGAACACGATGTACTCGGCTTGCGTATGACGCTTCACCACTTCATCGACCGAGAGGCCCGTATGCTCGGCGAGCGCGGCGAGATCCGGGCCGTCGGCGCCGCCGTAGCGCACCGGAATCTCGATTTCAGCGCTGTCCATGTCGGCCGCCTCGGCGGCGTCCCAGCCACTTTCCAGTTGAGCCGCGAGCGCTTCGTAGTCCGCCTCGAGCGGATCGAACACGATCGTCAGATTGTTCATGCCCGGCACCACTTCGACGACGTGCGGCATGAGGCGCGCGCGCTCCGCCAGCGCCCAGATGCGGCGCTGGCAGTCGAGCGTGGCGGGCGGCGCGGCTTCGCACACGAGCGCGGCGTCGCCCAGCGGGTGAATACGTGGTCTTGTCATGCCTCAAATTTGCCTTTGCGGGACGCGAAACCGGTCTGGTCGATGCGCTTCGCGTCGTCGCAGAATGTTACATTGTCAATAAATTATCAAGAAATTATCAATACAGGTTTTCGCGAAGGCGCGCGCGTCGCTCGTAAAAATGACGTTGCGCTACACTCCAACGCACTGCAAATCGGTCATCGCCATGCCGCGTCATCCCACCAAGATCGTCTCGTCCGAGCATCTCGTCTCCGAAGCCAGCGCGGAACTGTCGGAATTCGAGTACGGCCTCATCATGGCGGGCAACGCGTTCAATCGCTGGATGGTGCGCTGCATGTCCGCGGCGGGCGCGAAGGACATGACGGCCGTGGAAGTGTCGCTGCTGCATCACGTGAGCCATCGCGACCGCAAGAAGAAGCTCGCCGACATCTGCTTCGTGCTGAACATCGAGGACACGCACGTTGCCACGTATGCACTGAAGAAACTCGTCGCCCGCGGTTACGTGCAGAGCGAGAAATCCGGCAAGGAAGTGTTCTTTTCCGCGACGCCGGCGGGACGCGCGCTGTGCGGCAAGTATCGCGAAGTGCGTGAGGCGTGCCTCATCGAGACGCTGCGCGAAAGCGGCCTCACCAACGAGCAGATCGGCGAAGCCGCGCAATTGTTGCGCAATGCATCCGGCCTCTACGATACCGCCGCGCGCGCGGCGGCATCGCTCTAATAGATCGCCGATTCCGTAACGATCGCATCGAGCGGCATGTCGTGCGCCTCGCGCGGCAGCCTGCCGCACTTGCCCGATTCGTACGCGATGCCGATCATCACCGGCCGCGCTCCATTCGGCCACGCGGCGAGCGTGCGGTCGTAATAGCCGCCGCCATAACCCAGCCGGTATCGATCCTTATCGAAACCGACGCATGGAATCAGCAGCAGCTCCGGAACCACGACCTTTTCTTCAGCGGGCACCGGAATCCGGTAGCGGCCTTCCTTCATCGGCGCATGCGCGCGCCACGCGTGGAAGACCATCGGGGCGTGCGGCTTGACGACCACCGGCAGCGCGGCGCTGCGCGTCTCGTCGGCGGCGAGCCAGCGCGTGAGCGTAGCGCGTGCGTCGAACTCCCCCGCGACCGGCCAATAGAAGCCGACGCATCGCGCCGCGTGCCGCGCGAGCACGTCTTCGACGCGGCTCGCGAGCGCCTCGTTCTTCGCGGCCTGGACGGGCTGCTCGCTTTGCGCCTCGCGGGTCGCGAGAAGGGTTGCGCGCAATGCGGTTTTAGGCTCGCTCTTGGGTTGATCGCAAACGTTGCGTGCTATGCTTTCCTCCGATCTCAGGACCCGGTTCAAGACCATTCGCGCTCCAGAAATAAAGATGTCAAAACGCCTCAACCGAGTATATCTCGCGGCCGGCGCAGCCCTTGCCGCAGCGACGCTCGTCGCCTGCGGTTCGGCTCGCGCCGTCCGTCCCGATGCCGATCTTTCGCCCACGTCGGACGATCGCATCTTCCTGCAGTTGCGCGATGCCGCGCGCGCGAACGATGCCGCCAAGGCCGCCACGCTCGCCGCGCAGATTCCGGACTATCCTGCGCCGAGCTATATCGAATACTTCACGATCAAGCCGCAGCTCTTCGATTCGCAAGGCCACGCGCGCATCGATGCGCCCGACGCGCCGGTGCTCTCGTTCCTGCAGCGCTACGACGGTCAGGCGATCGCCGACCGCATGCGCAACGACTATCTCGTCGTGCTCGGCAGCCGTCACGACTGGAAAAACTTCGAGCAGCAGTATTCCCGTTTCGTTCTCAATGACGACACGCAGGTCAAGTGCTACGCGCTCGAAGCGCGCCAGTCGCGCGGCGAAAACGTCGCGGATGCGGCGCGCGCGCTGCTCGTCGAGCCGAAATGGTACGGCGACGGCTGCGTCGATCTGATCGGTGCGCTCGCGGAGTCGGGCCAGTTCACGAGCGACGACATCTGGCAGCAGATCCGTGTCGCCTACGAACAGAACTACACGTCCACCGGCTCGAGCATCGTCGAGGCGCTCGGCCAGCAGAAGCCGAAGGATTCGCTGCTCGACGACGCCGTCAACAAGCCACCGCTCTATCTCGCGCGCGGCGTGATGCCCAATTCGCCGGCGCATCAGCTGACGCTGCTCGCGATCACGCGCATGGCCCGCAACGATCCGGCCATGGCCGCGGCTACCTTCACCTCCGTCGCGCCGAGTCTCACGCCCGCTGAACGCGCGGTCGGCTGGGGCACCATCGGCTATCAGGCGGCACTCAAGCGCATGCCTGCGGCGGCCGATTGGTATCGGCTGTCGGCGAACGCGCAATTGTCGAATCCGGCGTACGAATGGCGCACGCGCAGTGCGCTGCTCGCGGGCGACTGGAACATGGTGCGCTGGTCTATCGAGCAGATGCCGCCGACCTTGCGCGCGCAGCCCGCGTGGGTCTACTGGCACGCACGCGCCGTGAAGCAGGCCGGCGACACGGCCACGGCGAATCAGGAATTCCAGACCATCGCGGATCAGTACAACTTCTACGGCCAGCTCGCGCTCGAAGAACTCGGTCAGAAGATCAACGTGCCGCCGCGGACCACCGTTTCGGACGCTGAGATCGCGCAGATGCAATCGGTGCCGGGCTTCGCGCTGTCGCAGCGTTTCTACGCGCTGAACATGCGTCTCGAAGGCAACCGCGAATGGAATTGGCCGCTGCGCACCATGACGGACCGGCAACTGATCGCGGCCGCGCAGTACGCGAAGCGCATCGAGCTGTTCGACCGGACCGTCAACACTGCGGACAAAACGAAAGCCGAACACGATTTCACGCTGCGCTATCTATCGCCGTTCCGCGACATCGTCGAACGCGACGCGCAGAACACCGGCCTCGACATCGAATGGGCGTATGGCCTCATCCGCCAGGAGTCGCGCTTCATCATCAACGCGCGCTCGGAAGTCGGCGCGGGCGGCCTCATGCAGTTGATGCCCGGCACGGCGCAACTCGTTGCGAAGAAGATCGGTCTCGGTCCGGTATCGCGCGCGCAGATGAACGACATCAACACGAACATCCTGCTCGGCACGAATTACCTGTCGATGATCTACAATCAATTCGATAACTCGGCCGTACTCGCCACGGCGGGCTACAACGCCGGGCCGGGCCGCCCGAGCCAGTGGCGTCAAGGCTTGCGCGCCCCCGTGGAGGGCGCGGTTTTTGCTGAAACGATCCCGTTCACCGAGACTCGCGATTACGTGAAGAACGTGCTGTCGAACACCGTCTACTACGCGGCACTGTTCGAAGGCCGTCCGCAGTCGTTGAAGGCGCGTCTGGGCTACATCGCACCCTGACCGTCCCGAAGCGAAATCTCACGCCCGCGCGTCGAACACAGGACGCGCGGGCGTTTTCATTTTCGGCCCGCCGCTCTGAACTGAAGCCGCATTCGTCAGGCCGCGACCCAAGAGGTGAACCATGCGACACCAACATGTAGCGCTGATCGGCGGTTCGGGTTTCATCGGCAGTCATCTCGTCAATGCGCTCGTCGATCTCGGCAAGACCGTGCGCATCGCGACGCGGCGGCGCGTCCACGCCGCGCATCTCACGCTGTTGCCCGTCGACGTCATCGAAACCGACGTGCACGATCCCGTGCAACTCGCCGCGTTCATCGATCAGAGCGATGCGGTGATCAATCTCGTCGGCATTCTCCAGGGGCATCGCGACGACCCGTATGGGCCCGAGTTCGCGAAGGCGCACGTCGAACTGCCGCGCAAGATCGCCGCCGCGTGCGAGGCGAAGGGCGTGCGGCGTCTGCTGCACATGAGCGCGCTTGGCGCCGACTCCCAAGGCCCGAGCATGTACCTGCGCTCGAAGGGCGATGGCGAAAAGATCATTCGTGAATCGGGACTCGACTGGACCATTTTCCGCAGTTCCGTCGTGTTCGGCCCCGAAGACAATCTGCTCAATCAGTTCGCCTTCCTGGAGCGCATGTTCCCGGTGATCCCGCTCGCATGCGCCGATGCGCAGTTCCAGCCGGTATTCGTCGGCGACGTGGCGAAGGCGATGGTCAACGTGCTCGATCTCGACGCCGCCAACGGCCACGTCTACGAACTCGCGGGTCCGGCCGTCTACACGCTGGCGGAACTCGTGCGCTTCGCGGGGGCGACCATCGGCAAGCATTCGCGCATCATCAAGCTGCCGGAGAGCCTCGGCCGGCTGCAGGCGATGACCATGGAACTGGCGCCCGGCCAGCCCATCATCTCGCGTGACAATCTCGATTCCATGAAGACGCCGAACATCGCGAGCGGGCCACTCGCGCCGGAACTGGGCATCGACGAGCCGGCGAGCATCGAGACCATCGCGCCGCTGTATCTGACCGGCAACTCGTCGCGCTCGCGCTTCAACGCTTTCCGCGCGACCGCGCATCGTTAAAACTCTTTTTTGTGATCGCATGAAACTCGTTATCGGTGACAAGTTCAACTCATCCTGGTCGATGCGGCCGTGGGTGCTGCTCAAACATTTCGGCATCCCGTTCGACGAAACGCTGATCCGTCTCGGCCGGCCCGACACGAAGGCGAAGATTCTCGAGGTCTCGCCGTCCGGCAAGGTGCCGTGCCTCGTCACCGATGCGGGCGATCCTGTGTGGGAATCGCTCGCAATCGTCGAAACGATTGCCGAGATGCACCCCGAGCACGCAATGTGGCCGCGCGACGCCGCCGCTCGCGCCCGCGCGCGCAGCATCAGCGCGGAGATGCACGCGGGTTTCGCGGACCTGCGCCAGAACATGCCGATGGAAATTACGACGCGCGCACCGGGCACGGGCGCGACGCCGGGCGCGCTCGCGAACATCGCGCGCATCGAGGCGATCTGGGCGGAGTGTCTCGCCAGGTCGGGCGGGCCGTTTCTGTTCGGCGAGTTCGGCATCGCGGACGCGATGTTCGCGCCGGTCGTCATGCGCTTCAACACCTACGCGCCTGAACTGAACGCGACATCGCTCGACTATGCGAAGCGCATTACCGCGCTGCCGGCGGTCGCGGCGTGGATCGAAGGCGCGCGCGAGGAAGCGCGATGAACATCTACGCAGTGGGCGGCGCGATCCGCGACGAACTGCTGGGCGTGCCGGTGGTGGATCGCGATTATGTCGTCGTGGGTGCGACGCCTGAGCAGATGGTGGCGCAAGGGTATCGGCCGGTCGGGAAGGACTTTCCGGTGTTTCTGCATCCCGAGACGCACGAGGAATACGCGCTCGCGCGCACCGAGCGCAAGACGGCGGCGGGGTATCACGGCTTCCAGTTTTACTATTCGCCCGATGTGACGCTCGAGGAAGACCTCGCGCGGCGCGATCTCACGATCAACGCGATGGCGCGCGAGGTGACGCCGGCGGGCGAGCTGACCGGGCCGGTCATCGATCCGTTCGGCGGCGCGGCCGATCTGCGGAGCAAGCTGTTCAGGCATGTCGGCGACGCGTTCATCGAAGATCCGGTGCGCATTCTGCGGCTTGCGCGCTTCGCGGCGCGTTTCGCGGATTTCGACGTTGCGCCCGAAACGGCCGAACTGATGAAGAAAATGGTCGCGGCGGGCGAAGTGGACGCGCTCGTGCCCGAACGCGTGTGGCAGGAAGTGTCGCGCGGGCTGATGGAAAAGAAGCCGTCGCGCATGTTCGAGGTGCTGCGCGGTTGCGGCGCGCTCGCGCGGATTCTTCCCGAAGTCGATGCCTTGTGGGGCGTGCCGCAGCGCGCGGATTATCACCCGGAAGTGGACACGGGCGTGCACGTGATGATGGTGCTCGACTACGCCGCGTCGCAGGGATTCGCATTGCCGGTGCGCTTCGCCGCGCTCACGCATGACCTCGGCAAGGCGACGACGCCGGAGCACATCTTGCCGCGTCACATCGGCCATGAAGGACGCAGCGTCGATCTGCTGCGGCCGCTTTGCGAGCGCTTGCGCGTGCCGAACGAATGCCGCGATCTGGCGGTGCTCGTCGCGCGTGAGCACGGCAATATCCATCGCGTGATGGAGATGGGCGCGGCGGCGCTCGTCAGGCTGTTCGAACGCTCGGATGCGTTGCGCAAGCCGGCGCGGTTTGCTGAAGCGTTACAGGCGTGTCTTGCCGATGCGCGTGGCAGGCTCGGGCTGGAGCAGCAGGCTTATCCGCAGGCGGAGCGGCTGCGGGAGGCGCTGGTCGCGGCGCGGGCGGTCGATGCTGGCGCAGTGGCCGAGCAGTACGCTGCTGAGCCTTCCAGGATCAAGGATGCCGTGCATGATGCGCGGGTCGCGGCCGTGAAGGGGGTTTTGGGCGGGTAGCATTTGTTTTGCCGGATCGGGATCCGGCAAAAACCTCAAATCGCCCGCGCAATCAACGACAACAAAATCGACAACAACAAAGTCGACATAAACGGAAACGAATACTCGCGTCCGAAAATCCGCAACGTGAAATCTCCCGGTAACCTCCCGATGCCGATCTTCTTCAGCCACGGCAGCGAGCCCGAGAGAATCGCAAGCGCGATGAAAGTCGTGAGCAGCCAGCGGATCATGATCGCGCACTCATAGCGTGTGAGAACGATCGCCCGTCGCGAAGGCGTCGAGCGTGCCGGGAATCCCGCGCGAAAACGCGATCACCTTGAAAAGCTCGCCCATTTCCGCTTCCGACAGCAGCTTTTGCACCGCATTCGCAGCGGGGAGAAAGCGCTTCGCATCGGCGGGATCGAGATCCGCGAGCACATCGGTGATGCCGGCGTTCATCAGGAAACGCGCCTGCGACGTGAAGCCGAGCAGATCGGCGCCCGTCTCGACGCCGGCCTCCGCGATGCCCGTAAATTCGACGTGCGCGGTGATGTCCTGCAAACCGGGATACAGAAACGGGTCCGCGTGCGCCCGATGCCGGTAATGGCACATCAGCGTGCCCGTCGCGCGCTGCGCGTGGTAGAACTCGCGCCGCGGAAATCCATAGTCGATGAAGAACGCCGCGCCGCGCGTGAGCATCGTGCAGACGGTCTTCGTGAACGCTAGCGCGGCTTCGTGCGTTTCGGTGACGTACTCGGTGAAAGGCTCGTCGTTGGCATCGTCGATCGCGGCATCGATCAGCTCGACCTGCGCATCCGGCGTGATCGGCCTGTCGTCGAAGGCCAGGCGATCGTTCAGCACGACGACGCCGCGCTCGTGCCACGCACCGAGCTTGCGCACCACGAGGCGCACCGGCATCGCGTCGAGCACCTCATTGCCGATCACGACGCCTTCGAACCGGTCGGGCAGCGCGTCGAGCCATTTCACCTTCGCGGCGAGCGCAGGCGCCTGCTTTTCGACGGTCTCGCGCTGGCGCTCGCGCAACTCGCCCGACAGATCGACGATCGCGTAACTGTCGAACGACACGTCGAGATCGGCGAGCGCGCTCAGCAAACCCGCCGCGAGCTTGCCGGTGCCCGCGCCGAATTCCATCAATTGCCGCGTGCCGGTCTGCTGCAACGCCTGCGCGACCGGCCGCGCGAGCGTCGTCGCAAAAAGCGGGGACAGTTCCGGCGCCGTGACGAAATCGCTGCCGTCTTCCGCGCGGCGGCCGAATTTCATCGCCCCGCCGCTGTAATAGCCGAGACCGGGCGCGTACAGCGCGAGGTCCATGTATCGGTCGAAAGGCAGCCAGCCGCCCGCCGCGGCGATGCGTTCGCGCAGCAGATCTGTCAGTGCTTCGGACTGCGCGAGCGCGTCGGCGCCCGGAGCAGGTAAACTATCGGTTTGTCTGGCATTCGGATTCATCCCAGTATTGTAAATGAGCGCTTCCACGCCGTTTTCTTCCGCTAACTCACCGTCTTCCGGTCCGGTTTCACGTTGCCGCGTCGTGCTCGTAACCGGCGCGGCAAAACGCATCGGGCGCGGTGTCGCGCTGGAATTCGCGCGGCAGGGCTGGAATGTGGCCGTGCATTACGGCAGTTCGGAGCATGAAGCGCGGGAAACCGTAGCGGATATCGAGGCGCTTGGGCGGCGCGCGGTCGCGCTGAAGGCGGATCTCGGCGTCGAGGCCGAGGTCGCGCAACTCGTGCCCGCGTGCGTCGAGGCGTTCGGCGGGCTGAATTGCGTCGTGAACTGCGCGTCGCGCTTCGACGAAGATACGGCCATCGATTTCGGCTACGCGAAATTGCTCGCGATGACCGCCATCAATGTCGCCGCGCCGCTGACGCTCGCGCGCATGCTGCACGAAACAACGCCAGCCGAAGCCGCGGATGACGATGCAAGGCGCGGCGTCGTCATCAACGTGCTGGACCAGAAGCTGTACAACATGAATCCGGATTACCTGTCGTACACGTTGACGAAGGCGGCGCTCGAAAACGCCACCGTCGCGCTCGCACAGGCGCTCGGGCCGAAGCTGCGCGTCGTCGGCCTCGCGCCGGGCCTGACGCTCATTTCCACCGGGCAGACGCCCGCGTCGTTCGAGACGGCGCATCGCGTGACGCCGCTGAACCGCGCATCGACGGTCGAAGACGTGGCGCAGGCCGCGTGCTATCTCGCGAACGCGCACGGCGTGACCGGCACGACGCTCGTCGTCGATGGCGGCCAGCATCTCGTGCCGAGCCCGCGCGACGTGATGTACATGATCGGCCCGCGCACGCCTTGAAACGCGCTTATTGAATATTGGAACTCACATGCTTGCCGCACTTTCGCATCCCCGGCTGACCGATTGCCGGCGGCTTTTTCTGCGCAACTACGAAGTGCGCATCAACATCGGTGTGCATGACTTCGAGAAGCGCGGCGAGCAACGTGTCGTGATCAACGTCGAGCTGTACGTGCCGCTTACGCTGTCGACGCCCGTCGCGGACAAATTGTCCGAAGTCGTCGATTACGACTTCATGCGCTCGACCATCGCCGCGCGCGTGAAGCAGGGCCACATCCACTTGCAGGAAACACTGTGCGACGACGTCGCCGCCGCCTTGCTCGCGCATCCGCACGTGCGCGCAGTGGCCGTATCGACGGAAAAGCCCGACGTCTATCCCGACTGCGACGCGGTGGGCGTCGAAGTCTTTCGCATCAAAGAGGAACGAGCATGAACGCGCGTGACACGATCGAAGCCGCAGAGGCGCAAAAGCCCACGCGCGAGGCGCTGACCAAGCGCCAGCAGAAGGAAGCGTACGAGAACAACAAATTGTTCAAGCGCATCGCGCGTCAGGTCGGCGAGGCGATCGGCGACTTCAACATGATCGAGGAAGGCGACAAGGTGATGGTGTGCCTGTCCGGAGGCAAGGACAGTTACGCGATGCTCGACGTCCTGATGCGCCTGCGCGAGCGCGCGCCGATCAACTTCGAGATCGTCGCCGTCAATCTCGATCAGAAGCAGCCGGGCTTTCCTGAGCACGTGCTGCCGGAATATCTGAGCAAGCTCGAAATTCCGTTTCACATCGAAAATCAGGACACGTACAGCATCGTCAAGCGTCTCGTGCCGGAAGGCAAGACCACGTGCTCGCTCTGCTCACGCCTGCGTCGCGGCATTCTGTATCGCGTGGCGGGCGAGCTCGGCGCGACCAAGATCGCGCTCGGTCATCATCGCGACGACATCCTGCAGACGCTGCTGCTCAACATGTTCTACGGCGGCAAGCTGAAAGGCATGCCGCCCAAGCTGCAATCCGACGACGGCAAGAACGTCGTGATCCGTCCGCTCGCCTACGTGAAGGAAGTGGACCTCGAGAAGTACGCCGAACTGCGCGAATTCCCGATCATCCCGTGCAACCTGTGCGGCAGCCAGCCGAACCTGAAGCGCGCGGAAATGAAGGCGCTGGTGCGCGAATGGGACAAGCGCTTCCCGGGCCGCGTGGACAATATGTTCAACGCGCTGTCGAACGTGGTGCCTTCGCATCTGATGGACAGCAAATTGTTTCCGTTCGCGGGACTGCGGGCGACGGGCGAGGCCGATCCCCAAGGCGATATCGCGTTCGACGAGGAACCGTGTGCAAGCGAACCGTCAGGATCGTCCGGCACGGATTCAATTGTGCAGTTCGACGACCTGTAACCCTTTATCCGATAAGGCGCAGCGTGGGATTCGCCGCATTGCGCCATAGAGCCGAGTGATATATTGGCGGCTCGTCATACCCAGCAAGGCTTCCTGCGATGAACATCGTGATTCTGGCTGCCGGCATGGGCAAGCGCATGCGCTCCGCCCTGCCGAAAGTACTCCATTCATTGGCGGGCAAGCCTTTGCTCGCGCACGTCATCGATACCGCCCGGACGTTGTCGCCGACACGTCTCGTCGTCGTCGTCGGGCACGGCGCCGACAAGGTTCGCGAAGCCGTCGGCGCGCCGGACGTCCAGTTTGCGCTGCAGGACCGGCAACTCGGCACGGGACACGCGGTGCAGCAGGCGCTGCCGCTGCTCGATCCATCGGTTCCGACGCTCGTGCTGTACGGCGACGTACCCCTCACGCGCGCAAGCACGCTCAAGCGCCTGATCGATGCGGCGGGCGCCGAGCGCTACGGCGTCCTGACGGTGAGTGTGAGCGATCCGGCCGGCTACGGGCGCATCGTGCGCGACGCGGCCGGAAAAGTGAAAAAGATCGTCGAACAGAAGGATGCGAGCGAGGAAGAGCGGCGCATCGCGGAAATTAACACGGGCATCGTGATCACGCCGACGCGCACGCTCGAAACGTGGCTCGCGTCGCTGAAAAATAACAACGCGCAGGGCGAGTTCTATCTGACGGACGTGGTCGAGCGCGCCATCGACGCGGGCGTGGAAGTCGTCACCGCGCAGCCGGACGCCGAATGGGAAACGCTCGGCGTGAACAGCAAGATTCAGCTCGCGGAACTGGAGCGCATCCATCAGCGCAACGTGGCGCATGCGCTGCTCGACGCGGGCGTGACGCTGATGGACCCGGCGCGCATCGACGTGCGCGGCACGCTCGAATGCGGCGCGGATGTGTCGATCGACGTGAATTGCGTGTTCGAAGGGCGCGTGACGCTCGCCGACAACGTGACGATCGGCCCGAACTGCGTGATCCGCGATGCCGTGATCGGCGCGGGTACGCGCGTCGATGCGTACACGCATATCGAAGGCGGCACGACCGGCGCGAACGTCGTGCTCGGGCCGTATGCGCGGCTGCGTCCGGGCGCGAAGCTCGCCGATGAAGCGCATGTCGGCAACTTCGTCGAGGTGAAGAACGCGGTGCTCGGCCACGGCTCGAAGGCGAACCATCTCAGCTATATCGGCGATTCGGACATCGGGGCGCGCGTGAATATCGGCGCGGGCACGATCACGTGCAACTACGACGGTGCGAACAAGCATCGCACGGTGATCGAGGACGACGTGTTCGTCGGCTCGGATACGCAACTCGTCGCGCCGGTGCGCGTGGGCCGCGGCGTGACTATCGCGGCGGGCACGACGGTGTGGAAGGATGTCGGCGTCGATGAGCTGGTGCTCAACGAGAAGACGCAGGTCAGCAAGACGGGCTACAAGCGCCCGGTGAAGAAGAAGTCGTAAGGCTGTCGAAGACTCAGCCCAACGCGCGCGGCGCTTCGTGCACCGCGCTTTCGAATGCAAGTTTCAAAGGATGAACGTCCATGTGCGGAATTGTCGGCGCGGTAGCGCAACGTAACATTGTCTCGGTGCTGGTCGAAGGTCTGCGCCGGCTCGAGTATCGCGGCTACGACTCGTGCGGCGTGGCCGTTCTGAGCAACGGCGAGCCGCGCCGCGCGCGCAGCGTCGCGCGCGTGTCCGATCTCGATGCGCAAGTGCGCGATTCGAATCTCGGCGGCATGACCGGCATCGCCCACACGCGCTGGGCGACGCACGGCGCACCCGTCACCGACAACGCGCACCCGATCTTCTCGCGCGATACCGTCGCGCTCGTGCACAACGGCATCATCGAGAACTACGAGTCGCTGCGCGAGATGCTGAAGGGCAAGGGCTACGAGTTCGTCTCGCAGACCGATACCGAAGTCATCGCGCATCTGATCCACAGCATGTATCGCGGCGACCTGTTCCAGACCGTGCGCGAGGCGGTGAAGCAACTGCACGGCGCGTATGCGATCGCCGTGATGCACAGGAATCAGCCGCATACGGTCGTGGGCGCGCGCCAGGGTTCGCCGCTCGTCGTCGGCGTGGGCGAGGGCGAGAACTTCCTCGCGTCGGACGCGCTCGCGCTCGCCGGCAGCACCGACCGCTTCGCGTTCCTGGAAGAAGGCGATGTCGTGGAAATCGGCCTCGACGGCGTGAAGATCGTCGATCGCGAAGGGCTGCCCGCCGAGCGCGAAGTGCGTGTGGTCACGGCATACGGCGGCGCGGTGGAGCTCGGGCCGTATCGCCATTTCATGCAGAAGGAAATCTTCGAGCAGCCGCGCGCGATAACCGACACGATCCCGCAAGCCGATCAGTTCGATCCGGGCCTGTTCGGCGAAGGCGCGCGCGACGCGTTCGCGGGCGTCGACAGCCTGCTGATTCTCGCGTGCGGGACGAGCTACTACTCGGGGCTGACGGCGAAGTACTGGCTCGAATCGATCGCGAAGATTCCGACGCAGGTCGAGATCGCGAGCGAATATCGCTATCGCGAGTCGGTGCCGAATCCGAAGGCGCTGGTTGTCACGATCTCGCAATCGGGCGAAACCGCCGATACGCTCGCCGCGCTCAAGCATGCGCAGGCGCTCGGCCACAAGCACACGCTCGCGGTGTGCAACGTCGCGACGAGCGCGATGGTGCGCCAGACCGAGTTCGCGTTCCTGACGCACGCGGGCACGGAAATCGGCGTGGCATCGACGAAGGCCTTCACGACGCAGCTCGTCGGCTTGTTCGTGCTGGCGGTGACGCTCGCGAAGATGCGCGGTCACGTGAATGCGAAGCAGGAAGCCGCGTATTTCACGCAACTGCGGCATTTGCCGGCGGCGTTGAACAGCGTGCTCGCGCTGGAACCGCAGATCATCGCGTGGTCGGAAGAGTTCGCGCGCAAGGAGAACGCGCTGTTCCTCGGTCGCGGGCTGCACTATCCGATCGCGCTCGAAGGCGCGTTGAAGCTCAAGGAAATCTCGTACATCCACGCGGAAGCGTATCCGGCGGGTGAACTCAAGCACGGGCCGCTCGCGCTCGTGACCGAAGCGATGCCGGTGGTGACGGTCGCACCGAACGACGCGCTGCTCGAAAAGCTGAAGTCGAACATGCAGGAAGTACGTGCGCGTGGCGGTGAGCTCTATGTGTTCGCGGATGCGGATACGCGCATCGTCAGCGAGGACGGTATCCATGTGATCCGCATGCCGGAGCACTATGGGGCGCTGTCGCCGATTCTGCACGTCGTGCCCTTGCAGCTGCTCGCGTATCACACGGCGTGTGCGCGTGGGACGGATGTCGATAAGCCGAGAAATCTGGCTAAGTCTGTTACGGTGGAGTGATGGGGGTTTAGTCGTCGGTTTGGGCTACAAGGCTCTTGTCTGCCGCTGAGCCTACCCATCTGCGAGTGCGCAAGCGCTATCGATGTCAAAGGGGCGCTGGATCTTTTCCAGCGCCCTTTTTTTTGCGCGCGACGGGCGATCGTGTGTATCGCTAAATGGCCGCCTCTGAAGGCCACAAGAGGCGCACCGTCCTGCAATCTCGCGAAAAAGCGACCGGCTGCGGTCGAGCGTGCCCTTCTCCACCTGTGGACAACCTTGTTGGCAGTTGACCGAGTTAACTGTTGCGATTTCTGAACAACTCGACGCGTCTCGCAACGGCCCGAAAGTTGTTCCAGGTTCAAGCGAAAACCGGACGCGATATACCGAAGTTGTTTACGCGGTAAGTGCCTGATGCACAACGCACACCAGACGTTATCCACTGAATTGCGCGGTGCTTGTTAACTACTACCACGTAAACATACGAACTCTTCTGTTTACTTAAGCAGCCAGGATGCATCGCTTAAAACATGAGCGTTCACGGCACGCGATACGAAGCTTCAGCTCGCGCCATGCACCTGTCGCAACCGCTCCCGGCTATTGCTCAAATGCATGCGCATCGCGGCGCGCGCATCGTCGGGATCTTGACGCAGGATCGCCTGATAGATCGCCTTGTGCTCGCTGAGCACGTTGCGCAGACGCTCGATCTGATCCAGCTCCGCGATCTCCGCTTTGCCGAGTCTCGTGCGCGGACTGACGGCGCGTCCCATCTGGCTCAGCACGTCATGGAAATAGCGGTTGCCGCTCGCCCGAGCGATCTGCAAATGAAACTCGACGTCGTGTTGCAGCACATCCGTACTTCCGCTCGCCAGTTCTTCCTCGAAGCGTTTGAGCGCGGCGGCAATCAACTTGAGATGCGCCTCCGTGCGACGGCCGGCGGCGAGCGCGGCGGCCGCGCCTTCCAGATCGATGCGAAATTCGATGATCGCCATGATGTCGAGGAGGCTGGACAAATCCGCATCGGCCAGACGAACCGCTTCGCGTTCCTCGGGCGCCCGAATGAACGTGCCTACGCCATGACGCGTTTCGACCACATTCGCCGCCTGCAAGCGCGATACCGCTTCACGCACGACCGATCGGCTCACCGACAGCTGTTTCATCAGCGCGACTTCGGTCGGGATTTTGTCGCCGGGACGGAGGACGCCGCGTTCGATATCCTCGAACAGGCTTGCGACGACTTTTTCGGTGAGGCTGGCCATGGTATTCGTTGCTGATTGATTGTGATTTTCTAAGGGCGATGGTGTTTCGTTGTCGGACGTCTTCGCGTCGCTTGGAAGCGGACGTGCACGAAGCGCCGCGCGGGGCGTGCGGGTGGATGTCCGACAACGCATCTTCCCGCCGCCGAGCGCTCTCGTCAATTTAGCCCTTGATGACGATCGACTCGGCTAGAAATAAGACATCGTATAAGATATCGCAGGCGAACACGTGAGACGAAGCCTGTAATACAAGGCGATCAGGGTTAACGCCGCTGTCGCTCAACCGTAAAATGATTGTACCCTGTGTTAAGACGTCCGATGACTAAGCGTTCCCGGACGTGCCGCTTTCCAATCCGATCGCCGTCGCCACAGGGAGGCATCATGCCGTCTTCGTCACCGTATCAACCGCTGCCCAATTCATTCCGAACGTCGCTGCGTGAACGCAAGAAGCTGATCGGCTGCTGGATGTCGCTTGCCAGTCCGGTCGTCACGGAGCTCGTCGGCGTGGTCGGTTTCGACTGGATGCTGCTCGACGCGGAGCACGCGCCGAATGACGCGCTCACGCTCATCCCGCAATTGATGGCGCTGAAAGACAGCGCGAGCGCGCCCGTCGTGCGCCCGCAGGCGAACGATCCCGTCGCGATCAAGAAGCTGCTCGATGCGGGCTTCGTGAATTTCCTGGTCCCGTTCGTCGACAACGCCGCCGAGGCCGAGCGTGCCGTCGCCGCGACGCGTTATCCTCCTCAGGGCATCCGCGGCGTGTCGGTCGGGCATCGCGGCAATCGCTATGGCACGGTTCCGAACTACTTCCAGGTGGCGAACGACAACATCAGCGTCGCGGTGCAGATCGAAAGCCGCGCGGCGGTCGAAGCAATCGACGAAATCATCGCAGTGGAAGGCGTCGACGCGCTGTTCGTCGGCCCGTCGGATCTTGCGGCGTCGTATGGTCACATCGGCAACGCAAACCATCCGGACGTGCAGGCGGTCATCGCACATGTGTTCGAGCGCGCGCACGCGGCAGGCAAGCCGAGCGGCATTCTCGCGCCCGTGCAGGAAGACGCGGAGCGCTATATCGCGCTGGGCTGCACGCTCGTTGCCGTGTGCGCGGATCTCGGCCTGCTCAGGAACGCCGCGCAGGCCGTCAAAACACACTTCATCCCGGCGTAAGCGCGACACGCGCTATCCTCGACCGGGCAGCCACCGAAATCGACATCAAGGAGCGATACATGCAAAAGGCAGGCTTCATCGGACTGGGCATCATGGGCAATCCCATGGCGGCCAATCTTCTCAAGAACGGCGTTCAGCTCGGGGCATTCACGCGTAGCGGCGTGCCCGCGGACCTGACGGGCGCGGGCGCCACGGCATGCGATTCGCCCGCCGCCGTCGCCGAGAAGGCGGACGTGATCTTCATCATGGTGCCGGATACGCCGGACGTCGAACGCGTGCTGTTCGGCGAGAACGGCGTCGCCAGCAAGCTGAAGAGCGGTCAGGTCGTCGTCGACATGAGCTCGATTTCGCCGATCGCCACGCGCGAGTTCGCGGCGAAAGTGCGCGAGAAGGGCGCCGATTATCTCGACGCGCCCGTGTCCGGCGGCGAAGTCGGCGCGAAGGCCGCTTCGCTCACGATCATGGTCGGCGGCGCGCAGGCCACGTTCGACAAGGTCAAGCCGCTCTTCGACATGATGGGCAAGAACATCTCGCTGATCGGCGAAGTCGGCGCGGGGCAAGTGTGCAAGGTCGCGAATCAGGTGATCGTCGCGGCGACCATCGAGGCGGTCGGCGAGGCATTGCTGCTCGCGTCGAAGGCGGGCGTCGATGCGGAGAAGGTCCGCACCGCGCTGATGGGCGGCTTCGCGTCGTCGCGCATTCTCGAAGTGCACGGCGAGCGCATGACCAAGCGCACCTTCAATCCGGGCTTTCGCATCGAGCTGCATCAGAAGGATTTGAATCTCGCGCTCGCGACGGCGCAAGCGCTCGGCGTCGCACTGCCGAACACGTCGACGTGCATGCAGCTCTTCAACGCGTGCGCCGCGCACGGCGGCAAGGCGTGGGATCACTCGGGCATGGTGCGCGCGCTCGAAATCATGGCCAATCACGAGATCGGTCAGAAAGCGAAGTAATCCGACACGGCCGGCCGCGTGCCGGCAGCATGTTTTCAGCGCCTCTTCTGCGCGCTTCTCGATTCGCGCGAAATGCTCGATCGCGAAGCGCCGCACGTTCTCCGCCGCGGGATTCGTCTGCTCCTCACTCCACGCGAGATCGATGTCCGCGTGCGCATCCGGCGTCCACAGCGGCCGGAACACAACGTCCCTCGAAGCACAAATCCCACGCCGATCGCCACCGATACCACGCGCACGAGCGCGGCGATCGCGTGCGTCTGGTCGATGAAATGCACGCCGCTCGCCGCGAACAATTCCGCGATTCGCTGAACCGCGATGCCATGCACAAAACCGCGCCGCATAACGCCGAGCGCGATCTCGCGCAATGCCAGCGCAACGACACCATCTCCCTTAAGCACGACGCTTTTCATGCGCGGCAAAGCTCGCCGTGACTTGTCCGGTGTCGCCGCGCGCGGCGGTCCGATGACCGTCGCCAATAGTCATCGGACCTCTTAACTCGAACTGGGGCAGACCGGAGGTCGCAAGCGATACGTTGCGCAAACGCCCGTCAGACAAGGCGACACGGGAGAAGGGTAAACACGAGATTGGCGCGATACCACCGTCTCCATACAATGTCATCAGACAACATACCACGCGATCAGTAAAGGAGACACCCTTGAACACAGCCTCCGCCGACTTGCTCGAATCGGCCAGTTCCAAGGTCAAGCGCCACGTGCTGCCCTTGTTTCTCATCATGTTCATCGCGAGCTACATCGACCGGGTGAACGTCGGGTTCGTGAACGCCCACATGCAGGCCGATCTCGGCATCGGCGCGGCCGCGTACGGTCTCGGCAGCGGCTTGTTCTTCGTCGGTTACGCGCTTTTCGAAGTGCCGTCGAATGTGCTGATGCAGAAGTACGGCGCGCGCGCGTGGCTCACGCGGATCATGGGGACGTGGGGCATCGTCGCGGCGGCGATGGCGTTCGTCTGGAACGACACGTCGTTCTACGTGCTGCGCTTTCTGCTGGGCATCGCGGAAGCCGGCTTCTTTCCGGGCGTCGTCTTCTACTTCACGCAATGGCTGCCGCAGAAGGAGCGCGGCAAGGCGGTCGCGATCTTCCTCGGCGGCTCGGCGTTCGCATCGGTGCTGTCGGGTCCGATCACCGGCAGTCTGCTGTCGATCCGCGGTTTCGGCCTGCACGGCTGGCAGTGGATGTTCCTGATCGAAGGCGGCTTCTCCGTGCTGCTGTGCGGCGCAAGCTGGATGCTGCTGAAATCGCGCATCGGCGATGCGCACTGGCTGAGCGCCAGCGAACAACGCGCGCTGCAACAGGCGATCACGACGGAACAAGCCGAGCGCGAGGCCGCGAGCGGCAGCGCGCACGTGTCCGCGATCAAACTGCTGAAAGACCCGCAGATCGTGCTGTTCTGCTTCCTGTACTTCGCGATCCAGCTCACGATCTACGCGGCCACCTTCTGGCTGCCGACGATCATCCGCAAGATGGGCGGCCTCACCGATTTTCAGGTGGGCCTGTTCAACGCGGTGCCGTGGATGATCGCGATGGTCGCGATGTACTGCTTCGCGCTGCTCTCCGCGCGCTGGCGCTTCCAGCAGGCGTGGCTCGCCGTGGCGCTCGTGATCGCGGCGTGCGGCCTGTTCGCATCGACGACCGGCAACGCGGTGCTCTCGTTCGTCGCGATCTGCTTCTCGGCGATCGGCTTCAAGGCAGCGGCATCGCTGTTCTGGCCGATTCCGCAGGGCTACCTCGATGCGCGCGTCGCGGCCGGCGTGATCGCGCTCATCAACTCGGTCGGCAATCTCGGCGGTTTCTTCGCTCCCGCGACCTTCGGCTATCTTCAACAACATACGGGTTCGGTCTCGGGCGGCCTGTACGGCCTCGGCGTCGCGTCGCTGGTCGCGGCCGCAGCAGCCTTCCTCACGCGCAATCGCCGCTCGGATCACCTGCAGGGCGGGCACGCGGTGCATCGCGGCGCGCACTGAACCATTCGCTCAACTCACAGGATTACGCTCATGTCCACGAAAGCCAGTTCCACTCCGACAGTCACCGAATTGCGCGTCGTGCCGGTTGCCGGCCGCGACAGCATGCTCATGAATCTCTCCGGCGCGCACGGCCCGTTCTTCACGCGCAATATCGTGATCCTGAAGGACAGCGCGGGTAACACGGGCGTGGGCGAAGTGCCGGGCGGCGAGGCCATCCGCAAGACGATCGACGATGCGCGCGCGTATGTCGTCGGGCAATCCATCGGCAACATGCAGGCCGTGCTGAACCGGGTGCGCACGGCGTTCGCCGATCGCGACGCGGGCGGGCGCGGATTGCAAACCTTCGACCTGCGCACGACGATCCACGCCGTCACGGCGCTCGAAGCCGCGCTGCTCGACTTGCTCGGCCAGCATCTCGGGGTGCCCGTCGCGGCGCTGCTCGGCGAAGGCCAGCAACGCGATGAAGTCGAAATGCTCGGCTATCTGTTCTACATCGGCGACCGCAACAAGACGGATCTGGCGTACGCATCCGGCGCGGACGGCAAGGACGACTGGGAGCGCCTGCGCACTGAAGTTGCGCTGACGCCCGAAGCGGTCGTGCGCCTCGCGGAAGCGGCGAAGGCACGTTACGGATTCAACGACTTCAAGCTGAAAGGCGGCGTGCTCGCCGGCGACGCGGAAATGGAAGCGGCCACCGCGCTCGCGGAGCGTTTCCCCGAAGCGCGCGTGACGCTCGATCCGAACGGCGCATGGTCGCTCGCCGAAGCGATCCGCCTGTGCCGCGACAAGCACGACGTGCTGGCTTACGCGGAAGATCCGTGCGGCGCGGAGAACGGTTATTCGGGCCGCGAAGTGATGGCCGAATTCCGCCGCGCGACCGGCCTGCCTACCGCGACCAACATGATCGCGACAGACTGGCGCCAGATGGGTCACGCGATCCAGTTGCAATCCGTCGACATTCCGCTCGCCGACCCGCACTTCTGGACGATGCAGGGCTCGGTGCGCGTCGCGCAGATGTGCAACGACTGGGGCCTCACGTGGGGCTCGCACTCGAACAATCACTTCGACGTGTCGCTGGCGATGTTCACGCACGTCGCCGCTGCCGCGCCGGGCAAGATCACGGCCATCGACACGCACTGGATCTGGCAGGACGGCCAGCGTCTCACGCGCGATCCGCTGCAGATCGTCGGCGGCAAGGTGAAGGTGCCCGAAGTGCCGGGCCTCGGCGTCGAGCTGGACATGGACGAAGTGGAGAAGGCGCACGCGCTGTATCAGCAGCACGGCCTCGGCGCGCGCGATGACGGCGTCGCGATGCAGTATCTGATCCCGAACTGGAAGTTCGACAACAAGAAGCCTTGCCTCGTGCGCTGAGGCGCTTCTATTCCTTCAAACGGTCGATGAGCGCGATCGCCGCGGCGGGATTGCGCTCCTTGAACCCGCTGATGACGTAGAGAAACACGTCGCGCGACGCCGCTTTCGGCGCCGCCGCCTTGCCGAACGTCTGCAAGTCGTCCGGCGAGCCGCCCGCGGCCCACGTTTTCGCGCGCTCGGTCCATTGATCGAGCGCCGCTTTCGCATAGCCCTGTGCCTGCTTGTCCGTCGTGCCCATGATGCGCGCATAGACGAACGGTGCGGTCACATCCGCGATCTGCGGATACTTCGAGTCCCCCGCGATCACCACCGCGACGCGATACTTGCGCGCGAGCGCGACGAATGCCGGATCGCAGAAGCTCTCGTGACGGACTTCAATCGCGTGCCGAATCGCGCGTCCTTCGACTTTCGCGGGCAGCAGTTCGAGAAAGCGCTCGAAATCCTCGGGGTCGAACTTCTTGGTCGGCGCGAATTGCCAGTTGATCGGACCGAGCTTGTCCTTCAGTTCGAGCACGCCGCTGCCGAAAAAGCGCTCGATCGTGTCGCCGGCTTCGGCGAGCACACGGCGATTCGTCGCGTAGCGCGGCGCCTTGAGCGAAAACACGAAATCATCGGGTGTTTCGTCGCGCCATTTGATGAACGTCGCGGGCTTCTGCGAACCGTAGAACGTGCCGTTCACTTCGATGCTCGTGAGCGCGCGGCTCGCGTATTCGAGCTCGCGCTTCTGCGCCAGGTCTTCGGGATAAAACGTGCCGCGCCACGGCTCGTATGTCCATCCGCCGACGCCGATGCGGATACGTGCGCTCTTGCCTTTGGAGACGGCCATCGTTACTTGCGCCCGACGAGATACGTTACGCCCTCGGGCCCGTACTGCTCCGCGTGCTCGATGTTCGTCGCGAGATGGAAGATATCGCCCGGGCGATAGGTGTTCGCGACGTCGCCGGTGCGGATCGTGACGTCGCCTTCGAGAATCAGCGCCTTGGCTTCGAACGGATGTGCGTGGACATCGAGTGAGCCGTTCGGCTCGCGCGTCACCGTGACGACTTCGTCGAAACCTTCGCTGGAAAGAAGTGCGAGAAATTCGTCGCGGTGCATGATGCCGTTCCGTGAAAAAAGGGATGGCGCGCCCGCTCGTTTCGAACGGACGCGCGTGGGTCATGCACGGATGCTAACGCAGTTGAAACGGCTTCGTTGCCCGCTCAGTTGCCGAAGAAGATGTTGCATTGCGGCCCGCGCGTGCAGGGCTTCGATGCGGCGCTGTCCATCGTGCCCATCGTGGTGGCGCCCGCCGCGCCGCGCGTCATCGGCGAGCCGCCGTAGGACGTGTCGGCCGGCTGATCCTGCATCGCGCTTTGCTGAGGCGCGCCCGGATCGGTCCAGGTATCGGCGGTGGCCTGTCCAGGCACTTGCGCGGTGCGATAGTAGGTCTGCTGGGCCGAGGCGAGGCCCGCAGTGGCGAGTAACGAGGCGGCGAGCACCGCCATGGCGACACGTGATTTCATGTTGACTCCTTGATCGGAAGGCGCGCTCGCGGCAAGCCGCGCAACGCTGTTCGCTGATTGGGATCGTTGCCCCGCACGGAGCGTGCCACGTGAGCTGCTGGTGCAAAGCGTGGCGCGCCGGCCAGACGGACATCGGCGCCGGTTCCCGGCGTGGCTGCGTTGTGCCGTGGCCGGTTTCCCGAACTTGTTGGTGTGCGATCCACGCATGGCATCTCGCCGATGCGATGCAGACGGAGCGCCGGTGCGCTTGCCGGCGAATGGGACCCGCGGGTCCGCAGAAGACGCATGCCGCGCTGCACCTTTCGTTATAGGCCGCAGATGTCTGAATGAACAGCACAATCGAGTGTGCATCCCGGATACAGGCGCACGCGTGACGCGAGGCTGTCCGTCGCGTCATCGCGGCTTCGGTTTTAGAATGCGAGGCGTGCCATCACGCTCACTCACGAACGCAGGGACATCGCGACAATGACCGTCACCATCTATCACAACCCGAAGTGCGGAACCTCCCGCAACACGCTTGCACTGATCCGCAACGCGGGCATCGAGCCGACTGTGATCGAGTACCTGACGCATCCGCCGAGCCGCGACGCGCTCGTCGCGCTGATCGCGCGCGCGGGTCTTTCGGTGCGCGACGCCCTGCGCGAAAAAGGCACGCCGTATGCCGAGCTCGGCCTCGACGATCCTAGCCTCACCGACGATCAACTCCTCGACGCGATGCTCGCGCATCCGATCCTCATCAACCGGCCATTCGTCGAAACGCCGAAGGGTGCGCGCTTGTGCCGTCCGTCGGAACTGGTGCTCGACATCCTGCCCGAGGCGCAGAAGGGGCCGTTCACGAAGGAGGACGGCGAAGTCGTCATCGACGCTTCCGGCAAGCGCGTGCGCTAGACCACATTCGCAATTGCTGACCGTTACCTGACGTTACCTTTCTGGCAAACCCGTTGCACCTGTATCCGGCATCGCTTCCTAGACTGCACTCACTCACAGAGCACTCGGTGCAAGGAGAAAGCGACATGAAGAAGAAACTTCTCGGAACGGCTATCGGGCTGGCGGGGATCGTGGCCCTTGCAATGTCGGCATCGGCGAATGCGCACGTCGATGTGGCGGTGGGCGTGGGCGTGCCGGTGTACGCGCAGCCCGCGGTGCCGGTCGGCTACTACGGATACGGCTATGGAGACGGCTACCGTCGCGATGACTGGCGCGAGCGCGAATGGCGCCGTCACGAATGGCGCGAGCGCCGCTGGCATCACGAGATGCGTCGCGAGGAGCGCTGGCGCGAGCGTCATGGTTGGTAAGGCGCGGGGAATCGCGTGATCGAACGCGGCGGGCCGCAAGGCTGCGCCGCGTTTTTGCTTTCTAGGTGCGACGGCGCGCCGCACGTCCGGCCTTCAAGGTGCGCCCGTTCGTGCCGTAAACGCGTGGGCAATGTCGGATACTCGTGCTTCTTTTCGCCGCGCATCCTCTCACCGAAAACACCGCCTTCCTTCAGCACGAGCGATATCCCCGCCCACTTTTTCAGCGATGTTCAGTCCCGTCAGCATTCTCGTCGTCACCGCGCTATCGAGCATTCTCTCGATACTGGTGCTGATTTCGCTGCTCTCGCATGCGATCGCGGGCGTGCGGCGCTGGCTTCTGGCGAACGTCATCGCAATCGTCTCGCTCGTGCTCTTCGCCATGCAGAACGTCGCGCCTGCGTGGCTCGGCATCGTCGCGGCGAACCAGTTGCTCGCCGCGACGATCCTGCTCATCTACGAAGGCTGCAACGATTTCTTCGATGTGCGCATGCGTCCCGCGCAGCGCTGGACGGGCTGGATCATGTGGCTCGGCGTGATGGCGGGCATCGCGTACTTCACCTATGTCGTGCCCGATGTGCACGTGCGCGTGGTGATCGTGTCGGCGTTTCATGCCGCCTGCGATCTCGCGATTGCCGGCCGCGTGCTGCTGGAGCGTCCGAAAGAGCGGCCGCGCTACAACTATCTGTTCGTCGCGGGCGCCGCCGCGCTCGGCGCGCTCGGCCATACGGTGCGCGGCGCGATCTACGCCGTGAAGCCGCCCGCGCAGACCGCGCTGCTGCAGCCCGGGCCGATGCAGATCACGTTCCTCGCGCTCGGCATTCTCGTGCTGCCGTCGCTGTGCATCGGCCTCGTGATGATGGCGCACGACCGGCTCGCGCAACGGCTCGAACGCCTCGCGCGCATCGACGACCTCACCGGCGCGCTGTCGAGAAAAGCCTTCCTGGCCTCGGCGGCAGAGAGTCTCGCGCGTGCCGGGCAGGGCGGACATGACGGCTGTTGCGAGTACGTCGCGGTCGTCGACATCGATCACTTCAAGAGCGTCAACGACCGCTACGGTCACGCGGCGGGTGACGAAGTGCTGCGTCATTTTTCGTCGATCGTGCGGGCGCGCATGCGCAATGGCGATTCATTCGGGCGCATCGGCGGCGAGGAGTTTTGTCTTTTTTGCACGGCCGAGCATATCGAGGATGTCACCGCGCTCGTCGAGCGTCTGCGCAGAACGGTCGAAGCGACGCCGTGCGAGGTGCCAGGCGGCGTGCTGCATTACACCTTCAGCGCGGGCATCGCGATGTGGGACGGCCGCGAGCCGCTCGCGTCGATGATGGCGCGCGCCGACGGCCTGCTCTATGCCGCGAAGATGGCGGGCCGCAATCGCGTGAAGGCGCCCGTCGCCGGGGCGCTCGTTTAAATTTCTTCGACTTCGCCGTACTTTTCGCGCTCGTCTTCCGGCTTGTTCATCCAGCGCCGCAGAAGCCGCTTCTCGACGACGCGCCCGATCGTCATGAGCGCGATCATCAGAATCATCGCGATGAACGCGACGCTCCACACGCCCAGCCCGCAGACGATGCCGACGGCCGCCGTCACCCAGATCGACGCCGCCGTGGTCAGCCCGCGCACGCGGTTCTCGCGCGGATTCTGCAGGATCACGCCCGCGCCGAGAAAGCCGACGCCGGTCACGATGCCCTGCACGGCGCGGGAGACGCCGGCATCGTCGGAGGGCGTCATCGAGAAACCTTGCGCGCACATTGTCGCGATGCACGCGCCGAGCGACACGAGCCCGAGCGTCTTCATGCCGGTCGGTTTGCCGTGCAGATCGCGGTCGATGCCGATGATGCAGCCGATCAGCATCGCGGCCAGCATGCGCAAGACAGCGTCGGCGAGAACGGGGTAGGGAAGCATCGGGTGTGAGAAGGTAACCGTAAGCCGCATCATCTTCGCACGGGCCGAAACACGCGCGCAATTTTGGCGCGCTAACGTGCCGGTTTCGGACGATACGAAATCAAAACGAGGAGAGGATGTGAGCCAGTTGCCCAAATTCACGATGGTCGATGCCGCGCCGACGCCCGTCGGCCCTTTCTCGCACGCGGCGGAAGCTGACGGCTGGGTGTTCCTCACCGGTCAGATGCCGACCGATCCGAGCGACGACGGCGCGCCGCTGCCCGAAGGCGTCGCCGCGCAGACGCGCCGCGTGATGGATAACCTGATTCTCGTGCTGAACGGCGTGGGGCTGACGCTCGACAACGTGGTCAGCGTGCGGATCTTCCTGACCGAGTTCAAGCGCGACTACGACGCGATGAACGCCGTGTATCGGTCGTACTTCCTGCCGAAGCCGCTGCCGGCGCGCACGTGCATCGGCGTGACGGGCCTTGCGCGCGATGCGCTCGTCGAGATCGATTTCGTCGCCAAACGTCCGTAGGCGATTTCATTTGCGCTTCGACGCATCGACCCAGCGGAAGGTGAGATTGATGCGCTCGCCGCGCGCGCCCGGCTCCTTCGGCACGCGATGCACCCATTCCTGCTGCGTGCGTCCGCGCATCACGAGCAGGCTGCCGTGCGTGAGCGCGAGCGTGTGCGTGGTGTGCGTGCGCGCGTGACGGAACTCGAACGTGCGCGTCGCGCCCAGACTCACCGATGCGATCACCGGCTCGGGGCCGAGTTCGCGTTCCTTGTCGGCATGCCAGCCCATGCTGTCGAGCCCGCCGCGATAGCGATTCAGCAGCACGCTGTTGAAGCGCGCACCGCACGCGGTTTCGGCGCGCTCGCGCAGGTTCGCGACCGCGGGCGTCCACGGCTGCGGCAGGTTGCGGATGCCCGAATAGACATACACCGCGTCCGGCTCGCCTTGCCACGCGGTCAGACGCGGCAGCGGCACTCGGCCGCCGGGCGTCGTCATCGTGTCCTGCTGCCAGCCGACTTCCGCGATGAGCGCGCCCATCAGATCGGAGGCTTCGTCGGCGTCGATCCAATCCGGATGCCACACGATGTCGGGCTTGGGAATGTCGTCGAAAAGATCGAACATGGCGGCGGTGCGGGAACGGCGGCGGATGAAGTATTCACGATAGCAGAGCCTTCGCGCGCCGTATTGCGGGTTCATTATCTTGAACGCGGACACGCTGTGCTACATTTCCCGAATCATCTCAATAAAGTCGGGCGCGGGTCGGAAATACCGGTTTCGCGCGGCGACGACTCACGGGGAAATGCATGAACACCACCGCCGAAGCAAGCGGCGGCGCGGCGCAAGGCCGCCGCGTTCTGCTCGTCGACGACAGCGACGATGCGGCGCTTGCCATGTCGATGCTGCTCGAAGCGCTCGGCCACGAAGTGCGTACGGAGCATGACGGCCCGCGCGCGCTCGCATCGATCGATGATTTCAAACCCGATGTGGTCGTGCTCGATATCGGCTTGCCGGGCATGAGCGGATTCGACGTCGCGCGCGAAATGAGAAAGCGCGACGCGACCAAAAGTGTGTTGCTGCTCGCGCTGACGGGCTGGGGCAGCGAGGCCGACCGTCAGAGCGCGCTCGACGCGGGCTTCGATCATCATCTGACGAAGCCCGTCGCCATCGACGCGCTGGAAGCGCTGCTCGCCGGACCGCGAGCGTAAGTCCCTTATTCCACGCGCAGCCGCGCCATGTACGGCAGGTGATCCGAGAGCCACGCCGTGTCCTGCGTCGGCACAAGCCATTCGACCGGTTTCAGTCCGCGCACGAACATTTTGTCGAGCGCGAGCGCAGGCGAAAACGCCGGGAACGTGCGGCCGGATTCGCCGAGCATCGTCGCCACTTCGTGCATGCCGAGTTCACCGAAAAGCGGCACGGAGTCGTTGCGCCAGTCGTTGAAATCGCCCGCGAGCATGAGCGGACCTTCGGGCGCTTCCTTCGCGATCCAGTGGGCGATCCAGTTCATCTGACGCAGCCGCGCCTGACGCGTCAGCGCGAGATGCGCGCACAGCAGCGTGATCGCCTGACCGGCGAACGTCGCGCGCGCGACCAGTAGCCCACGCTTTTCGAAACGATGCGCGGAGATGTCCCAGCGCCCGGAGAGATCGAGCGGATGCGGCGAAAGAATCGCGTTGCCGTGCCGCCACGATGGCTTGAACACGTTCGGCCCGAGCGCGATCTGCAACTCGAGCGCAGTCGCGATCTCGGTCGCCTGGCAATGCCAGACATCGTCGAGCGGCGCATTGAGCGGATTGCCGAAGCCGCTGGCGAGCACGGGCTGCGGCATGCGCCGCGCCATCGCTTCCTGGAGAAAATAGACGTCGGCGTTGGTGGTCTGAACCCACCGCTGCATCGCTGTCCAGGCGCGCAAGCCGAGGGGCGAACGGCCCTTGTGCAGATTCCAGCTCACCGCCGTGAAATCCGGCGTGGCCGAATGAGCGGACGGACCTGGCGGAAGATGTTCTGGGTTTCGCATGCGTTCTTTGATCTTGAGCGGCGGCTTTCTGGAGTCTATGTCACCGAGGTTGTCATTGCGCCGCCGTCGATGAACCCAGGCTCGCGCGCACCCGATAAGCGAGCGACGGGTTGCTGTCGATGAGCTGCCATTGCCCCCATTCGCCCGGCTTGAGCACGAGGCCCGGATGCGACCCGCTCACCTGGCGCGGCACCGGCGGCAGCTTGCAGCCGGACGGCGACACGCGCGTGCTGTCGTCCTGCAAGGTTTCCTGCGCATCGATAGCGAGCGTGACGTCGTCGGCGCTCGCATGGGTCGGTGAGACGGTGATCGTGCGTTGCAGGTCGATATCGCCCGCAGGCTGATCCGCGCAGCCTACGTTGTTTCGCACCTTGTTGTGATGCGTATCCGTGCGCGCCTGGCCGACGTTCGTCGTGCCAGAAAACGAATCGATCTGTTGACCGTCGCGCACGACCTGCAATTCCCACGTCACCGGCTGCGTCGCCGTGGTTTGCGCGTGCGCGCCGAGCGCGGCGAGACAGGCGCCCGTCACGAGCGCGGTCTTCAGAAAGGCGGTGCGTAGCGTTTTATGCATTGAAAGCGACTCCTGCGCGTGGACGGTTCGGATGGCGGCGCGCTTTGGCGAGCGGCCGCTGGATCGGCGATCCTCGGCGACTTCCTTGTGACATGGCGGCGCGGGCCGGGTTCAGCCTGCCCGCTGAAATACACGAATGCACGATGGAGGGCAGAGCAGATTTCGAACCCGCCCGGCAGTTCGATCCCGACGATGATACTAGCGCGCGCCGATCGCGGCTTTATCGAGCAAAACGGGCGTCCTGATTAGCAGCACACGTGTGCGACTGCTCGCTTGCGCGGGGTTTTGGCGCCGATACACTGGACTCGTCGACCATAAAAAATGACGGGGTGTGACATGACGACGGCCGTGGTCAAACAGGAACTGGCAGTGGCATCGTTCAGCAAGGTCTACAGTCTCGACGACGTGGAATCCGCGCTCAACGACCTGTCCGAAGGCGCGAGCGACGCGTTGCGCGCCATCTACGAAAAAATGCTGAAGGTGGGCAATCTGCGCTTCTGCGTGAAGCCGAACCGCATGCCGTCGGTCGACGATCTCGCCGCCGATCTGCCGAACTTCGAGGAGCCGCTCGCCGATATCCGCAAGCAGATCGCGCTGTGCCTCGAAACCGACGATCGCCTCGAACTCATGCCCATGCTGCTGCTCGGCGAGCCGGGCATCGGCAAGACGCATTTCGCGAAGCAACTCGCGCGGCTGCTCGGCACGTCCTCTCATTACGTGGCGATGAGCTCGCTCACGGCGGGCTGGATTCTGTCGGGCGCGTCGTCGCAGTGGCGCAACGCGAAGCCCGGCAAGGTTTTCGACGCGCTCGTCAACGGCAGCTACGCGAACCCCGTGATCACCGTCGATGAAATCGACAAGGCCACCGGCGACGCGCAATACGATCCGCTCGGCTCGCTCTACGCGCTGCTCGAGCACGACACGGCGCAGACGTTCATCGACGAATTCGCGGAAGTGCCGATCAACGCGGGCAATGTCGTGTGGATCGCCACGGCCAACGACGCGCGCTCGATTCCCGAGCCGCTTTTGAACCGCATGAACGTCTACGAGATTGCGCCGCCGGATCGCGACGGCGCGCGAC
The DNA here is from genome assembly GCF_023631085.1 of Caballeronia sp. INML1. Lineage (NCBI taxonomy): Bacteria > Pseudomonadati > Pseudomonadota > Betaproteobacteria > Burkholderiales > Burkholderiaceae > Caballeronia > Caballeronia sp. INML1. The sequence continues at coordinate 24,746 of NZ_JALQDT010000041.1, read as the reverse complement.
GCATCGCGCAGTCGATTTACGCCGAAATCCGCAATGCCCACGCGTGGGGCGCGCGCTTCCCGGAAACGCTCGGCGACGCGCCGCTCGAAGCGCTCACGCAGGCGTCGCCGCGCGGCATGCGGCGCGCGATGCTCAACGCGTTCGGCAACGCGCGCATCGATCAAAGGCATCACGTCGAGGCGCGTGACATCCAGCTCGACCGCAATTCGCGCAAGAAAGCGATCGGTTTCTGAAAGGCCTTCATTTATGGAATTGCCAAAAAGGCCGCCAAAACCTGTCATTTTTGACATTTGGCGGCCAGATTCTTGCCTTTTTCTGAATTGCACCGGAAAACGATGCAGTCCATGTGCGTTTGTTGTGTATCGCGCAATAGTCCCGAACGTAAAATAGTTGGGATAAATCTGCGGCGGAAAGAAGACATGGATCGGATCGAATGCGTGGTAATCGGAGCGGGCGTCGTCGGACTCGCGATCGCTCGCGCCCTGGCGATGCGCGGACGCGAGGTCATCGTGCTGGAATCGGGCGAGGGCATCGGCATCGGCACGAGTTCGCGCAACAGCGAGGTGATTCACGCCGGCATCTACTATCCGCGCGGGTCGCTGAAGGCCGAGCTGTGCGTGCGCGGGCGCGACATGCTCTACGAGTTCTGCCGTGCGCATGGCGTGCCGCATCGGCAATGCGGCAAGCTGCTCGTCGCCACCGCGCGCAATCAGGTGCCGCAACTGGCGGCGCTGCAGCAGAAGGGCATCGAGAACCGCGTCAAGGGACTCGAGCGCATCAGCGGCGCGCAGGCGGCGGAGATGGAGCCGCAACTGCAATGCGTCGAGGCGGTGTGGTCGCCGCTGACGGGTATCGTCGACAGTCATCAGTACATGCTCGCGCTGCAGGGGCAGGCGGAGAACCACGGCGCGAACATCGTGTTTCATACGCCGGTCGCTTCCATCGATGCACGCGAGGGCTGTTTCATCGTCCAGACGGGCGGCGAGTCGCCTGCGCGGTTCCGGGCGTCGTATCTGATCAACAGCGCGGGACTGCATGCGAACGCGATCGCGCAGAGCATTCGCGGCCTCGACGACCGGCACGTGCCGCCGCTCTACTTCGCCAAGGGCAATTACTTCAGCGTGAGCGGACGCGCGCCGTTCGCGCGGCTGATCTATCCGATGCCCAACGAAGCGGGGCTGGGCGTGCATCTGACGATCGATCTCGGCGGGCAGGCAAAGTTCGGCCCGGACGTCGAGTGGGTGCAGGCGCTCAACTATGATGTCGATCCGCGCCGCGCCGATTCCTTCTACGCCGCGATTCGCGCGTACTGGCCGGGTTTGCCCGACGACGCCTTGCAGCCCGCCTACGCGGGCATCCGGCCGAAACTGTCCGGCCCGGGTCAGGCCGCGGCGGATTTCGTGATTCAGGGCAAGTCGGCGCACGGCGTGCCGGGACTCGTGAACCTGTTCGGCATCGAATCGCCGGGATTGACGGCCTCGCTTGCGATCGCCGAGCGCGTGGCGGATATGGCGCGCTAGAGCGACATGCGACTTTCCGCCGTCCCTTATCTCTAACATTTGGCGTCGTCGACTCGCTTCCAGATTGTTATGCTCGGATATCGCCGTCGCCAAGAACGGCGCTATCCCCCAATACAACATGGAGCGAGTCACCATGAAGACATCACGTCGCGCGTTTCTCATCACCAGCGCGGGCGTCGCCTCGACGTTCGCGCTCGGCTCCCGGGCCACCTTCGCCGCCGATGCGCCGAAAGTCGCCGAAAGCGATCCCACCGCGCAGGCACTCGGCTACAAGGAAGACGCGAGCAAGGTCGACAAGGCCAAGTACCCGAAATACGCCGCCGGCCAGGACTGCGGCAACTGTCAGTTCTATCAGGGCAAGCCGACGGACGCCTATGCGCCGTGCCCGATGTTCAGCAACAAGCAGGTCGCATCCAAGGGCTGGTGCAGCGCGTATGTGAAGAAGGCATAAGCGCGATCGACGTCACACGAAAAGCGCGCCCGGCCGGAAGGCCCGGCGCGCTTTCTTTCGTTCGCAATTAGCTTGATCGGGAGAAAAACCCTCTTTACACTCGCCAAGGCAAAAAGAGCCGCGCGTGTGCATCTTTCGAACAAAGCGCGGTCAACGAGTCCGGCGGGCAGCGCGCGTGACGGCGCCCGCCCAGCACGACACCCAATGACCTTAGGGGATCGCATGCCAGGAAGACCATTGAACGCGCGCGCCGTGGCGGCCGCGGTCATCGGCAACGCGCTTGAGTGGTACGACTTCACCGTGTTCGGTTTCATGACGGTCGTCATCGCCCGCCTGTTCTTTCCGAGCGACAGCGATTACTCGTCGATTCTTCTGACCACCGCGACCTTCGGCGTCGCGTTCGTGATGCGGCCGGTCGGCGGCATCGTCCTCGGTCTCTATGCAGATCGCGCGGGGCGCAAGGCGGCGCTGACGCTCGTCATCGGGCTCATGACGCTCGGCATCTTCCTGCTCGCGATCGCGCCGCCGTACTCGGCGATCGGCATCGGCGCGCCGCTCGTCATCGTGTTCGCGCGGCTGTTGCAGGGATTTTCCGCAGGCGGCGAGTTCGGCAGTTCGACGGCACTTCTGATCGAAGCGGCGCCGTTCTCGAAGCGCGGCTTCTACGGCAGCTTCCAGATGGCGAGCCAGGCCGCTTCGCTGCTGCTCGGCGCGATCGTCGGCTCGGCGATTTCGCGCGGCCTTTCACCCGAGGCGCTGGATTCATGGGGATGGCGCGTGCCGTTCATCCTCGGCCTCGTGATCGGGCCGGTCGGCTTGTATATCCGCCGCAACATGGCCGACACCGAAGCGTTCCTGCACGCGAAGAAGACCGCGCGCCGCGCCACGCTCGGGGAAGTGTTCAGCACGCATAGCCGCGAAGTGCTGTGCGGGCTCGGCTCGGTGATCGCGCTGACGGTCAGCGTGTATGTGCTGATCGCCTATTTGCCGACTTTCGCCGTCAAGCAACTGAAGCTGCCGTTCGGGCAGTCGTTCACGGCGTTGATCGTCGGCAATCTGCTGTTGACGGTGCTGTCGCCGGTCGCGGGCGCGTGGTCCGACCGCATCGGCCGCAAGGGTCTTTCGCTGTGGTCGCTCGCGATCACGCTCGTCGTGATCTATCCGCTTTTCGCGTGGCTCGCGGCAGAGCCGAGCCTGATGCGGCTCGTCATCGTGCAGGCGCTGCTGTCGATCTCGCTCTCGGGCTACTATGGGCCGTTCGGCGCGCTCATCGCCGAGCTGTTTCCTGCGCACGTGCGCTCCACGGGGCTTTCTCTCGCGTACAACATCGCGGTCATGATCTTCGGCGGCTTCGGCCAGTTCATCGTGACGTGGCTCATCCGCGTCACCGGTTCGCAACTCGCGCCCACCTTCTATGTGATGGGCGGGCTCGTGCTCTCGTTGATCGCGGTGGCGTGCATTCCGGCGACGCGTCACGCGGATGTCGATGAAGCGCGCGATTTCATCCGCTAGGCGGCAATCAAATGAAAGTAATCGAAAGTGGCAAGTTCACGGCCGACCGCGCATGGGGCGCGCTCGATATCTGCGTGATGAACGGCACGTCGTGCCGCCTGCACTGGACGGACACGCCATACAAATGGCACGTGAACGACGGTGAGGAAGTGTTCGCCGTCATGCAGGGCGAAGTGCGGATGCATGTGCGTGGCGGCGAAGGCGAGCGCGTTCTGACGCTGCGCGCCGGCGACATCTTTCATGCCCAGGCCGGCGATGAGCATTTCGCCGAACCCGTCGGCGAGGCGCGCATTCTGGTGATCGAGAAGGAAGGGAGCGTGTGAGGGACACGCGTGGCGATCGTGCGCTTCAGGAGCCGCGAAGCGCACGGAGCGGACAAGGAACTTAACGCTCCAGACCGGCCTTCACCAGCAATTCGGCCAGCACTTCCGTCATCCCGCCATCATGCGCTTCGGCGCGCGACTTCAGTTGCGTCACGAGCTTTTCATCGAGCTTGCACGCGAATGGCACGAGACCCTTCGCCTGATCGAGCTTGCGCTGCTCGCGGCGATCGGTCTTTTGCGCATCCGCGCTGCCCACGCGTGCGCGGCCGCCTTGCTTCAGGTCGTTGGCCAGTTTGAATGCTTTGGTCTGTTCCAGTTGAAATTTGTTCACGCGATGCTCCAGGGCGAAGATTGAGGTCAGGGGCCGTATTGTACGGAACGCGACGACCGTCTCAGCGGCCCGCTTCCGCCAGCGCGTCGATCCGCGCGCGCATGCGCCGCCAGTGCGAGCCTTCCCAGAACACGCGACGACACACGTCGCAGGTGACGAAGCGCGTATGCCGCTCGCGCACGCCTTCGGGCACGCGGCCGTCGATTTCGCCGGCCACGGCCGGACGCAATGGCGCGTTGCACATCAGGCAGAGTCGAAACGCCCGCACATGCTGCGCTAGGTCGAGGCGCTCCGAGACTTCGCGGAACTGTTCGTCGGGTTGAAGCGCGCGGACATAGCAGCCGCGCAAGACGGTGCGGCGCTTGAGCAGTTCGCGATCGCGCGTGAGCACGATGCGCGATTCGTCCTGTGCGAGCTGCTCGATTTCATCGTCGGGGAAGTTGTTGTCGTAGCGGGTATCGAAGCCCGCGAGCCGCAGCAGTTGCGCGAGCCCGCCGAGATGCGCATCGGCGATGAAGCGCAGGTCCGCCGCGCGCAACGATGGCCGCAGCAGCGCAGCGCCGTTCGCCATGCCTTCGGGCGCATGATGCGCGGGATAGACCTCGATGACGTCGTCGGCTTCGATCTGCGCGTCGAACCCGACCGGGCGGCCGTTCCTCACGATCAGATCGACTTCCGTGTGCGGCACGCCGAGCGCCTCGATCATGTGCTTGGTCGATGAAGACTTCGCGCACGCGCACACGAACACGTGCCCGCGCAAGGGTCGAGCGAGGAAATCGTTCAGTTCGCGATGGAAGTGAAAGCGCGCCTTGACCATGCAGTGAGTATCGCATTGCGCGCTTCTGCGCGCTTTGCGTCGATATGCTTTACTGGCGCTCGGGCCGCGCGGCTTCCAGCGCGCGGCGAGCAAACAAGGTCGAGGAGCACGCGAGTATGGACATCGGATTCATTGGACTGGGCGAAATGGGCGGCGCGATGGCGAGCAACGCGCTCAAGGCGGGACATACGGTGCGCGTCTGGAACCGCTCGCGCGACAAGACGCGCGCGCTCGCGGACCAGGGCGCGTCGGTGGTCGATACGCCCGAGCAGGCGTTCGCCGGCGATGCCGCGTTCTCCATGCTCGCCGACGACAACGCGCTGCGCTCGGTGCTCGTCGACGGCGGTCTGCTCAAGCACGCGCCGAAGGGCCTCGTGCACGTCAATATGGCGACGATCTCGGCGGCGCTGGCCGTCGAACTGGCCGAGCTGCATGCGCAGCACGGCGTCGCGTATGTCGCCGCACCAGTGCTCGGGCGGCCGGACGTCGCGGCGGCGGGCAAGCTCAACATTCTCGCGGCGGGCGCAAGCGATTCCATCGACCGCGTGCAGCCCGTGCTCGATGCGCTCGGCCAGAAAACCTGGCGCGTCGGCAGCGAGCCGCAGCACGCGAACGTGCTCAAGCTCGCGGCGAATTTCATGCTGGCATCGGCGATCGAAAGCTTCGGCGAGGCGGCGGCGCTCGTGAGCGGCCACGGCATCGAAGCGCAGACGCTGCTCGACGTCATCACGAACTCGCTGTTCCCGGGGCCGGTGTATCAGGGCTACGGCAAGATGATCGCAGAGCGCCGCTACGAGCCTGCGCTCTTCAAGGCGCGGCTCGGGCTGAAGGACGTGCGTCTCGCGATCGCCGCCGGCGATGCCGTGAACGTGCCGCTGCCCGTGGCGAGCGTCGTGCGCGACAACCTCGTCGACGCACTCGCGCACGGCGACGGCGATAAGGACTTCGCCGTGCTCGGTCAGGTGGCGGCCCGGCGCGCCGGCCGCTGATTCCATTTTCGCGGTGTGGCAGGCGGCCTCGTGCCGGAATCAGCGGGGCGGACGGCATAATGCGAGTCCCGTTCCTTTCTCCGCCACGCCGCAATGAGCCTGCATCTCTGGTGGCTGTTCGTCGCCACTGTCTTCGTCGTTTCCGCGATTCCCGGACCCAACATGCTGCTCGTCATGACGCACGGCGCGCGTCATGGCCTCAAACGCTCGACGGCCACCATGGCCGGCTGTCTCACGGCGCTCGTCATCATGCTGTCGGTATCGGCGGCAGGGCTGGGCGTGTTTCTCGAAGCGTGGCCGCGTCTGTTCGATACGCTGCGCCTCGTCGGCGCGGCGTATCTCGTCTGGCTCGGCGTGAAGAGCTGGCGCGCGAAAACGAGCGCGGTCGACGTGCGCGATGACAGCGGCGCGGCGCATTCCTCCCGACGCTTCACGCTCTTTCGCAACGGCTTTCTCGTCGCGAGCAGCAATCCGAAGGCGATTCTCTTCGCGGCGGCGTTGCTGCCGCAGTTCATCGACGCAAACCTGCCGGTCTTGCCCCAATTCGCGGTTCTCGTATCGACGTTCGCCGTGATCGAGGTGAGTTGGTACGCGGTGTATGCGGGCCTGGGCGCGCGCATCGGCGAAAAGCTGAAGAGCGCGAGCGTCGCGCGGGCGTTCAGCCGCCTGACGGGCGGTGTGTTCGTCGGCTTCGGCGCGATGATGGCGCTCGTGCGGCACTGACGCGCCAAACGTCTGCATGAACGGGTGCACGGCTTGCTTGAGCTTGTAGTACTTGATTCGCTTTCGAACATACATACGTGGCCGGCGGGTGCATAGTCGCGCTCGTCGGGAAAAACAGATCGAAAGGAGGCGCCCCGTGCATCTGATTGGCCGACGCTCCGCCTGGGCCGCCGCCTTGTTGTGTTTCGGTGTATTAGCAACGACATCCGCGCGCGCCGACGACACCTCGAGCCCTTGCGATGCGCTCAAACGCATCGTGGCTGCTGCGCCGAATTTTTCATCTCTTTCGGCGAACGATGGCCGCGCGGTAGCGCTGCCCTATGGCGACGACGCGACATGCGCCGCATCGCCGACGAACTATCGATGCACGTGGACCTTGCACGGCGGTTCAAGCGCCGACGCGTTGCAAAGTGTGGCGGCGGACATCGCATCGTGTCTGCCCGACGCGACGCACGACCAGAACGCGCCCGCGCGCCAGCATTTCTATCTGGGCGCACGCACCGCGCGCACCGAGATCACGGCGGCGCAGGCGGGTTCGAACAGATTGAAACTCGAAATCAACGGTTTCCGGTGAGGCCATCGTGAGCAAGCGCATTCTCATAGCCGACGACGACGACGATGCGCTTTCCGGCCTCGCGAACCTGCTGACCGGCATGGGCCACGAAGTGGCGCTCGCGGCAAACGGCGCACAAGCCGTCGAGGTCGCGGTGCAGTTCGATCCCGAAGTCGTGATTCTCGATCTCGGCATGCCGCTCGTCGACGGACTCGCGGCGGCGCGCGCCTTGCGCCGATTGCCGAACGGCCACGCAATCATGTTGGTCGCGCTGACAGGCTGGGGACAGCCGCAGCACAGGGAAATGACGAACGACGCCGGGTTCGATGTGCATCTCGTCAAACCGATTTCCGGCGATCAACTCCAGTTCATCCTGTCGATGATGCAGCCCTGATTCGCTGTGCGTTCGCGCGTCGGTGTGCCGCAACACGCAATGTTGCGACGCACCAATATTCTTGGTATATTTACTCCTGTCTCCTCCATGTCTCCACTGATATGGATTCAGCCCGCCAGCTTTGGCGGGCTTTTTTTCGTCTGTACGTTTGGATGCTGCGTCGCGTCGGCGGGCGAAAAAAAGGCCGATGCGCATTGGAGCGAATCGGCCTTCGGGTTTTGCTGCGACAGCGGGATCAGCGGGCGAGACCGGTCTCCTCGTCCGCGCCGATCGCCAGATTCATGCACTGGATGGCCGCACCCGACGCACCCTTGCCGAGATTATCCAGCCGCGCGACCGTCACGAAGCGCTTGTCGTTGCCGAACACGAAAATGTCGACGCGGTTGGTGTCGTTGCAGGCTTGCACGTCGAAGAAGCCGGCGTCGAGATTGCTTTCGGCGTCGAACGGCATGACGCGCACGAACGGCTCGTTGTTGTAGTACTCGGCCAGCATGTCGCGCACGTCCTGCGGCTTGGCGGGGCGCGAGAGCTGGTCCGGCGAGAAATACGTCGTCACCGCGAGACCCTTCAGGAATGCGCCGACGATCGGCGTGAAGACGGGCGCGCGCGAGAGACCCGTGCGCACGGACATTTCCGGCAGATGCTTGTGCGTCAGGCTCAGTGCGTAAGGGCGCGGGCTCATGAGTCGCTCGTTGCCGCCCGCTTCGTACTCCGCGATCATTTTCTTGCCGCCGCCGCTGTAGCCGGTGATCGAATAGGCATGCGCGTCGAAATCGGCGGGGACGAGACCGCCCGCCACGAGCGGCTGCACCGACAGCACGAACGCCGACGCGTGGCAGCCCGGCACCGCGATGCGCTTCGACGTGCGCAGACGCTCGCGCTGCGCACGCGCGAGCTCGGGCAGGCCGTACGCCCAGTCGTCCTGCGTGCGGAAGGCCGTGCTGGCGTCGATCATCACGGTGCGCGTGTTGTCCTTGTCGACGAGCGAAACCGATTCGCGCGATGCAACATCCGGCAGGCACAGGAACGTTACGTCCGACGCGTTGATGAGCCGGCGGCGCTCCTCGATGTCCTTGCGCTTCGCTTCCTCGATACGCAACACCTCGATGTCACGGCGCTGCGACAGATATTCGAAAATCTTCAGGCCGGTGGTGCCTTCCTGTCCGTCGACAAATACTTTCGTGGTCATCTCGATCTCGCTGGTTCGTGCGGACGCTCGCCGCAAAACCGACATTTTAGTGCGATTCCGCGGCGGGTTGATGTCCGCGGTTTTCGTCGCCGGCCCGGTTGCCGACCCAGCGCGCCGTCACCGCGGCGATGCGTGCCCCGTAGACTTTCGCGGTTTCGAGATCGCCGGGCGGCGGGGCTTCGTCCGGCGAGGCATCCGCGGGCGATTGCGTGAGGAGCCCCGTGAACCCGCCGACGAAATTCAGATCGTTACGCGTGGCCGCCTTGGTGTTCGACGGCATCATGCCCGTGCCGATCCAGATCATCCCGTGCTGCATCGCTAGCGTGACGAAATAGGAGATGGTCAGGAATTTGTCGCCGTTCATGTGCGCCGAGTTGGTGAATCCGGCCGCGATCTTGTCCTTCCATTTCTGCGAGAACCAGGGCTTCGAACTCGCGTCGGCGAACTTTTTGAAATCGGCGGACGGCCCGCCCATGTATGTCGGCGCGCCGAAGACGATGGCGTCGGCGGCGTCGAGTTCGGCCCATGCAGCGTCGTCGAGGTCACCGACGGCGATCAGTTTCACGTTCGCGCCGGCGTCGGCTGCGCCGCTGAGCACCGCTTCCGCAACTTTCTTCGTGTGGCCGTAGCCGCTGTGATAAACGATGATGATGTTCGGCATGGTTTCCCCGAGTCACTTCCTGCGCCGCGGCCTATACGGACGCGTGCCTTGCGGACGGTCCAGGCCAGTCTAGCAAAGACAAATTTTCACCGAGCGGCGTAAGCGCGCGGTTCTCTACTTCAGGCTAACGGCCGTATGTAAAGGTGAGCTGTGCGCTGGCGATCGTCATCGTGCGGATTTCGTGCTCGAACATGAGGGCGGGCGTGCCTTGGCGCAGGCGCAGGTCGGCGCTGCCTAGCGCGTAGACGGTCACGATATAACGATGCGGCTTGCCGGGCGGCGGGCACGGGCCGCCGTAGCCTTCCGTGTCCCAGTCGTTGCGCGCCTCGACGGCCCCCATTTTGCGTAGCGCGCCCGACGCGCTCGCGTTGCCCGCCAGGTGATCCGTGCCAACCGGAATGCCCGCGACCGCCCAGTGCCACCAGCCGCGCCCCGGCGCGTCGGGATCGAAGACCGTCACGGCGAAGCTGCGCGTGTTGGCGGGTGCGCCGTGCCAGGAAATCTGCGGCGAGCGGTTGCCGCCCTTGCATTCGGACTGATCGAAAAGGAGTGTCGGCCCGATGGTCTTGCCGGGCGCGAGGTCTGTGCTGGAGACGGTGAACGCGGGGTCGGCCGCGGCCTCGTGCGAATGGGCGAAAACCGCCGCCGCGAAGGCGATGAAGAGTACTGATGCGACATGGCCAGTCGAACTCACGCGTCGGCCGGTGAGGCGCATGGGCTGAACTCCTGTCAGTATCGTCGCGCGTTATAGCAGCGTTTCGCTGGCTGCAACGATGTTTTTTGTCTCAGTGATGCGCTTCGTACTAGCTTGCAGTTTAACATTGCAACAAAGCATAAAAGTCTTAAATCCTTGGGACTTAACCGATGGCGCACGGAGCGCCACCGGTTTCGACGTAGTGCGCAGCGCCTTGACGGCGATGATTTCAAACTCTAATGAACGCAGACATGAGTAATTCGACGCAGATTCGCGCGGCAACTAATCGACTGAAATACAGGAGAAGTTAAATGAGCCAGCGAATAACAGTCATCATCGCAGACGATCATCCGGTCATTCTGTTTGGCGCGACACAGGCCCTCAACAAGTTTCCGGAGGTGGACGTCATCGGTCAGGCGCGTCAGTCGACCGAACTCGTCCAGTTGCTCCAAAAGGAGCCATGCGATGTCCTCGTCACCGATCTCGCCATGCCCGGCGGCTCTTATGGCGACGGCATGCCCTTGCTCGGCTATATCGGCCGGCAGTTTCCGCGCGTGAAACTCGTTGTGCTGACCATGCTCGAAAATCCGGCCTTGCTCAAACGTTTGCGCGAAGTGGGCGTGATGTCGATCATCAACAAGGCCGACGACATGAACCACATCGGCTGGGCGATCCAGCACGTCATGCGCGGGCAGGAGTACCTCGGCCCGTCCGTCAAGGCGGCGCTCGACAGCATGGGGCTCGGCGCGAACGGACAGCAGCGGCGTAGCGTGATCCTGTCCAAGCGCGAGCTGGAAGTGGTGCGCCTGTTCGTTTCGGGCATGACGATTACGGAAATTGCCGGACAATTGCGGCGCAGTATCAAAACAATCAGCACGCCAAAGAACACCGCAATGCGAAACTCGGCATCGAGCGCGATTCCGAATTGTTTCAGTATGCGCAGAGCAACGGCTTAATGAATCTCTCCGCCTATTCCGGCGACGGTTCGCTCGACGATTCATCGCTTCCCAATCCCAATTCGCTGTAAGCGATTTTTGAATGCCGAATAAAAAAAGCCGCTGACTTCCGTCAGCGGCTTTTTTATTTTAATTGCTTCGTGCGGGTCAATGCTTATTGCGGGGCAGCGGTCGCGCCGCCGTGCGCAGCCGACCATTCCGCCGGTGCGTGCAGGAATTTTTCGACTTCATCGAGCGTCTTCGACTCGAAGTAGCCTTGCTCCTTCGCGACGCGCAACACGTCCCACCAGGTGGCGAGCGCGTGCAGATCGACGTCGATGTCTTTCAGCACCGACACGCTCTCCTTGAAGATGTTGTAGTGGAAGAGCACGAAGCAGTGGTTCACCGTCGCGCCCGCCGTGCGCAGCGCGTTGATGAAGTTGATCTTGCTGCGGCTGTCGGTGGTCAGGTCTTCGACCAGCAGCACGCGCTGGCCCTCAGTCAGCAAACCTTCGATCTGCGCGTTGCGCCCGAAACCCTTCGGCTTCTTGCGGACGTATTGCATCGGCACCATCAGGCGGTCGGCGATCCACGCGGCGAACGGGATACCCGCAGTCTCGCCGCCGGCGACGGCGTCGATCTGCTCGTAGCCGACATCGCGAAGAATGGTCGCTTCGGCCATCTCCATCAGGCCGCGGCGCACGCGCGGATAGGAGATCAGCTTGCGGCAGTCGATATACACCGGGCTCGCCCAGCCGGACGTGAAGATGTACGGTTTTTCCGCGTTGAAGTGCACCGCCTGCACTTCGAGCAGCATCTTGGCGGTGGTGTCGGAGATCGTCTGGCGATCGAAGCCTGTCATGGGCGAATCCTTGGACTTGTGTGGCGCTTGAAGAAGCGGGAGGCGGCCGCGAGGGCCTTGGCGCATGGGTTCGGTGCGAAGCGAGCGTTCCTTCCGGAGGGCTTTTTCGCATGCCCTGCGCGCGTGTCGGCGGGACTCGGCGCTTCAGCGCCTGGTGCCGCCCCAGGCACAGCTAGCCCGGCATTTTACCTGAGCCGGCGTGCCTGGGCGAATTGTTTGCGGGTTGTGAAAGCGCGGTGCTCACGCGTAAACTCGCGGCGCTGCGTGCGCATACCCTTCTTTACCTCGATGACATCTGTTTCCTCCACGAACGATTCCGCCGCCGCGCCAACCCGCCACGCGCTGCAGGCGCTCGTCGCGTCCATGCTCGGCTATGCGATGGACGGCTTCGATCTGCTGATCCTAGGCTTCATGCTGCCCGCGATCGCCGCCGACCTGCATCTCACGCCCGCACAATCCGGCGCGCTCGTCACCTGGACGCTCGCCGGGGCCGTCGCGGGCGGCGTCGTGTTCGGCATGCTGTCCGACTACTTCGGCCGCGTGCGCATGCTGACCTGGACGATTCTCGTGTTCGCCGTCTTCACCGGCATGTGCGCGCTCGCGCAGGGCTACGGCGACTTGCTGATCTATCGCACCATCGCCGGGATCGGCCTGGGCGGCGAGTTCGGGATCGGCATGGCGCTCGTTGCCGAGGCGTGGCCCGCGCGGCTGCGCGCCCGCGTGTCGTCGTATGTGGGGATCGGCTGGCAACTGGGCGTGCTCGCCGCCGCGCTCATCACGCCGATGCTGCTGCCCGTGATCGGCTGGCGCGGCATGTTCGCGGTCGGGCTGCTGCCGGCGGTCGTCTCGTTTTTCGTGCGGCGACGCGTGGACGAACCCGCGTTGTTCACCGAGCGCCGCGCGGCTGCGAAAACCGCCGCCGCCCGCAAGTTGCCGCTCAGGCGTCTTTTCGACGACGCCCGCACGGCGCGCGCGAGCCTCGGCGTGATCATCCTGTGCTCGGTGCAGAACTTCGGTTATTACGGGCTGATGATCTGGCTGCCGAGCTATCTGTCGAAGACGTTCGGCTACTCGCTGACGAAATCCGGCCTCTGGACCGCGTCCACCGTGCTCGGCATGGCGTTCGGCATCTGGCTGTTCGGTCTGGCGGCGGACCGCTTCGGGCGCAAACCGGCGTTTCTCGTCTACCAGTTTGGCGCGGTCGCGATGGTGTTCGTCTATTCCAGTTTGACGAGCCCGGCGGCGCTCCTGATCGGCGGCGCGGTGATGGGCGTGTTCGTCAACGGCATGCTCGGCGGCTACGGCGCGCTGATCTCCGAGATCTATCCGACCGATGCGCGCGCGACCGCGCAGAACGTGCTGTTCAATATCGGGCGCGCGGTGGGTGGACTCGGTCCGGTCGCGGTCGGCGCGCTGGCCGCGCGTTATTCGTTCGCGGTGGCGCTCGCATTCCTCGCGTCGATCTATCTGCTCGACGTCGTTGCGACGCTCTTTCTCATTCCCGAAAAACGCGGCGCGGCCCTCGACTGAGCGCATCGTCGCCGGATGAAACTGCGCTGAAACGTTGCATCGCGTCATTTCAAGTGCGCGGTGTACACTGAATGTCCCAAAAAAAACCAAAGGCTCCGTCTGCTCGTTCGATCCCGACGAGCGGCACGTTGCGTCTATCCGACGCCCCGAGCACATGAATCTTGGTCCATCGATTCACATTCCCGCATTCATTGCAACACGGTCGACGGCGGTGTGAACCCTGTTCAAATAATTCTCAAACGTCTCAGGTCAAATCATGGACGAACAACTGAAGCAAAGTGCCCTCGCATATCACCAGAATCCTCGCCCCGGCAAGATTTCGGTTACACCGACCAAGCCGCTTTCCAACCAGCTCGACCTGTCGCTCGCGTATTCGCCGGGCGTCGCGGCCGCGTGCATGGCGATCTACGATGAGCCGCTCGACGCGCAGAAGTACACGTCGCGTGCGAACCTCGTCGGCGTCGTGACGAACGGCACGGCCGTTTTGGGTCTCGGCAACATCGGCCCGCTCGCGGCCAAGCCGGTGATGGAAGGCAAGGGGTGTCTCTTCAAGAAGTTCGCGGGCATCGACGTATTCGATATCGAGTTGGCGGAAACCGATCCGGACAAGCTCGTCGATGCGATCGCGATGCTCGAGCCCACGCTGGGCGGCATCAATCTCGAGGACATCAAGGCGCCCGAATGCTTCTACATCGAGAAGAAGCTGCGCGAGCGCATGAAGATTCCCGTTTTCCATGACGATCAGCACGGTACCGCGATCATCGCATCGGCGGCGATTCTCAATGGCCTGAAGGTGGTCGGCAAGAAGCTGGACGAAGTGAAGCTCGTGTGCTCCGGCGCGGGCGCGGCGGCGATCGCGTGTCTTGACCTGCTCGTCCACCTCGGCCTGAAGAAGTCGAACACGCTCGTGGTCGATTCGAAGGGCGTAATTTACGAAGGCCGCGGCAATCTGGATGCATCGAAGGAGCGCTATCAGGCGACGACCGACGCGCGCACGCTCGCCGATGCGATGCACGGTTGCGACGTCTTCCTCGGCTGCTCGAGCGCGGGCGTGCTGAAGGCGGAAATGGTCGAGACGATGGCCGGCAAGCCGCTGATTCTCGCGCTGGCGAATCCCGAGCCGGAAATTCGTCCGGAAGAAGCGAAGCGGGTGCGTCCGGACTGTATCGTCGCGACAGGCCGTTCGGACTATCCGAATCAGGTCAACAACGTGCTGTGCTTCCCGTTCATCTTCCGCGGCGCGCTGGACGTCGGCGCGACGACGATCACCGAAGAGATGAAGCTCGCGTGCGTGCGCGCGATCGCCGAACTCGCGGAAGAAACCGATCAGGGCGATGAAGTCGCGAAGGCCTACGAAGGCCATTCGCTGGAATTCGGCCCGGAATATCTGATTCCGAAGCCCTTCGATCCGCGCCTGATCATCAAGATCGCGCCGGCCGTGGCGCAAGCCGCGATGGATTCCGGCGTCGCGACTCGCCCGATCAACGACATGGACGCGTATCGCGAGACGCTCGGCGCGACGGTGTATCGCACGGGCATGGTGATGCGTCCGGTATTCGCGGCGGCGAAGGCTGCGCCGGCGCGCATCGCGTTCGCGGAAGGCGAGGACGAGCGGGTGCTGCGCGCCGCGCAGTTCGTGCTGCTGGAGAAGATTGCGAAGCCGATCATCATCGGGCGGCCGGCGGTCGTCGAAATGCGTTTGCAGAAGATGGGCTCGAAGCTGAAGCCGGGCGTCGATTTCGAGATCGTGAATCCGGAAGACGATCCGCGTTATCAGAAGAGCTGGCAGGCGTATCACGAGATCGCCGCGCGTCAGGGCGTGACGCCCGAAAGCGCGAAGGCCGCGCTGCGCAAGTTCAACACGCTGATCGGCGCGATCCTGGTTCACACCGGCGACGCGGACGGGATGATCTGCGGTCTCATCGACACGTATCAGGATCACCTGAAGTTCATCGATCAGGTGCTCGGCAAGGCGGAAGGTGCGAACAACTTCGCGGCGATGAATCTGCTGATGCTGCAAGGGCGCAATCTGTTCATCAGCGACACGTACGTCAACGAAATGCCGACGCCCGAGCAGCTCGCCGACATGACGATTCTGGCGGCGCGCGAAATCGAACGGTTCGGGATTCAGCCGAAGGTCGCGCTGGTGTCGAATTCGAACTTCGGCAGCGTGCAGAGCGCGTCGAGCAAGCGGATGGCGGACGCGCGCAAGCTGATCGCCGAGCGTGCGCCGGAACTCGAAATCGACGGCGAAATGCACGGCGATGCGGCGCTTTCCGAAGCTGTGCGCAAGGCTTCGTTCCCGGGGACCACGCTGCATGGTGAGGCGAATCTGCTGATCATGCCGAACGTCGAAGCGGCGAACATCACCTACAACCTGCTCAAGATGGTGAGCGGCGAGGGCGTGACCGTCGGGCCGTTCCTGCTCGGCGCTTCGAAGCCGGTGCATATCCTGACGCCGGCGGCGACCGTGCGCCGGATCATCAATATGACGGCGGTGGCGAGCGCGAATGCGCGCGTAGCGAAGTAACGCGACATCGCGTTGGGAAGAGGAACGGCGATCCGGGTGACCGGATCGCCGTTTTTTTATTGACGCGGTTCGCTCGATGGTCGACCTCGCGAACCGCCTTCGAGCGTGACCCAACCAGAATCAGGCCACCTGCCGCTTTTCCCCGCCTTCGTTATTCCGCCAGCGCGCAAGCAACGCATTCCATTTGATCTTCGCGGCCTTCACGTTGTTGTCCTTGATGTGCCCATAACCGCGCATGGAATCGGGAAGATTCGCGAGTTCGACGGCGAGTTGCAGGTTCTGCGCCGTCAGTCCGCCGATCAACTCGCGCACCAGAGCCTCGTACTCGCCGATCAACGCCCGTTCCATCTTCCGTTCTTCCGTGCGTCCGAACGGATCGAGCGCCGTACCGCGCAGGAACTTCAGCTTGGCGAGCACGCGCATCGCCGACATCATCCACGGACCGTACTGCTTCTTCACCAGATGCCCGTGCGCGTCCTTCTTCGAAAAACTCGGCGGCGCGAGATGCATCTTGATCTTCCAGTCGCCTTCGAAGCTGTTCTTCACCTTGTCGAGGAACACCGGATCGGCATAAAGACGCGCGACTTCGTATTCGTCCTTGTACGCCATCAGCTTGTGCAGGTTCTTCGCGACGGCCTCGGTCAGCGGATACTGCCCGTCGCCCGAACCCAGCGCCGCTTCCTTCGCGCGCACTTCGGCAACCAGCCGTCCGTACCGCGCTGCGTAAGCCGTGTTCTGATACTTCGCGAGATAGTCGAGACGCTTGTCGATGAGCGCGTCGAGCGCCTTCGGCGTATGCAGCGCGATGACCTTGCCCGGCGCTTCCTGTACGCCGTGCTGCGCATCGGCCAGACGGCGCACGGCTTCGAGATCGTGCGCCGCGCGACGGCCCCATTCGAATGCCGCGAGATTCTTCTCGATCTGCACCGCATTCAGCTCGATGGCGCGCGCCAGCGACTCATGCCGCAACGGCACCCAACCCTTCTGCCAGGCGAACCCGAGCACGAACGGATTCGTATAGATCGCATCGCCCATCAGCGCGACGGCGAAGCGGTTCGCATCGACGAGCGCGACATGCTGGCCCGCCGCCGCGCGAATATCCGCCTCCGCGCTCGCGCCCGGAAAACTCCAGTTCGGGTTCTTGATGAACTCGGCGGTTGGCGTCTGCGCGCTGTTCACGACGACACGCGTGTGATCGGGCTGCATCCGCGAGCCGCATTCGTTGCTGGCGGTGACGATCGCATCGCAACCGATGACGAGATCCGCCTCGCCCATCGCGATACGCGTCGCGTGGATATCGGTCGGACGGTTGGCGATCTGCACATGGCTCATCACGGCGCCGCCTTTCTGCGCGAGGCCGGTGACGTCGAGCACGGTGACGCCCTTCTGCTCCAGATGCGCCGCCATGCCGAGCAGCGCGCCGATCGTCACGACGCCCGTCCCGCCGACGCCCGTGACCAGCACGCCATACGGCCGCGCGATCTCCGGAAGCTCGGGCGTCGGCACGGGCGACATCGCATCGCTCGCGACGCTCGTCGCCTTCGGCTTTTTCAACTGACCGCCTTCCACCGTCACGAAACTCGGGCAGAAGCCGTTCAGACACGAGTAGTCCTTGTTGCACGTCGACTGATTGATCTGGCGCTTCGTGCCGTACTCGGTATCGAGCGGCTCGACCGACAGGCAGTTCGACTTCACCGAGCAATCGCCGCAGCCTTCGCACACCGCTTCGTTGATGACGACGCGCTTCGCCGGATCGGGGAACGCGCCGCGCTTGCGGCGGCGGCGCTTCTCGGTCGCGCAGGTCTGGTCGTAGATCAGGATCGACGTGCCCGCCACCTCGCGCAGTTGCCGCTGAATATCGTCCAGCTTGTCGCGATGATGCACGTCGATGCCCGGCGCCAGCCCGACGCTCGCCGTGTACTTTTCCGGCTCATCCGTGACGATGACGATCTTCGCCGCGCCCTCCGCCGCGAGCTGATGCGTGATCTGCGGAACGGTCAGCACCCCGTCTACGGGCTGGCCGCCGGTCATCGCGACGGCATCGTTATAGAGAATCTTGTAGGTGATGTTCACCTTCGCGGCGATCGCCGCGCGGATCGCGAGCAGGCCCGAATGGAAATACGTGCCGTCGCCGAGATTGGCGAAAACGTGCTTGTCGTTCGAGAACGGCGACTGGCCGACCCACGCGACGCCTTCGCCGCCCATCTGGCTGAAGGTGCTCGTGTTGCGGTCCATCCAGACCGTCATGTAGTGGCAGCCGATGCCCGCCATCGCGCGCGAGCCTTCCGGCACGTTCGTCGAGGTATTGTGCGGGCAGCCCGAGCAGAACCACGGTTTGCGCTCCGCCTCGACGCGCGGCCGCGCGAGCGACCTTTCCTTCGCTTCGATCACGGCGATGCGCGTCGCGATGCGCGCGCGCACGTCGGCGGGCAAATCGAATTTTTCGAGGCGCGTCGCGATGGCCTTCGCAATGATCGCGGGCGACAACTCGTAGTGCGCGGGCAAGAGCCAGTTGCCCATCGGCACGGACCATTCGCCGCCTGCGCCGTCTTTTTCATCGAACTTGCCGTACACGCGCGGACGTTGCGCATCCGGCCAGTTATAGAGTTCTTCCTTGATCGCGTATTCGAGAATCTGGCGCTTTTCCTCGACGACCAGAATCTCTTCCAGCCCGCGCGCGAATTCCTGCGCGCCTTGCGCTTCGAGCGGCCATACGCAGCCGACCTTGTAGAGACGGATGCCGATTTGCGCGCACGTCGCGTCATCGAGGCCGAGATCGGTCAGCGCCTGACGGACATCGAGATAGGCTTTGCCGCCGGTCATGATGCCAAAGCGCGCATGCGGCGAATCGATTTCCACGCGGTCCAGCTTGTTCGCGCGCACGTAGGCGAGCGCGGCGTACCACTTGTAGTCGAGCAGACGCGCTTCCTGCACGAGCGGCGGATCCGGCCAGCGGATGTTCAGGCCGCCATCGGGCATCGCGAAATCGGTCGGGAGCACGATCTTCGTGCGATGCGGATCGATATCCACCGATGCCGACGACTCCACGACATCCGTCACGCATTTCATCGCGACCCAGAGGCCGGAGTAGCGGGACATCGCCCAGCCGTGCAGACCGAAGTCGAGATATTCCTGCACGTTCGACGGAAACAGCACCGGCAGGCCGCACGCCTTGAAAATGTGCTCCGACTGATGCGCGAGCGTCGATGATTTCGCGGCGTGATCGTCGCCGGCGAGCACGAGAACGCCGCCGTGCTTCGCCGATCCGGCGGAATTTCCGTGCTTGAAGACATCGCCGGAACGGTCGACGCCCGGGCCTTTGCCGTACCACATCGAGAAGACGCCGTCGTATTTGGCGCTCGGGTACAGGTTCACTTGCTGCGAGCCCCACACGGCGGTGGCGGCGAGATCTTCGTTCACGCCCGGCTGAAACACGATTTGATGGCCGGCGAGATGCTTCTTCGCCTTCCAGAGCGACTGGTCCAGACCGCCGAGGGGAGAACCGCGGTAACCGGAGATGAATCCGGCGGTGTTGAGACCGGCGGCCTTGTCGCGCTCTTGTTGCAGCATCGGCAGGCGCACCAGGGCCTGGATGCCGCTCATGTAGGCGCGGCCGCGTTCGAGCGTGTATTTGTCGTCTAGCGTGACGGACTTCAATGCGGCTTCTAGCGAAGCTCTTTGTTCTGCATCTAGCGGGGCGTTCATTATGTGTCTTCCTCCACCCGAGGTTTGGGATCACCAAAGCATGTTTCGGGCCGTGACATCTTGTGAATGCGTAGGCCGGGACTTCAAGTTTGCCGGTGCGGTGATCTTTCAGGCACTGGTACAAACCCGTTAAAAATTCCTCACTTACCGAGGCTTTGCGTCAGATCCTTGACGATTTGACCGCCATCGGGAGCGTTTTGTTACAGCTTGTAAATTCGACCGATCGGCGGAACCCTGCCGCTCATCGCTGTCTAAAAGGTCGCTTCCGGAGTTCCCGTGCAATTTTCTGTGCACATTTTGGCATCCGAAAGCGAGCCGTACACATGCAGTTAGAAGGAGATAACGATGAAACAACGCCACATCCAGAATGTCTTGATGGTTTCGGCGGCCTTTTTCGCCATCAGCGCGCCGATTGGCGGCGCACGCGCGAATAGTGCCTCGCCGTTCGGGGCGTCGTCGGTTGCACAGGTCGCGCAAATGCGCGTTCAGTCGGTTCAGGCCGGTGCTCAAAAGCGCCGTGAATCGGAAAGCAGCGACGACGAGACGGCGGGCTGACCCGCTCTTCGCGGTCCGTGTTGACTGGGGCGGGCCGCCTGAATGAACAAAGGGACATGGACCTTCGCGGTCCATGTCCCTTTTTAATGCCCGCGTTGCGGTGCGTTCAACCTGCGGTCGTGTCCTTCAGCACGCCGCGGCGCATCTGATCCAGTTCGATCGATTCAAAGAGCGCCTTGAAGTTGCCTTCGCCGAAGCCCTGATTGCCCTTGCGCTGGATGATCTCGAAAAAGATCGGCCCGATCTGGTTTTCCGTGAAAATCTGCAGCAGGATTTCGTCCTTGGTGCCGTCGATCAGAATCTTGCGCTTCTTCAGCTCCGCGACCGATTCGACGTGACCCGGCACCCGGCGATCGACGAGCTCGTAATATGTGTCGATGGTGTCGAGCAGCGCGATGCTCGCGCCGCGCAGGCCGTCGACGGTGCTGTAGATGTCAGCGGTGCCGAGCGCGATGTGCTGAATGCCTTCACCGCGATACGCGTCGAGATATTCCTGAATTTGTCCCGCGTTCTCCGAGCCTTCCTCATTGATTGGAATGCGGATCTTGCCGCACGGTGACGTCATCGCCTTCGATTTCACCGCCGTCACCTTGCCTTCGATATCGAAATAGCGGACTTCGCGGAAGTTGAAGAGCCGCTCGTAGAACTCCGCCCACTCGACCATGCGGCCGCGGTGCACGTTGTGCGTCAGGTGATCGATATAGGTCAGTCCGTGGCCCACCGGATTCTGCTCCGCGCCCGGAATCGGCTCGAAATCGACGTCGTAAATGCTGATATCGCCGATGCTGCCCGGCTGCGCGCCGTTCTTGCCGCGCCAGCGGTCGACGAAGTAGATCAGCGAATCGCCGATGCCTTTGATCGCCGGAATGTTCAGCTCCATCGGGCCGGTTTTATTGTCGAAGCCCCATGCGCCGAGGTCGAGCGCGCGCTTGTACGCCTTGGCGGCATCGGCGACGCGGAACGCGATCGCGCAGATCGACGGACCGTGCAGGCGCGCGAAGCGCTGCGCGAACGAATCGGGCTCGGCGTTGACGATGAAGTTGATTTCACCCTGGCGATAGAGCGTCACGTCCTTGTGACGATGCTTCGCGATCGCAGTGAAGCCCATCTGCTCGAACAGCTTGCCGAGCGCGACCGGGTCCGGTGCGGTGTATTCGATGAACTCGAAGCCGTCGGTGCCGACGGGATTCTCCCAGGTCGTTGCGGTCATGCATGTCTCCTGATCTTAGATGCGGCGCGATGTGCGCGACGTGGAGACAGTTTAGTCAGGCGGCACTGGCAAAAACTTGCGAAACAAACCGGCGATTCATAAGATTGCGCACGATGCTGCCAATTCACAGCGGCGAGGAGCTACGAAATGGCTGAGCTTGAATTGGATACGATTGACCGCCGAATTCTGGCCATTCTTCAGGAAAATGGACGGCTGTCGAATCAGGAAATCGCGGATCGCGTGAATTTGTCGCCGAGCCCATGTTTGCGGCGCATTCGGCGGCTGGAGGAAATCGGCGTGATTCGCGGTTATGTCGCCTTGCTCGACGCGAAGAAACTCGGGCTTGGCCTGCTCGCGTACATCAACGTGCGCCTGGAAAAGCGCGGCGGCACGCAGGCCGCCGCGGGCACGCCGAAAGCGCCGACACACGGCGATCTCTTTCGCGAAGCGGTGCGTTCATGGCCGGAGGTCGTCGCCTGCGACGCGATGACCGGCGAGATGGACTTTCTATTGCGCGTGCAAGTGCGCGACATGGATGACTTTTCGCGCTTCGTGCAGGATGAGTTGCTGCACCATCCGTCCGTCATCGATGTGCGCTCGAGCTTCTCGCTGGAGCGCATCAAGGAAACGACGGTTCTGCCGCTGCGTTAAAAGACGAAGGGCGGTCAGTGCCGCCCTTGTTGGTCCCGCGCGCAGCGCATCCCCGCGCTGTTCTCGAAGCTGATTACGCGGCGTCTTTTGCCGGAATGAACGCCTGGAAAACCTGCGACGCGCGATGCGCCTGGCGCTTGATCGCGTAGTCGAACACGGCGGCCTGCTCCTGAAGCATTTCGGCCACGATGCTGGTTTGGTCCGCCGGCGCGAGCGAGAGATAAGCATCCGCTTCGCCGTAAGCGTATTCGATCTTCATGCCCGACTTTTTCGCGATGTGCATCATGGTCGAATTACGCGACAGGCAGTGCATATAGAGCACCGACACGTGCGTGTTGCGGCTGCGCATGGCGGCACGCTCGAAAAGCTTCGAACCGATGCCACGGCCGCGTGCGCTTTCGAGCACCGACACGCCGAACTCGGCTGTACGCTTGTCGCCCTCGGCGGGCAGGTACGCCAGATGGCCAACGCCGATCAATTCGAGCGCGCCACCGAACACGCCGAACACCGTGTCGTTCGTGAAGTTGATATTGCGGACATAGTTCTCGATGACGTGATCCGGCACGAGCTGGCCGAAGCGCAGGAGACGGTCGTCTTCATCGAGAGCGAGAAAGTGAGTGAGGAGACGCTCGCGATCTGCCGAGGACAACTCCCGGACGAGAACCGGCATGCGCGCGTCTTTGAGCGGCTGATCGTGCGCGACGATTTGCTCGGCAGTGCGGTTGATGGTCAGTTCCATGGTCGTTTCTCCGTCATTCGTGATGCAGCATGCTGCAAAGCAAAACGAATTTTAGCCGATTCCGGAGAAGCGCATACGGGAAAACCCTTAAAACTTCCTAGACCACACCTTCTAAACACATACTGAAAAGGAACTAAATCGTGAAAAATCAATCACTTGAGTATATTGCGCAGAAGCGACAATTCGCCGACCGGAGGGCTTGCTGTGTTGCAACATAAGATTAGTCGCCGTTGAGCCCGTTTTCGATCATATCGACCACCTGTTCCGCGAACTCGCGGTAGCCGAGCTTGCCGCCGGGTTTGAGCCACGTGAACGTCCAGTTGATCATGCCGAACACCATCATGGTCAGCGCGGTCTGGTCGTCCTTCGTCGCGCGTTTCGGATAAGCCCGCGCAAGCTGTCGCGCGAAGGCCGCCACGATGTCGCGCTGCCGGTCGAGGACGATTTCGCGCTGCGCCTGTTCCAGGTACTTCACATCGTTCAGAAGCGCGACGTGCCGGCTGTGCGACGTCTCGTATTCGGCGAGAAACGCGCGTACGAGATCGGCGAAAGCCTCGCGCTCACTCAGTCCGCGCCGCTGACTGGCGCCTTCCACTTCCGCGATGATCAGCATCAGGCGCTTGGTGTAGCGGTCGAGCAGATCGAAGAGGATCGCTTCCTTGCTCACGTAATAGTGATAGAGGCGGGCCTTCGACGTGCCGCTCGCGGCGGCGAGATCGGCCATCGAGGTGCTGGGATAGCTCGTCTGGGCAAATTTCGCGGCGGCGAGTTCGAGGATCTGTTCGCGTTGCGTCTCGTGATCGGGCGCTTTGGTACGGGCCATGTGTTCGAAAGGTGCGTTCTTTTAGGTATAGGTTCAGCGGCGCAGTTCGGCCTGACTCATCTCGGACGGCGTGCCGCGGATTTTGAGCCGTCCCGCCGTGACGAGTTCGCGGCAGCGCCAGAATGCGACGGAATCGGAGAGCATGAAATCGAAGCGCTGTCCCATCGCCGCGCCGGCGATCTCGCGCGCCGGTTTCCATTCGGGACCGGCGAGGTCGAGCAAGGCTTCGTCGATGTCGATCCACGTTCCCGAAATCAGCATGTTGTCGCGCAGGCGGCGCGTGTCGGCGTTGGCATGTTTCGCTTCCTGCCATTCGAGCGCGAGCCGGCTGATGCGCAGCACGGAAATCGGCGCGGCGCTCGGCAGCTTCGCGAGCAGTTGCTTCGGCGAAAACATCCCGACGGCCGTCGCGCGGTCGGCGCGGCCTACGCGTTCGGGATCGCTCGCGTCGGTCGCAATCGTCAGATCATCGTGAGTGAGCTTTGCTTCGTTCAGACGTTGCGGCGCGTTGCGCAGGTGATAGGCGACCCGTCGCAAGGTGAGCTGATCGGCCGCGCTCTGGCCATGCCACACGACGACCTGTTCATCGCCGCGCGCAAGGCGGCCGAATAGTGCCTGCTGTGCTTCGAGTTCGCCCTCGAAGTCGATGCCGCTGTTCAGAACCTGACGCCAGAACGTCGCGCGCGTGAGCGGCGATTCGTCGATGTCCCTGATCGGACCGACGGCGAGATCGTCGCGCAGCGCGATGACGCGCTCCGCGCGTTCGGCGCGCCGCAAGGCTTCCGTGAGGGCTTGGGCCGCGCAATCGCCATTCGTGACGTGAATCATGTTCATCGGTGTCGGGATGCCGGAAGGACGAAGGGACCGCTTGGGTGAACGGTCCTAGTTTACGCGAATCGAATGGCGTCCGGCTGGATCTAGCGCTCGTCGAAACTCACGACCACCCGCTCGCTCACCGGATGACATTGGCACGTCAGCACGAAGCCGTCATCGATTTCATGTTGTTCGAGCGTGTAGTTCTTTTCCATCTTCACTTCGCCTTCGAGCAC
>NZ_JALQDT010000040.1:0-6348 GCF_023631085.1 Caballeronia sp. INML1 | reverse complement strand
TCTGCCGCACCAGCGTCTTGCGATAGGCCTCGGGCATCCAGTCCTGCGGCTCGATCTTGCCGTCGGCTTGCATCACCACGTCAAAGCGGGCCTGTTCGGGTGCGGCGGCGCCAGGGGCCGCTTCGCTTGTCTGCGTGGGGCTCGGGAGGTCGAGGGATTGGGTGTACATGGCGGCACTCGTTCCTGATTAGTCGCTGTCCAGCGATTATAAACCGACCGGACGGTCGGTAAATGGGTATTTGAAGCGTACTCGGGTAATTCCGCACGGATGGGGCGCGAGAATCCACGCGCTATTAATCTAGTGCAGCCGAGGGGGTGCCGGACGGCGAAAGAAACGAAAAGCGGCGGCGATGCGTCGCCGCCGCTTTTGCAAAGGGGAATCGGAGGAGAAGTGGACGCTTATCGCGTCTGTTGCGCGGCGAAGTCTTCCGCGTCGACGTCATAGCCCGACGGCTCCCAGCGCACCGCGAGCAGCGCGACGAGTCCCGCGAGCGGCGCGGCGGCGATGATCCAGAAGACCTTCGTGCCGAGCGCTGCCGACAAAACCGGGAACAGGAACAGCGAGACCGTCGAGCTGGCGCGCATCAGCGTCTGATTGAAGCCGACACCGACGCCGCGCAGCGAAGTCGGATAGCTCAGCGACGCAAACGTCATGCTGTGCGAACCCGGCCCGACGCCTTGGCCGAGCAGGAACGCGGCGAGAAACGCGATGGCAATCACGACCTCGGCGCCCGTCGACGGTTTGCCGACGATCGCAAGCCCGACGAGCGCCCCGAGCTGAAACGCGTAGCCGACGACCGACAGCTTCCACGCGCCGTATTTCGGCACGGTGCGCACGGAGAACAGCCCGCCTGCGAACGCGAAACACAGATTCAGCGCGAGTGACGCGAGAATCGTGGTGAGCATCGATTGCGCGAGGAAGCTCGAGATGATGACCGGCAATCCGAACGCGACGGCGTTATAGGCAAACGACGATGCAATTGCGATGACGGTCGCCAGCACCGTCCGGCGCAGATAGACGCCGCGCAGCAGCGCGCCGTAGTTGCTCCACGTCGTGCGACGCGCCTTGATCGGCGCGACAGTCGTTTCGTCGACGCGGGCATCGATGCCGTAGGAACGCTTCAGAATCGCGGCCGCGCTCTTGAGATCGCCCTGATTCGCGGCCCAGACGGGCGATTCGCTCATATAACGGCTGCGAATCGCGATGATCGCGATCGCCGGCACCGCGCCGAATCCCAGAATCAGACGCCAGAGCCAGCCCGCGTTGTGCTCAGGCAAGACCGCGTAC
Source organism: Caballeronia sp. INML1 (assembly GCF_023631085.1). Classification (NCBI taxonomy): domain Bacteria; kingdom Pseudomonadati; phylum Pseudomonadota; class Betaproteobacteria; order Burkholderiales; family Burkholderiaceae; genus Caballeronia; species Caballeronia sp. INML1. Next base: position 5,060 of record NZ_JALQDT010000040.1, on the reverse strand, counting down.
AAGCCGAGCACCAGCAGATACGAGACGCTGATCGCCGCGTACCAGACCGGACACCACATCGCGACGCGCGCCGCTTTGTTGCCGCGGCCCTGCAGGCGCGAGAACTCGGCGAGAAACGCCATCGCGACGGGCAGATCGATCCCGACGCCCAACCCCATCACGAAGCGCGCCCCGCCGAGCACCCAGGCGTTGGGCGCGAGCGCGCAGGCGATCGCAGCGACGACGAAGAAAAACATGTCGGCCATGAAGACGCGATAGCGCCCGACCTTGTCGGTGAGATAGCCACCGAGGAACGCGCCGATGATCGCGCCGAACGTGATCGCGGCGGCGACGAAACCAGAGCCGGTCGGCGTCAGCGAGAACTCGCGGGCGATGTCCTTCATCCCGAACGCGAGCGCGCCGAGATCGTAGGCATCGAGGAAAATCCCGCCGAGCGCAATGGCGACGACGACGCGCGCATCACTGCCGATCGCCGCGCCGCTGTTGACGAGACGGGAGACATCGGCGGCGCTTTTGATGACGGGGCGCGGATCGTCGGTGACGGCACCGGCGGCAGCGCGTTCGGGCGCGAGGGAAACGGACATGATCAGGCGATTTCGTAAAAAGTTGTCGATGCAACGAATCGACGGATCGTACTGGCCGAACTGCGGCCGGCCAAATTCTTTTTTGTTATTTAATGACTTACGACGGGTCTGCGATGCTTTTCACCGGCGTGGCGGTCGGCGCAAAGCCGGTCCGGCGACGTGCGATGCGACAATGTCGCTCCGTTATGTCATTACCAATCAGGCATGTCGTCAGTTGAAAACATCGAATCGGTGAGTGTCGCGGTGATCGGCGGAGGGCCGGCCGGGCTCATGGCCGCGGAGGCGCTCGCGGCGGGCGGCGCGCGTGTCGATGTGTTCGACGCGATGCCGTCCGTCGGGCGGAAATTCCTGATGGCAGGCAAGGGCGGCATGAATCTGACGCATTCCGAGCCTGCCGACGCGTTTCTCGCACGCTACGGCGCGCGAAGCCCGCACATCGCGCCGCTGCTGGCGCGTTTCGATGCAGGCGCGCTGCGAAACTGGGTGCATGAGCTGGGCGTCGAGACGTTCGTCGGCAGTTCGGGCCGCGTGTTTCCCACCGACATGAAAGCCGCGCCGATGCTGCGTGCGTGGCTGCATCGGCTGCGCGCGACCGGCGTGACGTTTCACATGCGGCATCGCTGGCTCGGCTTTGCCGATGAAGGCACGTCGCTATCGCGTTTCGCGACGCCAACCGGCGAAAAGCGCGTCCGGCACCAGGCGCTCGTGCTCGCGCTCGGCGGCGCAAGCTGGCCGCAGCTCGGCTCGGACGGCCGCGCGCTCCCGGTGCTCGCGGCGCGCGGCGTGCCGGTGCGGCCTTTCGTGCCGTCGAATTGCGGTTTCGACGTCGCCTGGAGCGAGCATTTCAGCAGCCGATTCGCTGGCGAGCCGCTCAAGTCCGTGGCGATCGGCCTGCCGCGTCCGGACGGCACGCCCGACTGGCGCGCCGGTGAATGTCTGATCACCGATCAGGGCATCGAAGGCAGTTTGATCTATGCATTGTCGGCGCCGATCCGCGATCGGATCGCCCAAAGCGGCGGCGATGGCACGACGATCCTGCTGGACCTCGCGCCGCAACTTTCCGCCGGGCGCGTGCGCGACGAGGTGCTGCATCCGCGCGGCGCGCGATCGATTTCGAGTCACCTCCAAAGCCGCCTGCATCTGACGGGCGTGAAAGCGGGTTTGCTGCGCGAATGCGTGAGCAAAGGCGAATTCGCGGATCTCGACACGCTCGCCGTGCGAATCAAGGCGCTGCCGCTGCGCGTGCTGCGGCCACGTCCCATCGAAGAAGTCATCAGCAGCGCAGGCGGCGTCGAATTCGAGGCGCTTAACTCGCGCTCGATGATCAGCGCGCTGCCCGGCGTGTTCTGCGCGGGCGAAATGCTCGACTGGGAAGCGCCGACCGGCGGCTATCTGTTGACCGCTTGTTTCGCGAGCGGACTCGTCGCGGGGGAAGGCGCGCTCGCGTGGCTCGCCGAGCGGGCGTAGCGACTCATGCGGCGACGAGCCGCCACAGCGACGTCACTTCCGCCGAGCGTGCGGCGTGCAGCGGATCGGCCTTGTCGCTCGCACGCGGATGATGCGGCTTGATGTCGATGCGCCCATCGACCTTCAGGCCGGCCTTGTCGATCCATTCCTGCAACTGGGCGCGGGTACGCAGTCCGAGATGCTCGGCAAAGTCCGACAGAATGAGCCAGCCTTCGCCGCCCGGCGTCAGATGCGCGGCGAGGCCGTCGAGAAACGCGCGCAGCATGCGGCTGTCTGGATCGTAGATGGCGTGCTCGATCGTCGCGCTCGGCCGCGCGGGCAGCCAGGGCGGATTGCAGACGATCAGCGGCGCGCGGCCCTCGGGAAACATGTCGGCCTCGACGATCTCGACCTGACGATCGAGCCCGAGCCGTCCAATGTTCTCGCGCGCGCAGGCGAGCGCGCGGGCATCGACATCGGTCGCGACGATTCGCCCGACGCCGCGCCGCGCCAGCACCGCCGAGAGCACGCCTGTCCCGGTGCCGATATCGAACGCAAGTTCTTTCGATGGAAGCGGCTGATTCGCGACGAGATCGATGTATTCGCCCCGAACCGGCGAGAACACGCCGTAATAGGGATGGATCCTCCCACCGGCCGCGCCGATCTCGACGCCTTTCTTGCGCCACTCATGCGCGCCGATCAGCCCCAGCACTTCACGCAAGGACACGACCGACGGCTCATCCGACGGCGGTCCATATGCCTCCTCGCACGCCTGGCGCACGTCGGGCGCGCGGCGCAACGGGATGGCGTAGTGCTCGTCGAGCGGGAGCACCAGCATCGCAAGGGTGCGCGCGCGCTGCGATTGCGCGAGGCGGTGGAGGTTGAAGGCATCGATCGGTGAAATCTCCGCCGCCGGTTTCTTCGCCTTGCGCGGCTTGTTGTCGATACGGCGTGCCATCGCCTGGAGCAACTGCCGCGCATTCTGGAAGTCGCCGCGCCAGAGAATTGCCGTGCCTTCGCAGGCGAGCCGGTACGCGTGATCGGCCGTCATCTGGTCATGTCCGATCACGACGCGCTTCGCTGGCGGATTACCGCTCTCCGATCTCCAGCGGGCCGAGCGGCTTTCGCCGTCTTCATCCCAGGTGAGGTGTTGCGGTGCTGAGGTTTTCGATTGCATATCTATATATAGATGCCTGATGCGGATGTCGTCGCGCTGGCGAAAAATGGACTGGCTGCATTGTGAGGCCAATTGGAGCGCGTCGCCGCAGCTTGTTCATGTTGGAAGCAATCTGCGGCGCGAGCTTTGTGACACTTCAGGCACAATCGAGCCTTTTCCGCACGCCATCGCCGAATGAAGCTCCGAGTTCTCGCCGCGATCTGCGCGGCCGCGCTTGCCGCGCAATTCAATTTCGTCCCGCACGCATTCGCTGCCGACACCGCCGACGCGCCTGCCAACGAACATTGGGTCAGCGCGTGGGGCACCGCGCTGCAGTCGATTCCGCAACTCGCGAACCTGCCGCCGCTCTATCGCGCGCCGGATGTCGCGGGTCGTACTGTCCGCCAGCTGATTTATCCGCAACTGGATGGAAAACGGATGCGCCTGCGAATCAGCAACCTGTATGGCACCGAACCGCTCGTCGTCGAATCGATGACCGTTGCACGGGCCGCCGCGGGCAACAGTGCCGCGATCCGCGCTGGAAGCGCTCGCCCCGTGCTGTTCGGCGGACACAAGAGCGTAACCGTCGCGCCGGGTGCCCAGGTTACGAGCGATACGATTAATTTCGATGTCGACGCCTTCCAGCCCGTAGCCGTCAGCATGTTCATGGGGAAGGATCAAAAGCTCGTTGCGTGGCATCGTGTGGCGAGTCAGGTGAATTACATCTCGACGCCGGGCGATCGTACCGAGGATGCATCGGCGGGCGCCTTTCGCACGCGCTTTACCCAGTTCGCGTGGCTGACCAACGTGGCGGTGGAAAGCCCATCCGCGCAGGCGATCGTCGCGATCGGCGATTCGATCACCGATGGCATGCGCTCGTCGGTCAATGCCAATCGGCGGTGGCCCGATGCACTCGCGAAACAGGCGGCGCGTGAGGGCGGCGGGCGGACGGTCGTCGTGAACGCGGGAATCAGCGGCAACCGTCTGTTGAGCAACTCGCCATGCTACGGCGAGGCGGTGGTGAGCCGCTTCGAGCGCGACGCGCTGCGCCAGCCGGGCGTGCGCGCGGTCATCGTGCTGATCGGCATCAACGACATCAATTTCATGGCGATGCCCGCGCACGCCGGCCTCGATTGCGACGCGCCGCACACCGAAGTCAACGCCGATGCGCTCGTGCGCGGGTATCAACGGCTGATCGCGCAGGCGCACCAGCGCGGCATCAAGATCTACGGCGCGACGCTGACGCCGGCCTCGCTGCCGCCCGAGCGGGAAGCGATCCGTACCGCGGTCAACGAATCGATTCGATCGAGCAGGGCGTTCGACGGCGTGATCGACTTCGATCAGGCGCTGCGCGATCCCGCGCGCCCGAGCGTGCTCCAGCGCCGGTACGACAGCGGCGATCACATCCACCCAAGCGATGCGGGCTACGCGGCAATGGCCGCCGCAGTGCCGATGGAATTCCTCACGGGCGCGGCGAAGGCGATGCATTGAAGCAGGCGCAAAAAAATTGGTTGATCGCCTTGTTATTCGAGCCTGCTTGACCTAGTATTCAGCCCCTCGTCGCAAGACGATGGGCCGCCGAGCGAAACACGCGGCCTCCGAAGTCGGCAGATTTTGAAGCGAAAGCCAAAAAATAGTGTTGACACGGAGAAAAAGATTCTTCATAATCTCGTTTCTCTGCTGCTGATGCAGCGGCGCAAGACAGAAGGTGAGGTAGGGGTCTTGCGATGTGCTCTTTAAAAACTAACAGCCGATAAGTGTGGGCGCTTGATGTTGAGTGCGGTCTGGTTCTTCGGAGCTGGATATAGCGAAAGTATCAAGAGTCTCACACGAAGTATCAGAGGAAGGTTTTTCCATCTTTGGATGGAGTAAAT
>NZ_JALQDT010000039.1:0-620 GCF_023631085.1 Caballeronia sp. INML1 | reverse complement strand
GCCGATGATAGTGCGGATACCCGTGTGAAAGTAGGTAATCGTCAGGCTCCTCATGCGATAAACAAAAACCCCACCCCACAAAGGTGGGGTTTTTGCGTTTCCGTCTCACCTATAGGTGAGAGCTTCGATCGTCTCGGGCGTAAGAAACGCTTGACAACGGCGTGTTGTTACCCCATAATCGATAGTTCTCTGCGGAGGGGTGCCCGAGTGGCTAAAGGGGGCAGACTGTAAATCTGTTGGCTTACGCCTACGTTGGTTCGAATCCAACCTCCTCCACCAGAATTCAAGCGGTAAGGGAATCCAAACCCTCGCGGGTGTAGCTCAATGGTAGAGCAGAAGCCTTCCAAGCTTATGACGAGGGTTCGATTCCCTTCACCCGCTCCAGTGTCGGTTTTGTAGTGCCCATGTGGCTCAGTGGTAGAGCACTCCCTTGGTAAGGGAGAGGTCGGCAGTTCGATCCTGCCCATGGGCACCAGCTGTATCAGTCTAGTAAGTTGCGCGCGGCGCAAGGTGCGAAAATCCTGTTAGGAGTCGAAAATGGCCAAAGGTAAATTCGAGCGGACCAAGCCGCACGTGAACGTGGGTACGATCGGTCACGTTGACCACGGCAAGACCACGCT
>NZ_JALQDT010000038.1:0-101982 GCF_023631085.1 Caballeronia sp. INML1 | reverse complement strand
AAAGGTAAATTCGAGCGGACCAAGCCGCACGTGAACGTGGGTACGATCGGTCACGTTGACCACGGCAAGACCACGCTGACGGCAGCGATCACGACGGTTCTCACGCAGAAGTTCGGCGGCGAGGCGAAGGCGTACGACCAGATCGACGCGGCGCCGGAAGAAAAGGCGCGTGGTATCACGATCAACACCGCGCACGTCGAGTACGAAACGGCTAACCGCCACTACGCACACGTCGACTGCCCGGGCCACGCTGACTATGTGAAGAACATGATCACGGGCGCGGCGCAGATGGACGGCGCCATCCTGGTGTGCTCGGCCGCTGACGGCCCGATGCCGCAAACGCGTGAGCACATCCTGCTGGCCCGTCAGGTTGGCGTGCCGTACATCATCGTGTTCCTGAACAAGTGCGACATGGTGGACGACGCCGAGCTGCTCGAACTCGTCGAAATGGAAGTGCGTGAGCTTCTGTCGAAGTACGACTTCCCGGGCGACGACACCCCGATCATCAAGGGTTCGGCCAAGCTGGCGCTGGAAGGCGACAAGGGCGAGCTGGGCGAAGTGGCGATCATGAACCTGGCCGACGCGCTGGATTCGTACATCCCGACGCCGGAGCGCGCAGTTGACGGTTCGTTCCTGATGCCGGTGGAAGACGTGTTCTCGATCTCGGGTCGCGGCACGGTGGTGACGGGCCGCGTCGAGCGCGGTGTGGTCAAGGTCGGCGAGGAAATCGAAATCGTCGGTATCAAGCCGACGGTGAAGACGACCTGCACGGGCGTGGAAATGTTCCGCAAGCTGCTCGACCAAGGTCAGGCGGGCGACAACGTCGGTATCCTGCTGCGCGGCACGAAGCGTGAAGACGTGGAGCGCGGCCAGGTTCTGGCCAAGCCGGGTTCGATCACGCCGCACACGCACTTCACGGCTGAAGTGTACGTGCTGAGCAAGGACGAAGGCGGCCGTCACACGCCGTTCTTCAACAACTACCGTCCGCAGTTCTACTTCCGTACGACGGACGTGACGGGCTCGATCGAGCTGCCGAAGGACAAGGAAATGGTGATGCCGGGCGACAACGTGTCGATCACGGTCAAGCTGATCGCCCCGATCGCCATGGAAGAAGGTCTGCGCTTCGCCATCCGCGAAGGTGGCCGTACCGTCGGCGCCGGTGTCGTTGCAAAGATTATCGAGTAAGAGCCAGAGATCTTCTCGGTAATTAGCGGTTTCGGGGTCGGCGAAGTCCGCCGGCCCCAAATGGTTTAGGGGTATAGCTCAACTGGCAGAGCGTCGGTCTCCAAAACCGAAGGTTGGGGGTTCGATTCCCTCTGCCCCTGCCAAATTCTTGCGCCAAGTGGCGCTGCTTAAGGTGTTATGGCGAATCCTTCCGTCGAAACTGTAAATACTTCCGGCGACAAGTTGATGTTGGTGGCGGGCGTATTGTTGGTCTTGGCCGGGTTCGTCGGGTTCTTCTGGCTCTCAGGCCAAGAATGGTACGTCCGCGGCGCAGCGCTTGCTGTTGGTGTCATCGCGGGTGTCGCAGTCGGTCTTCTCTCTGCGCCGGGCAAAGGGTTCATTGCGTTCGCCAAAGACTCGTACAAGGAAGTCCGCAAGGTTGTCTGGCCGACTCGCAAGGAGGCTACCCAGACAACTCTAGTGGTCTTCGCGTTTGTTCTGATCATGGCCATTTTCCTTTGGCTTAGTGATAAGTCGATTGAGTGGGTGATTTTCTCGGCGATTCTGGGTTGGAAATGATATGAGCGATACTCCGGCATCCCCGAGTGGAAAGCGTTGGTATGTGGTGCACGCCTACTCCGGCATGGAGAAGAGCGTGCAACGCGCGCTTCAAGAGCGCATTGAGCGTGCAGGCATGCAAGATCAGTTCGGTCAGATTCTTGTGCCGACCGAAGAAGTCGTAGAGGTAAAAGGTGGTCATAAGTCGGTCACCGAGCGTCGTTTTTTCCCGGGCTACGTCCTGGTTGAAATGGAAATGACGGACGAAACGTGGCACCTGGTAAAGAACACGGCCAAGGTCACTGGTTTTGTCGGCGGTGCGCGCAACCGCCCAAGTCCTATCTCGCCACGTGAAGTCGAAAAGATCATGTCGCAGATGCAGGAAGGCGTCGAGAAGCCGCGGCCGAAGACGCTGTTCGAGGTAGGCGAGATGGTCCGCGTGAAGGAAGGTCCATTCACCGACTTCAATGGCAACGTCGAAGAAGTGAACTACGAAAAGTCCCGAGTCCGTGTTTCCGTCACGATTTTCGGGCGATCGACACCGGTCGAACTCGAGTTTGGCCAGGTCGAAAAGCTTTAATCGAATACATCGCGCGTGGCTTTCGGGTCATCGCGCGATTCGCGCTTACGGTCCGCGGTATGGCCGTTGAGGAGCGTCAGTAGGCGGCACCGTCGAACACGCGCTATCACTCACCGAACGCTCACGCGTTCAGCAGAGGTTTCAACATGGCAAAGAAAATTATCGGCTTTATTAAACTGCAGATTCCTGCAGGTAAAGCCAACCCGTCGCCGCCGGTCGGTCCGGCACTGGGCCAGCGCGGCCTGAACATCATGGAGTTCTGCAAGGCGTTCAACGCGCAGACTCAAGGTATGGAGCCGGGTCTGCCGGTGCCGGTCGTCATCACGGCATTCGCGGACAAGAGCTTCACCTTCATCATGAAGACGCCGCCGGCAACCGTTCTGATCAAGAAGGCAGCCGCCGTGCAAAAGGGTTCGAGCAAGCCGCACACCGACAAGGTGGGCAACATTACCCGCGCTCAAGCGGAAGAAATCGCGAAGACCAAGATGCCGGATCTTACGGCAGCTGATCTGGATGCAGCCGTGCGCACGATCGCCGGCAGCGCGCGTTCGATGGGCATCACTGTGGAGGGCGTGTAAATGGCTAAGCTTTCTAAGCGCCTTCAGGCATTCGCGACCAAGGTAGATCGTCAGAAACTGTACGCAATCGACGACGCACTGGCTCTCGTGAAAGAGTGCGCGAGCGCGAAGTTCGATGAATCGATCGACGTCGCCGTTCAGCTCGGCATCGACGCGAAGAAGTCGGACCAGGTCGTTCGTGGCTCCGTCGTTCTTCCGGCTGGTACCGGCAAGTCGGTTCGCGTGGCGGTGTTCGCTCAAGGCGACAAGGCCGAACAGGCTCGCGCAGCTGGCGCGGACGTGGTCGGCATGGAAGACCTCGCCGAGCAAGTCAAGGCTGGCAATCTGAACTTCGACGTCGTGATCGCTTCGCCGGACACGATGCGTGTCGTCGGCACGCTGGGTCAGATCCTCGGTCCGCGTGGCCTGATGCCGAACCCGAAGGTTGGCACGGTTACGCCGGATGTCGCTCAAGCGGTCAAGAACGCAAAGGCCGGTCAGGTGCAGTTCCGCGTCGACAAGGCCGGTATCATCCATGGCACGATCGGTCGCGCATCGTTCGAGCCGGCATCGCTGCGTCAGAACCTGTCGGCGCTGATCGAAGCGCTGCAAAAGGCAAAGCCGGCGACGAGCAAAGGCGTGTACCTGCGCAAGATCGCCGTGTCGAGCACGATGGGCGTTGGCGTTCGCGTGGATCAAGCAACGCTGGCACAACAGTAACAATTTCGGGCGCGATCGGCTGATCGCGCTTCAAAAAGGGCTTTGGGCGGTTGCGAGACTGCAATATCGAGTCGAGCAACCGGTTGTCAAAGACCGTTGGTGGTGGTGCAGCAGGCAGGCATTGCCTTAATTCAAGCCAACGCAGATGGCGAACCCGAAACAGTTTTGCAGTGGTTGAAGTCGGTTGTCGATCATCCTGAATGATCACCAATCGATCGAAATACTCCTAACAATCGGACGCCGTTGTCGAACGTGGTGCATGAGGGTTGTGGCCCGAGTGCATCGAATCTGGAGGTTTAACCGTGCCACTGAACAAAGAAGATAAGCAGGCAGTCGTCGCTGAAGTCGCCGCGCAAGTCGCGAAGGCTCAGACGATGGTGCTCGCTGAGTATCGTGGGATCACGGTTGGCGATCTGACCAAGCTGCGCGCGAAAGCGCGTGAGCAACAGGTGTATCTGCGCGTGTTGAAAAACACGCTGGCGCGTCGCGCCGTGGAAGGTACGCCGTTCGCTCCGCTGGCTGAGCAGATGACCGGTCCTCTGATCTACGGCATCTCGGAAGATGCCATTGCCGCTGCCAAGGTCGTCAACGACTTCGGTAAGGGCAATGACAAGTTGATCATCAAGGCTGGTTCCTACGAAGGCAAGGTAATGGACAAGGCAGGCGTGCAAGCGCTGGCCAACATTCCGAGCCGCGAAGAACTGCTCTCCAAGCTGCTGTTCGTCATGCAAGCGCCTGTTTCCGGCTTTGCGCGCGCCCTGGCCGCGCTCGCTGAGAAGAAGCAAGGCGAAGCTGCGTAACGCACACGCTTGGGCACCAGTTGCTCAGTTAGGTATTAGCTAGATCGCTAGCTCGATCCGAATTCAATTTAGGAGTATTTCAAATGGCAATCGCAAAAGAAGACATCCTGGAAGCCGTTGGCTCGATGTCGGTTCTCGAACTGAACGAACTGGTCAAGGCGTTCGAAGAGAAGTTTGGCGTGTCGGCTGCTGCTGTCGCAGTTGCTGGCCCGGCAGGTGGCGGCGCAGCTGCTGCAGTCGAAGAGCAAACCGAGTTCACGGTCAACCTGCTCGAAGCAGGCGCGAACAAGGTTTCCGTGATCAAGGCAGTTCGTGAACTGACGGGTCTCGGCCTGAAGGAAGCGAAGGATCTGGTCGACGGCGCACCGAAGCCCATCAAGGAAGCGGTGCCCAAGGCTGCTGCTGAAGAAGCCAAGAAGAAGCTGGAAGACGCAGGCGCGAAGGCTGAAATCAAGTAAGTTTCATTGCGCTATGCGAAGGCTGGCGGTTTTCCACCGCCGGCCTTTTTGTGCTTTGTGGGGACGCAGTTTTTGTGCTTGTCGGCAAGCATGAAAGTCTCCACAGAAGCCAAAGAAAACGTTCGGAGCGGCAGATTTTTCCGATTGTTCTCTTTGTCTTCTGAAGCGACTGCAGAAGGCAAGTTTGGTCGGGTAGCGGGAAACACAGGCATCCGCTGCCGTCAGCCAGCGGTTGGTAGCGGCCAACCACCAAGCTTCTAGGCTCGCGCGTCCTCCCGGGCACGTGCGCGGGTCTCAGTCGGTGAACACCGGGCTGTGACATCGAGGTATCCCGCCTCGGTAACGCCCGCCGTGATTCGGAGATCGTATGCAATATTCCTTCACCGAGAAGAAGCGTATTCGCAAGAGTTTCGCGAAGCGCCCCATCGTTCACCAAGTTCCCTTTTTGCTGGCGACCCAGCTTGAATCATTCCAGACGTTTCTGCAAGCAGACACGTCGTCCTCGCAGCGCAAGTCGGAAGGCTTGCAGGCTGCGTTCACCTCTGTTTTCCCGATTGTCTCGCACAACGGTTTCGCGCGGCTCGAGTTCGTCAGCTACATGCTGTCATCGCCCGCATTCAACATCAAGGAATGCCAGCAGCGCGGCCTGACGTACTGCTCGGCTCTGCGCGCGAAAGTGCGTCTGGTTCTGCTCGACAAGGAGTCGCCGAGCAAGCCGGTCGTCAAGGAAGTGAAGGAACAGGAAGTGTACATGGGCGAAATTCCGCTCATGACGCCGACGGGTTCGTTCGTCATCAACGGAACGGAGCGCGTGATCGTGTCGCAGCTCCACCGTTCGCCTGGCGTGTTTTTCGAGCACGACAAGGGCAAGACGCACAGCTCCGGCAAGCTGTTGTTCTCGGCGCGCATCATTCCTTACCGCGGTTCGTGGCTCGACTTCGAATTCGACCCGAAGGACGTGCTTTACTTCCGCGTCGACCGTCGTCGCAAGATGCCGGTGACGATTCTGCTGAAAGCGATCGGCATGACGCCGGAGCAGATCCTCGCGAACTTCTTCGTGTTCGACAACTTCGGCCTGATGAGCGAAGGCGCGCAAATGGAATTTGTTCCCGAGCGCCTGCGCGGTGAAGTCGCGCGTTTCGACATCCAGGACCGCGACGGCAACGTCATTGTCACGAAGGACAAGCGGATCAACGCGAAGCATATTCGCGACCTCGAAAACGCCAAGACGAAGTTCATCTCGGTGCCGGAAGAGTACCTGCTCGGCCGCGTGCTGGCGAAGAACGTGATCGATCCGGAAACGGGCGAAGTGATCGCGAACGCCAACGAGGAAATCACCGAAACGGTTCTCGAGAAGCTGCGCGAGGCGAAGGTCAAGGACATCCAGACGCTCTACACGAACGACCTGGACCAGGGGCCGTATATCTCGTCGACGCTGCGTATCGACGAAACCGCCGACAAGATGGCCGCCCGCATCGCGATCTATCGTATGATGCGCCCGGGCGAGCCGCCGACCGAAGAAGCGGTCGAGGCGCTGTTCAACCGTCTGTTCTACAGCGAAGATGCGTACGATCTGTCGAAGGTCGGCCGTATGAAGTTCAACCGCCGTGTCGGCCGTGACGAAATCGTTGGCCCGATGACGCTGCAGGACGACGACATCCTCGCGACGATCAAGATCCTCGTCGAGTTGCGTAACGGCAAGGGCGAAGTGGACGACATCGACCACTTGGGCAATCGTCGTGTGCGTTGCGTCGGCGAGCTCGCGGAGAACCAGTTCCGTGCAGGTCTCGTGCGCGTGGAGCGCGCCGTGAAGGAACGCCTCGGCCAGGCCGAGAGCGAAAACCTGATGCCCCACGATCTGATCAACTCGAAGCCGATTTCCTCGGCGATCCGCGAGTTTTTCGGTTCGTCGCAGCTCTCGCAGTTCATGGACCAAACTAACCCGCTGTCGGAAATCACGCACAAGCGTCGTGTATCCGCACTGGGCCCGGGCGGTCTGACGCGCGAGCGCGCGGGCTTCGAAGTCCGCGACGTGCACCCGACGCACTACGGCCGGGTGTGCCCGATCGAAACGCCGGAAGGTCCGAACATCGGTCTGATCAACTCGCTCGCGCTGTATGCGCACCTGAACGAATACGGCTTCCTCGAAACGCCGTACCGCAAGGTCGTGGACAGCAAGGTGACCGACCAGATCGACTATCTGTCGGCAATCGAAGAAGGCCGTTACGTGATCGCTCAGGCGAACGCGGCAGTGGCCGACGACGGAACGCTGACCGACGAACTCGTGTCGTCGCGTGAAGCGGGCGAAACGCTGATGGTCACGCCGGATCGCATCCAGTACATGGACGTGGCGCCGTCGCAGATCGTGTCGGTGGCTGCATCGCTGATTCCGTTCCTCGAGCACGACGACGCGAACCGCGCGTTGATGGGCTCGAACATGCAGCGTCAGGCCGTGCCGTGTCTGCGTCCGGAAAAGCCGGTCGTCGGTACGGGCATCGAACGCACGGTGGCGGTCGACTCGGGTACGACCGTGCAGGCGCTGCGCGGTGGCGTGGTGGATTACGTCGACGCGGGCCGTATCGTGATTCGCGTGAACGACGATGAAGCCGTTGCCGGCGACGTCGGCGTGGACATCTACAACCTGATCAAGTACACGCGTTCGAACCAGAACACGAACATCAACCAGCGTCCGATCGCAAAGGTGGGCGACAAGGTCTCGCGCGGCGACGTGCTGGCCGACGGCGCCTCGACGGATCTGGGCGAGCTCGCGCTCGGCCAGAACATGCTGGTCGCGTTCATGCCGTGGAACGGCTACAACTTCGAAGACTCGATCCTGATCTCGGAAAAGGTCGTTGCGGACGATCGCTACACGTCGATCCACATCGAAGAACTGAACGTCGTTGCTCGCGACACGAAGCTCGGACCGGAAGAAATCACGCGCGACATTTCGAACCTCGCGGAAGTGCAGCTTGGCCGTCTCGACGAGTCGGGCATCGTGTATATCGGCGCGGAAGTCGAAGCGGGCGACGTGCTGGTCGGCAAGGTCACGCCGAAGGGCGAAACCCAGCTGACGCCGGAAGAAAAGCTGCTGCGCGCGATCTTCGGTGAGAAGGCATCGGACGTGAAGGACACGTCGCTGCGCGTGCCGTCGGGCATGAGCGGCACGGTCATCGACGTGCAGGTGTTCACGCGCGAAGGCATCACGCGGGACAAGCGCGCGCAACAGATCATCGACGATGAACTGAAGCGCTATCGCCTCGACCTGAACGACCAGCTTCGTATCGTGGAAGGCGACGCGTTCCAGCGTCTCGCGCGCATGCTGAACGGCAAGGTCGCGAACGGCGGTCCGAAGAAGCTCGCGAAGGGCACGAAGATCGACCTCGCTTACCTCGAAGATCTCGACCACTACCACTGGTTCGACATCCGTCTCGCGGACGAAGAAGCAGCGGCACAACTGGAAGCGATCAAGGACTCGATCGAGCAAAAGCGTCACCAGTTCGACCTCGCGTTCGAAGAGAAGCGCAAGAAGCTCACGCAAGGCGACGAACTGCCGCCGGGCGTGCTGAAGATGGTCAAGGTGTATCTCGCCGTTAAGCGTCGCCTGCAGCCTGGCGACAAGATGGCGGGTCGTCACGGTAACAAGGGTGTCGTGTCGAAGATCGTGCCGATCGAAGACATGCCGTACATGGCCGATGGCCGTCCGGCCGACGTCGTGCTGAATCCGCTCGGCGTGCCGTCGCGGATGAACGTGGGTCAGATTCTCGAAGTGCATCTGGGCTGGGCCGCGAAGGGTCTCGGCTGGCGTATCGGCGAAATGATGCAGCGTCAGGCGAAGGTCGAAGAACTGCGTCAGTTCCTAACGCAGATCTACAACGAGTCGGGCCGCAAGGAAGAGCTGGAAAGCTTCTCCGACGACGAGATCGTCGAACTGGCGAAGAACCTGCGCGAGGGCGTGCCGTTCGCGACGCCGGTGTTCGACGGTGCGACGGAAGACGAAATGTCGCGCGCGCTGGATCTGGCCTACCCGGACGAGATCGCAACGAACCTCGGCATGACGCCGTCGAAGAACCAGGTCACGCTGTACGACGGCCGCACCGGCGAGGCATTCGAGCGCACGGTCACGGTCGGCTACATGCACTACCTGAAGCTGCACCACCTGGTCGATGACAAGATGCACGCACGTTCGACCGGTCCGTACTCGCTCGTCACGCAGCAGCCGCTGGGTGGTAAGGCACAGTTCGGTGGTCAGCGCTTCGGTGAGATGGAAGTGTGGGCGCTCGAGGCGTATGGCGCGTCGTACGTGCTACAGGAAATGCTGACGGTCAAGTCGGACGACGTGACGGGCCGGACGAAGGTTTATGAGAACCTCGTCAAGGGCGATCACGTGATCGACGCGGGCATGCCGGAATCCTTCAATGTGCTGGTGAAGGAAATCCGCTCGCTCGGTATTGATATCGATCTGGACCGCAATTAATCGGACTACGGAGAGAAAGCAATGAAAGCTCTGCTCGATCTATTCAAGCAAGTCCAACAAGAAGAAGTTTTTGATGCGATCAAGATCGGCCTCGCGTCGCCCGACAAGATTCGTTCTTGGTCGTTCGGCGAAGTGAAGAAGCCTGAGACCATCAACTACCGCACGTTCAAGCCGGAGCGGGATGGTCTGTTCTGCGCGAAGATTTTTGGTCCGATCAAGGACTACGAATGCCTTTGCGGCAAGTACAAGCGCCTGAAGCACCGCGGCGTGATCTGCGAGAAGTGCGGCGTCGAAGTGACGCTGGCGAAGGTGCGTCGTGAGCGGATGGGCCACATCGAACTGGCCTCGCCGGTTGCGCACATCTGGTTCCTGAAGTCGTTGCCGTCGCGTCTGGGCATGGTGCTCGACATGACGCTGCGCGACATCGAGCGCGTGCTGTACTTCGAAGCCTATGTGGTGATCGATCCGGGCATGACGCCGCTGAAAGCGCGGCAGATCATGACGGAAGAGGATTACTACAACAAGGTCGAAGAGTACGGTGACGAATTCCGTGCCGAAATGGGTGCGGAAGGCGTTCGCGAGCTGCTGCGCGCGATCAACATCGACGAACAGGTCGAAATGCTGCGCACCGAACTCAAGAACACGGGTTCGGAAGCGAAGATCAAGAAGTACGCGAAGCGCCTGAAGGTGCTCGAGGCTTTCCAACGCTCGGGCATCAAGCCTGACTGGATGGTGCTCGAAGTGCTGCCGGTGCTGCCGCCGGAACTGCGTCCGCTGGTGCCGCTGGATGGCGGCCGTTTCGCGACGTCGGATCTGAACGACCTGTATCGCCGCGTGATCAACCGTAACAACCGGTTGAAGCGTCTGCTCGAACTGAAGGCGCCTGAAATCATCGTCCGCAACGAAAAGCGGATGCTGCAGGAAGCCGTCGATTCGCTGCTCGACAACGGCCGTCGCGGCAAGGCGATGACCGGCGCGAACAAGCGTCCGCTGAAGTCGCTCGCCGACATGATCAAGGGTAAGGGCGGTCGTTTCCGTCAGAACCTGCTCGGTAAGCGCGTCGACTACTCCGGCCGTTCGGTGATCGTGGTGGGTCCGACGCTCAAGCTGCATCAGTGCGGTCTGCCGAAGCTGATGGCGCTCGAACTGTTCAAGCCTTTCATCTTCAACAAGCTGGAAGTGATGGGCGTCGCGACGACCATCAAGGCCGCGAAGAAGGAAGTCGAGAACCAGACGCCGGTGGTGTGGGACATCCTCGAAGAGGTGATCCGCGAGCATCCGGTGATGCTGAACCGTGCGCCTACGCTTCACCGTCTCGGTATTCAGGCGTTCGAGCCCGTGCTGATCGAAGGCAAGGCGATTCAGCTGCACCCGCTCGTCTGCGCGGCGTTCAACGCCGACTTCGACGGTGACCAGATGGCCGTTCACGTGCCGCTGTCGCTCGAAGCGCAGATGGAAGCGCGCACCCTGATGCTGGCGTCGAACAACGTCCTGTTCCCGGCGAACGGCGATCCGTCGATCGTGCCGTCGCAGGATATCGTGCTGGGCCTTTACTACGCGTCGCGTGAAGCGATCAACGGCAAGGGCGAAGGCATGACGTTCACGGGCGTGTCGGAGGTGATCCGCGCGTACGAAAACAAGGAAGTCGAGCTGGCTTCGCGCGTCAACGTGCGTATCACCGAAATGGTGGCGAACGAGGACACGAGCGAAGGCGTGCCGGCGTTCGTGCCGAAGATCTCGCTGTACGCGACCACGGTCGGCCGTTCGATCCTGTCGGAGATTCTGCCGCCGGGTCTGCCGTTCTCGGTGCTGAACAAGCCGCTGAAGAAGAAGGAAATCTCGCGCCTGATCAACACGGCGTTCCGCAAGTGCGGTCTGCGCGAGACGGTGATCTTCGCCGACCAGCTGATGCAGATGGGCTTCCGCCTCGCAACGCGCGCCGGTATCTCGATCTGCGTGGACGACATGCTCGTGCCGCCGCAGAAAGAGACGATCGTCGGCGACGCTGCGAAGAAGGTGAAGGAGTACGACCGTCAGTACATGTCGGGTCTCGTCACCGCGCAGGAACGCTATAACAACGTGGTCGACATCTGGTCGGCGACGTCGGAAAGCGTCGGCAAGGCGATGATGGAGCAGCTCGCGACGGAACCCGTCACCGACCGTGACGGCAACGAAACGAAGCAGGAGTCGTTCAACTCCATCTACATGATGGCCGACTCGGGCGCTCGTGGTTCCGCGGTGCAGATTCGTCAGCTCGCGGGTATGCGCGGCCTGATGGCGAAGCCGGACGGCTCGATTATCGAGACGCCGATCACCGCGAACTTCCGCGAAGGTCTGAACGTGTTGCAGTACTTCATCTCGACGCACGGCGCTCGTAAGGGTCTGGCGGATACGGCACTGAAGACTGCGAACTCGGGCTACCTGACGCGTCGTCTCGTCGATGTGACGCAGGACTTGGTCGTCGTCGAAGACGATTGCGGCACCTCGAACGGCGTGGCGATGAAGGCGTTGGTCGAAGGCGGTGAAGTCGTCGAAGCGCTGCGTGACCGTATTCTCGGTCGTGTCGCGGTGGCGGACGTCGTCAATCCGGAAACGCAGGAAACGCTGTACGCGTCGGGCGATCTGCTCGACGAAGACGCGGTCGAGGAAATCGAACGCCTCGGCATCGACGAAGTGCGCGTGCGCACGCCGCTGACCTGCGAAACGCGCTATGGCCTGTGCGCCGCGTGCTACGGCCGTGACCTCGGCCGCGGTTCGCGCGTGAACGTCGGTGAGGCAGTGGGCGTGATCGCTGCGCAGTCGATCGGTGAGCCGGGCACGCAGCTGACGATGCGTACGTTCCACATCGGTGGTGCGGCATCGCGTGCGGCGGTTGCTTCGACGGTCGAAGCGAAGTCGAACGGTACGGTGCGCTTCACGGCGACGATGCGTTACGTCACCAACGCGAAGGGCGAGCAGGTCGTCATCTCGCGTTCGGGCGAGGCGATCATCGCGGACGACTTCGGTCGCGAGCGTGAGCGTCACAAGGTTCCGTACGGCGCGACGCTGCTGCAACTCGACGGCGCGCAGATCAAGGCCGGTGCGCAACTGGCTCAATGGGATCCGCTGACGCGTCCGATCATCACCGAGTGGGGCGGTACGGTGAAGTTCGAAAACGTCGAGGAAGGCGTGACCGTTGCGAAGCAGATCGACGACGTGACTGGTCTTTCGACCCTGGTCGTGATCGACGTGAAGCGTCGCGGCTCGCAAGCGTCGAAGAGCGTGCGCCCGCAGGTGAAACTGCTCGACGCGAACGGCGAGGAAGTGAAGATCCCGAACACCGAGCATTCGGTGCAGATCGGCTTCCAGGTCGGCGCACTGATCACCGTGAAGGATGGTCAGCAAGTGCAGGTCGGTGAAGTGCTGGCGCGTATCCCGGTTGAAGCGCAGAAGACGCGTGACATTACCGGTGGTCTGCCGCGCGTGGCCGAACTGTTCGAAGCGCGCTCGCCGAAGGACGCGGGTATTCTCGCGGAAGTCACGGGCACGACGTCGTTCGGTAAGGACACGAAGGGCAAGCAGCGTCTCGTCATCACGGATCTCGAGGGCAATCAGCACGAGTTCCTGATCGCGAAGGAAAAGCAGGTGCTGGTGCACGATGGTCAGGTCGTCAACAAGGGCGAAATGATCGTCGACGGTCCTGCCGATCCGCACGACATCCTGCGTCTGCAGGGTATCGAGGCGTTGTCGCGCTACATCGTGGACGAAGTGCAGGACGTGTACCGTCTGCAGGGCGTGAAGATCAACGACAAGCACATCGAAGTGATCGTGCGTCAGATGCTGCGTCGTGTGCAGATCGTCGACAACGGCGATACGCGCTTCATTCCGGGCGAGCAGGTCGAACGTTCGGACATGCTGGACGAGAACGACAAGATGATCGCGGAAGACAAGCGTCCGGCGACGTACGACAACGTGCTGCTCGGTATCACGAAGGCATCGCTGTCGACCGACTCGTTCATCTCGGCGGCATCGTTCCAGGAAACGACCCGCGTGCTGACCGAAGCGGCGATCATGGGCAAGCGCGATGATCTGCGTGGCCTGAAGGAAAACGTGATCGTCGGCCGTCTGATTCCGGCTGGTACGGGTCTCGCGTTCCACAAGGCACGCAAGGCGAAGGAGTCGTCGGATCGCGAGCGTTTCGACCAGATCGCGGCCGAAGAGGCATTCGACTTTGGTACGCCGGAAACCCCGGCAGCGGAGCAGCAGCCGCATACCAACGAGTAAGCGTCTTTCGCTGTAGTAGCCACGAACCGCTCAGCTTCGGCTGAGCGGTTTTTTTTTGCCTCTGCCATTCGGCTAACAACATATTCCTGCGCCTCGGCGCGCGCGGATGCGTTGGTAGAATTCGTTATCTCTCACGTTGCAGTGCACATCCCTCTTCCATGGCTCGGTCGCTCGAAATACTCAACGAAATCTTCGGCTATCCCGCATTTCGCGGACAACAGGCGGAGATCGTCGAGCATGTCGCGAACGGCGGCGATTCGCTCGTGCTGATGCCGACGGGCGGCGGCAAGTCGCTGTGCTACCAGATTCCCTCGCTCGTGCGCAGCGAGGCCGGGCTCGGCGCGGGTATCGTGGTGTCGCCATTGATCGCGCTGATGCAGGACCAGGTCGCGGCTCTGACGGAAGTCGGCGTGCGCGCCGCATATCTGAATTCGACTTTGTCGGGCGCGGAGGCCGCGGCCACCGAGCGGGCGCTGCGCGAAGGCGACATCGATCTCCTTTACGTCGCACCCGAACGCCTGATGACGCCGCGCTTTCTCGAACTGCTCGAGCGCGCGCGCGTCGGACTTTTCGCCATCGACGAAGCGCATTGCGTGTCGCAATGGGGGCACGATTTCCGTCCTGAGTACATCCAGCTTTCCGTGCTGCACGAGCGGTTTCCGGATGTGCCGCGGATCGCGCTCACCGCGACTGCCGATGCGATCACGCGCGATGAGATCGTCCATCGGCTCGCGCTGGACGATGCGCGCATATTCGTTTCCAGCTTCGATCGGCCGAACATTCGCTATCGGATCGTCGAGAAGGACAACGCGCGTTCGCAACTGCTCGATTTCATCCGCGCCGAGCATACGAACAAGGACGGCACGACCGATGCGGGCGTCGTGTATTGCCTGTCGCGGCGGAAAGTCGAAGAAACCGCGGACTGGCTGAAAGGCCAGGGCATCCGCGCGCTGCCTTACCACGCGGGCATGGAGTTCGAGACGCGCCAGAAGCATCAGGAGATGTTTCAGCGCGAGGAAGGCATCGTCATGTGCGCGACGATCGCGTTCGGCATGGGCATCGATAAACCGGATGTCCGCTTCGTCGCGCATCTGGATTTGCCCAAGAGCGTCGAAGGCTATTACCAGGAGACGGGCCGCGCCGGCCGCGACGGTCTGCCGGCGAATGCATGGATGGCGTACGGGCTGGGCGACGTCGTGCAACAGCGCAAGATGATCGACGAATCCGAGGCTGACGACGCACACAAGCGCGTGCAGAGCGGCAAGCTCGATGCCTTGCTGGGTCTGTGTGAGGCGGCGTCCTGTCGTCGCGTGCGCCTCCTCGCGTATTTTGGCGAGACGAGCAAGCCGTGCGGCAACTGCGATACATGTCTCGAGCCGCCCGCGTCATTCGATGCCACCCGCGAAGCGCAAATGGCGCTGTCGTGCGTGTATCGTGCGCAGAAAGCGAGCGGGTTCCATTTCGGCGCGGGCCATCTCATCGACATCCTTCGTGGTACCCGCAGTGAGAAAGTCCTGCAGCGCGGACACGAGAAGATATCGACCTTCGGCGTCGGCGCCGCGCTCTCCGAACCCGAATGGCGCGCCGTGTTCCGGCAACTCGTCGCGTTCGGCTATCTCGCTGTCGATCACGACGGTTTCGGCGCGCTCGTGCTGACCGACGCCAGCAAGCCCGTGCTGAAGGGCGAAGAGCAAGTCACGCTGCGCAAGTATGTGAAGCCGACTCGGGCGCGCCAGTCCTCCAGCCGTACTGGTGAACGCGCGGATCCGACCGCCGGCATGTCGGCACGCGAAAGGGCGCGTTGGGAGCGCCTGCGCGCCTGGCGCGCAGAGACCGCGAAGAGCGACGGCGTGCCGGCCTACGTCATCTTCCACGATGCCACGCTCGCCGAGATCGTCCGCAGCGATCCCGACACGATCGACGATCTGCGCCACATTCCCGGGATCGGCGTGCGCAAGTTGGAGCGCTTCGGCGACGAATTGCTCGCCGTTGTCGGCTCCGACTGATGTCTGGCTTGCGAAAAGCCTCGAAATCATCGCAACCTATTGACCCGATTGCGATTTTCGGAATATCATGCTTGGTTCTCGTTCGCGGTCCGACTTTGGGCCTGGCTCAGCGCCGGGTGTGAATGGCGGAATTCATCGGCGAGATAGTCAAACGCGTAGCTCTTTTCGCTTTGCCCGAAAGAGTTTCGCGGATTTTGTTCATTTTTAGGATTAAACAATGCCAACCATCAATCAACTGGTTCGCAAAGGCCGCGCGTCGGAAACGACGAAAAGCAAGTCGCCGGCCCTGCAGGACTGCCCTCAGCGTCGTGGCGTGTGCACTCGCGTGTACACCACGACGCCGAAGAAGCCGAACTCGGCACTCCGTAAAGTCGCCAAGGTTCGTCTGACGAACGGCTTCGAAGTCATTTCGTACATCGGCGGTGAAGGCCACAACCTGCAAGAGCACTCGGTTGTGCTGATCCGCGGCGGCCGTGTGAAGGACTTGCCGGGTGTGCGTTACCACATGGTTCGCGGCTCGCTGGATACCCAGGGCGTCAAGGATCGTAAGCAAGCTCGCTCGAAGTACGGTGCGAAGCGCGCGAAGGCCGGCAAGTAAGTCGCGGTCGGAAGTAAGAATCAGGAATCAGGTCGCCGCAAGGCGGTTAAGGCGGTGGTGCCGGAAGCGCCGGTGCTGTCGAGTAAGTGGTCACCCGGCCAAGCTGGTTTAGTCGAATAGATGGATCGGGTTTGTTGGTGGCCGCGGAGTTGAGAATCAGCTCCAACTGAAAAAGTAAAGGAAGAATCATGCCGCGTCGTCGCGAAGTCCCCAAGCGGGAAGTGTTGCCGGATCCGAAGTTCGGTAACGTAGATGTAGCCAAGTTCATGAACGTGCTGATGCTCTCCGGCAAGAAGTCGGTTGCCGAGCGTATCGTGTACGGCGCTTTTGAACAGATCCAGACCAAGGGTGGCAAGGACCCGCTGGAAGTGTTCACGGTTGCGCTCAACAACGTGAAGCCGGTGGTCGAAGTGAAGAGCCGTCGCGTTGGTGGTGCCAACTATCAGGTTCCGGTCGAAGTGCGTCCCTCGCGTCGTATGGCATTGGCGATGCGTTGGTTGCGTGAAGCCGCGAAGAAGCGCAGCGAAAAGTCGATGGCCCTGCGCCTGGCAGGTGAACTCTCCGAAGCGGCTGAAGGCCGTGGCGGCGCGATGAAGAAGCGCGATGAAGTTCACCGCATGGCAGAGGCCAACAAGGCATTCTCGCACTTCCGTTTCTAAGCTCCCGCTCGTAGAGCAAACGGAAAAATCAGGGCGGGTGCGCTACTCCAGGCGCCTCGCCCGTTTGTGTTAGGGCGCGCTCGCATTCGCAGGCGCGTCGACCGAAAAAGGATCGAAAGTGGCTCGCAAGACACCTATCGAGCGCTACCGCAATATCGGTATCAGCGCTCACATCGACGCCGGCAAAACGACGACGACCGAGCGCATCCTGTTCTACACGGGCGTGAATCACAAGATCGGTGAAGTTCACGACGGCGCAGCAACGATGGACTGGATGGAGCAGGAGCAGGAGCGCGGCATCACCATCACGTCGGCTGCTACTACGGCCTTCTGGAAGGGCATGGGCGGCAACTATCCCGAGCACCGCATCAACATCATCGACACCCCGGGGCACGTCGACTTCACGATCGAAGTGGAGCGCTCGATGCGCGTTCTCGACGGCGCGTGCATGGTCTACTGTGCAGTGGGCGGCGTGCAGCCGCAGTCGGAAACCGTGTGGCGTCAGGCTAATAAGTACAAGGTTCCCCGTCTCGCGTTCGTCAACAAGATGGACCGTACCGGCGCGAACTTCTTCAAGGTCTACGACCAGTTGAAGAACCGCCTGAAGGCGAACCCGGTTCCCGTCGTGGTGCCGATCGGCTCGGAAGAAAACTTCAAGGGCGTGGTTGATCTCCTGAAGATGAAGGCGATCATTTGGGACGAAGCGTCCCAGGGCACGAAGTTCGACTACGTCGAGATTCCCGCTGAACTCGTCGATACGTGCAACGAGTGGCGCGAGAAGATGATCGAGTCGGCTGCCGAAGCCAGCGAAGAGCTGATGGAAAAGTATCTCGGCGGCGAAGAGCTGACCGAAGCGGAAATCGTCAAGGCGATCCGCGACCGGACGATCGCGTGCGAAATCCAGCCGATGCTCTGCGGCACCGCGTTCAAGAACAAGGGCGTGCAGCGCATGCTCGACGCTGTGATCGACTTCCTGCCGTCGCCGGTCGACATTCCGCCGGTTACGGGCGAACTCGAAAGCGGCGAGAAGGCCGAGCGCCGTGCTGCCGACGACGAGAAGTTCTCCGCGCTGGCGTTCAAGATCATGACGGACCCGTTTGTCGGTCAGCTGATCTTCTTCCGCGTGTACTCTGGCGTCGTGAATTCCGGTGACACCGTGCTGAACGCGACCAAGGACAAGAAGGAACGTCTGGGCCGTATTCTGCAGATGCACGCGAACCAGCGCGAAGAAATCAAGGAAGTGCGCGCGGGCGACATTGCGGCGGCCGTCGGCCTGAAGGAAGCGACCACCGGCGACACGCTGTGCGATCCGCAGCACCCGATCGTGCTCGAACGCATGATTTTCCCGGAGCCGGTGATTTCGCAGGCTGTGGAGCCGAAGACCAAGGCTGACCAGGAGAAGATGGGCCTGGCGCTGAACCGTCTCGCGCAGGAAGACCCGTCTTTCCGCGTTCAAACGGACGAGGAATCGGGCCAGACGATCATCTCGGGCATGGGCGAGCTCCACCTCGAAATTCTCGTCGACCGCATGAAGCGCGAGTTCAACGTGGAAGCAACGGTCGGCAAGCCGCAGGTTGCGTATCGCGAAACCATTCGCACGACGGCTGCAGATGTTGACGGCAAGTTCGTCAAGCAGTCGGGTGGTCGCGGCCAGTACGGTCACGCGGTCATCACGCTCGAGCCGAACGAGCAGGGCAAGGGCTACGAGTTCCTGGACGAGATCAAGGGCGGCGTGATTCCGCGCGAATACATCCCGGCCGTGGACAAGGGTATCCAGGAAACGCTGAAGTCGGGCGTGCTGGCGGGCTTCCCGGTGGTCGACGTGAAGGTTCACCTGACGTTCGGTTCGTATCACGACGTGGACTCGAACGAAAACGCGTTCCGCATGGCCGGCTCGATGGCCTTCAAGGAAGCAATGCGCAAGGCGAGCCCGGTCATCCTCGAACCGATGATGGCTGTGGAAGTCGAAACGCCGGAAGACTACATGGGTAACGTGATGGGCGACCTGTCGGGCCGTCGCGGTATCGTGCAGGGCATGGAAGACATGGTCGGCGGCGGCAAGATCGTCCGCGCTGAAGTGCCGCTGTCGGAAATGTTCGGCTACTCGACGTCGCTGCGTTCGCTGACACAAGGCCGCGCCACGTACACGATGGAGTTCAAGCACTACGCCGAAGCTCCGCGTAACGTCGCCGACGCGATCATCAACGCGAAAAGCAAGTAATTCGGCGCAAGCCACAAGCTTTAACCGATAACCAAACTTTGGAAGAAGGTAATCATGGCAAAAGGTAAATTCGAGCGGACCAAGCCGCACGTGAACGTGGGTACGATCGGTCACGTTGACCACGGCAAGACCACGCTGACGGCAGCGATCACGACGGTTCTCACGCAGAAGTTCGGCGGCGAGGCGAAGGCGTACGACCAGATCGACGCGGCGCCGGAAGAAAAGGCGCGTGGTATCACGATCAACACCGCGCACGTCGAGTACGAAACGGCTAACCGCCACTACGCACACGTCGACTGCCCGGGCCACGCTGACTATGTGAAGAACATGATCACGGGCGCGGCGCAGATGGACGGCGCCATCCTGGTGTGCTCGGCCGCTGACGGCCCGATGCCGCAAACGCGTGAGCACATCCTGCTGGCTCGTCAGGTTGGCGTGCCGTACATCATCGTGTTCCTGAACAAGTGCGACATGGTGGACGACGCCGAGCTGCTCGAACTCGTCGAAATGGAGGTGCGTGAGCTTCTGTCGAAGTACGACTTCCCGGGCGACGACACCCCGATCATCAAGGGTTCGGCCAAGCTGGCGCTGGAAGGCGACAAGGGCGAGCTGGGCGAAGTGGCGATCATGAACCTGGCCGACGCGCTGGATTCGTACATCCCGACGCCGGAGCGCGCAGTTGACGGTTCGTTCCTGATGCCGGTGGAAGACGTGTTCTCGATCTCGGGTCGCGGCACGGTGGTGACGGGCCGCGTCGAGCGCGGTGTGGTCAAGGTCGGCGAGGAAATCGAAATCGTCGGTATCAAGCCGACGGTGAAGACGACCTGCACGGGCGTGGAAATGTTCCGCAAGCTGCTCGACCAAGGTCAGGCGGGCGACAACGTCGGTATCCTGCTGCGCGGCACGAAGCGTGAAGACGTGGAGCGCGGCCAGGTTCTGGCCAAGCCGGGTTCGATCACGCCGCACACGCACTTCACGGCTGAAGTGTACGTGCTGAGCAAGGACGAAGGCGGCCGTCACACGCCGTTCTTCAACAACTACCGTCCGCAGTTCTACTTCCGTACGACGGACGTGACGGGCTCGATCGAGCTGCCGAAGGACAAGGAAATGGTGATGCCGGGCGACAACGTGTCGATCACGGTCAAGCTGATCGCCCCGATCGCCATGGAAGAAGGTCTGCGCTTCGCCATCCGCGAAGGTGGCCGTACCGTCGGCGCCGGTGTCGTTGCAAAGATTATCGAGTAAAATCTCCGATTCGCTCGATTTGAAGTTGCAGTACTGAAGTACAGATTGGAGCCGGGTGCTCGCCCTCAGCGAGTGTCCGGTTCCACGCTCTTTTGCCTAATGTGCGGTGCAACACCGCCTCGCTCTTTTCAAGGAATCGTCATGCAAAACCAGAAAATCCGCATTCGTCTGAAGGCTTTCGACTATCGTCTGATCGATCAATCGGCAGCCGAAATCGTCGATACGGCGAAGCGGACTGGCGCGATCGTCCGTGGCCCGGTGCCGCTGCCCACGCGTATTCAGCGTTTTGACATCCTGCGTTCGCCGCACGTCAACAAGACCTCGCGCGACCAGCTCGAAATCCGTACCCACCAGCGCCTGATGGACATCGTCGATCCGACGGACAAGACCGTCGACGCGTTGATGAAGCTCGATCTGCCGGCTGGCGTCGACGTCGAGATCAAGCTGCAGTAAATCCCAAAAGCATGTCCGGCGCGCTTCCTGGCGCGTCGGAAGGTGCTAAGTCTTTGATTGCTTGCGGGATTCGAAAAGCCTTGTTATACTCCAAGGCTTTTCGCGCCTATGCGCACGAAAAAGACGCAAGAAAGCCGCCCCAGTTTCTCGTAACGAAGCCGGCATTTGTAAATCAGCCCCGACCAATCGCAGTTGGGAATGGAGAAAACGATGAGCCTTGGACTCGTAGGTCGCAAGGTTGGCATGACCCGTATCTTCACGCCTGAAGGGGATTCGATCCCCGTCACCGTGCTGGACGTGTCGGACAACCGCGTGACGCAGATCAAGACCGTTGAAACGGATGGTTATACCGCCGTTCAGGTTGCATTCGGTGCTCGCCGCGCGTCTCGCGTGACGAAGCCTCTGGCGGGTCATCTCGCCAAAGCCGGCGTTCAAGCCGGTGAAATCCTCAAGGAATTCCATATCGAAACGGCCAAGGCAGGCGAACTGTCGAACGGCGCCGTTATCGGTACGGACATCTTCGAAGTCGGCCAGAAGGTTGACGTGCAAGGCACGTCGATCGGTAAGGGTTATGCCGGCACGATCAAGCGCTACAACTTCGCCTCGGGCCGGGCAACGCACGGTAACTCGCGTTCGCACAACGTCCCGGGTTCGATCGGTATGGCGCAGGATCCGGGTCGCGTGTTTCCGGGTAAGCGCATGACGGGTCACCTCGGTGACGTCACCGTCACGGTTCAAAATCTCGAAATCGCCCGCATCGACGCTGAGCGTAATCTTCTGCTCGTCCGCGGTGCTGTTCCGGGTGCGAAGGGCGGCAAGGTCTTCGTGACCCCGGCCGTCAAGACGCGTGCTGTGAAAGGAGCGAAATAATGGAACTTAAGCTCCTGAATGCCAATGGTCAGGAAGGCGCTGGCGTGAACGCATCGGACGTCGTGTTCGGTCGCGATTACAACGAAGCCCTGATTCACCAGGTCGTCGTCGCTTATCAGGCGAACGCACGTAGCGGTAACCGCGCGCAGAAGGACCGCGAGCAGGTCAAGCACACCACCAAGAAGCCGTGGCGTCAGAAGGGTACGGGCCGCGCTCGTGCCGGTATGTCGTCGAGCCCGTTGTGGCGTGGCGGTGGTCGCATTTTCCCGAACTCGCCGGAAGAAAACTTCTCGCACAAGGTCAACAAGAAGATGCATCGTGCAGGCCTCTGCTCGATCTTCTCGCAGCTGGCTCGCGAAGGCCGCATCGCCGTGGTCGAAGACCTCGCGCTCGAAGCCCCGAAGACCAAGCTGTTGGCCGAAAAATTCAAGGCGATGGGTCTCGAATCCGTGTTGGTGATTACCGATACGGTCGACGAGAACCTGTACCTCGCGTCGCGCAACCTGGCCCACGTGGCGGTTGTCGAGCCGCGTTACGCCGACCCGCTCTCGCTGATCTACTTCAAGAAGATTCTGATCACGAAGGCTGCGGTCGCTCAGATCGAGGAGTTGCTGTCATGAGCGAAGTTCGCAAAAACGATCATCGTTTGATGCAAGTTCTGCTCGCGCCGGTGATCTCCGAAAAGGCGACGCTGGTTGCCGACAAGAACGAACAAGTCGTGTTCGAAGTCGCGCCGGACGCCACGAAGCAGGAAGTAAAGGCTGCTGTCGAGCTGCTGTTCAAGGTCGAAGTCAATTCCGTCAACGTGCTCGTCACGAAGGGCAAGGCAAAGCGCTTTGGCCGCTTCAACGGCAAGCGCAAGGACGTGAAGAAGGCGTACGTCTGCCTGAAGCCCGGCCAGGAAATCAACTTTGAAGCGGAGGCCAAGTAATCATGGCAATCGTGAAAGTTAAGCCGACCTCGCCGGGTCGCCGCGCGATGGTCAAGATCGTCAACAAGGATCTGCACAAGGGCAAGCCGCACGCGGCGCTGCTCGACTCGCAATCCAAGTCGGCGGGCCGTAACAACAACGGCCGTATCACCACGCGTCACCAGGGTGGTGGTCACAAGCAGCACTATCGTATCGTCGATTTCCGTCGCAACAAGGACGGCATTCCGGCGAAGGTCGAGCGTCTCGAGTACGACCCGAACCGTAGCGCGAACATCGCGCTGGTTCTGTACGCAGACGGCGAGCGTCGCTACATCATCGCGCCGAAGGGCGTGGCCGTTGGCGCGCAGCTGATGTCCGGTTCGGAAGCGCCGATCCGCGCAGGCAACACCCTGCCGATCCGCAACATCCCGGTCGGTACCACGATCCACTGCATCGAAATGCTTCCGGGCAAGGGTGCGCAAATCGCACGTTCGGCCGGTACGTCGGCGATGCTGCTGGCTCGCGAAGGCGTCTACGCTCAAGTGCGTCTGCGTTCGGGCGAAATCCGCCGCGTGCACGTCGAGTGCCGCGCGACGATCGGCGAAGTGGGTAACGAAGAGCATAGCCTCCGTCAAATCGGTAAGGCTGGTGCAAACCGCTGGCGCGGTATCCGTCCGACGGTGCGCGGTGTTGCAATGAACCCGATCGATCACCCGCACGGTGGTGGTGAAGGCCGCACGGCAGCAGGTCGCGATCCGGTGAGCCCGTGGGGCACGCCGACGAAGGGCTATCGCACCCGCAGCAACAAGCGCACGACGACGATGATCGTCCAGCGCCGTCACAAGCGTTAAGGAGTAGGCAATGACACGTTCTGCTAAAAAAGGTCCGTTCTGCGACGCTCATTTGCTGAAGAAGGTTGAGGCGGCTGCATCGACGCGTGACAAGAAGCCGATCAAGACCTGGTCGCGTCGTTCGACGATTCTGCCGGACTTCATCGGTCTGACGATCGCTGTTCACAACGGCCGTCAACACGTTCCGGTGTACGTCACGGAAAACATGGTCGGCCACAAGCTTGGCGAGTTCGCACTGACCCGTACGTTCAAGGGTCACGCGGCCGACAAGAAGGCCAAGAAATAAGGGGCTATCAAGATGGAAGTGAAAGCAATTCATCGCGGTGCCCGCATCTCGGCGCAGAAAACGCGCCTTGTGGCTGACCAGATTCGTGGTTTGCCGGTCGACAAGGCGCTGAACGTTCTGACGTTCTCGCCGAAGAAGGCGGCGGGTATCGTCAAGAAGGTCGTGCTGTCTGCGATCGCAAATGCGGAACACAACGAAGGCGCCGATATCGACGAGCTCAAGATCACGAGCATCTACGTCGACAAGGCTGCTTCGCTGAAGCGTTTCACCGCACGCGCAAAGGGTCGCGGTAACCGCATCGAGAAGCAATCCTGTCACATCACTGTGACGGTCGGGAATTAAGGAGCCATACGATGGGACAGAAAATTCATCCGACTGGCTTCCGTTTGGCCGTCAGCCGTAATTGGGCTTCGCGCTGGTATGCGAACAACAACAATTTCGCGGCGATGTTGCAGGAAGACATCGGTGTTCGTGAATACCTGAAGAAGAAGCTGAAGAACGCTTCGGTCGGTCGCGTCGTCATCGAGCGTCCGGCGAAGAACGCGCGCATCACGATTTACAGCTCGCGTCCGGGCGTTGTCATAGGCAAGAAGGGCGAGGACATCGAATCGCTGAAGGCTGAACTGCAGAAGCGCATGGGCGTTCCGGTTCACGTCAACATCGAAGAGATCCGCAAGCCGGAAACCGATGCTCAGCTGATCGCTGACTCCATCACGCAACAGCTCGAGCGCCGGATCATGTTCCGCCGCGCGATGAAGCGCGCGATGCAGAACGCGATGCGTCTTGGCGCCCAGGGCATCAAGATCATGAGCGCGGGCCGCCTGAACGGTATCGAAATCGCTCGTACCGAGTGGTATCGCGAAGGTCGCGTGCCCCTCCATACGCTGCGTGCGGATATCGACTACGCGACGTCGGAAGCGAAGACCACGTACGGCATCATCGGCGTGAAGGTGTGGGTCTACAAGGGCGACACGCTGGGCCGTAACGAAGCGCCGGTGGTGGAAGAAGTGGCGGAAGAAAAGCGTCCGCGCCGCAACGCACGTCCGGGTGGCGATCGCCGTCCGCGCCGTGACGGTGAAGGCGCTCCGGCTGGTGCGCGTCGTGGTGCACCCCGTCGCGCTGGCGGTGACGCGAAGACTGGAGAATAACGATGCTGCAACCGAAACGCAGAAAGTATCGCAAAGAGCAGAAAGGTCGTAACACCGGCAAGGCGACGCGCGGCAACGCAGTGTCGTTCGGTGAATACGGTCTGAAGGCTATCGGTCGCGGCCGTTTGACCGCGCGTCAAATCGAAGCGGCGCGTCGTGCAATGACGCGTCACATCAAGCGTGGCGGCCGGATCTGGATCCGTATTTTCCCGGACAAGCCGATTTCGCAGAAGCCGGCCGAAGTGCGTATGGGTAACGGTAAGGGTAACCCGGAGTACTACGTCGCTGAAATTCAACCGGGCAAGATGCTGTACGAAATGGACGGTGTCTCCGAAGAACTGGCGCGCGAAGCGTTCCGTCTGGCTGCAGCCAAGCTGCCGCTCAAGACGAACTTCGTCGTTCGTCAGCTCGGCGCCTAAGGAGTAAATGATGAAGGCATCTGAACTTCACCAGAAAGACCAGGCCGCGCTCAACAAAGAGCTGTCGGACCTGCTGAAGGCGCAATTTGGCTTGCGTATGCAACTCGCGACCCAGCAGCTCACGAACACGAGCCAGCTGAAGAAGGTCCGTCGCGACATCGCACGTGTGCGCACCGTCCTGACTGAGAAGGCGAACCAGAAATGAACGATAGCGTAAAAACCTCGCTCAAGCGGACGCTGGTCGGCAAGGTCGTCAGCAACAAGATGGACAAGACGGTCACCGTTCTGGTCGAGCACCGCGTGAAGCATCCGATCTACGGCAAGTACGTCGTGCGCTCCAAGAAGTACCACGCGCATGACGACGCGAACACGTACAACGAAGGCGATCTCGTCGAAATCCAGGAAACCCGTCCGATTTCGAAGACGAAGGCTTGGGTTGTGTCGAAGCTTGTTGAAGCGGCTCGCGTGATCTAAAGCCGAAGTAGCAGTACCACGATGCAGTAGCAAATCGTGTCGCAGTAAGTTTCGCTTGCAAGACCGAGATTATTTGTTATAATCTCGGTCTTCCCTCTTTGTGGGAGCCCCGTCGCGGGCGAAACTGGTGGGGGAAGCCGGTTCGGGCGCCAGCCTGAGTCGACAGATTCACCGGATTGCGATGGCGGGTTTCGTCTGCCCTCGCTGCCTGTTCTAACCCAAGCAGCCAGTTGGCTGACGGGACCAAGACTGACCGGCTGTGCCATGGTGGTGCGACCGGATTAAGTTGGGAAAGATAAACCATGATCCAGACCGAAACTCGGCTTGAAGTGGCCGACAACACGGGTGCGCGTGAAGTCATGTGCATCAAGGTGCTCGGCGGTTCGAAGCGTCGTTACGCTAGCATTGGCGACATCATCAAGGTGACCGTCAAGGAAGCGACGCCGCGCGGACGCGTGAAGAAGGGCGAAATTTACAACGCCGTGGTCGTTCGTACGGCCAAGGGCGTGCGTCGCCAGGATGGCTCGCTCATCAAGTTCGACGGCAATGCCGCCGTTCTGTTGAATACGAAGCTCGAGCCGATCGGCACGCGTATTTTCGGGCCGGTTACGCGTGAACTGCGTAGCGAACGATTCATGAAGATCGTTTCGCTCGCGCCGGAAGTGCTGTAAGGAGTCGCGATGAACAAGATTCGCAAGGGTGACGAAGTCATCGTCATCACCGGCAAGGACAAGGGCAAGCGCGGTACCGTGCTGGCCGTTGCGGAAGACCGTGTCACGGTCGAGGGCATCAACCTCGTCAAGAAGCACGTGAAGCCGAACCCGATGAAGGGTACGACGGGCGGTGTGGAAGCCAAAACGATGCCGCTGCATATTTCGAACGTCGCATTGGTCGACGCGAATGGCAAGGCATCGCGTGTGGGCATCAAGGTCGAAGACGGAAAGAAGGTTCGCTTCTTGAAGTCGACCGGCGCCACGCTTAACGCCTGACGCGGAGTTAAAAAATGGCTCGTCTGCAAGAGATTTATAAAGAAAAGGTTGTGCCGCAACTCGTCGAAAAGTTCGGCTACAAGTCTGTCATGGAAGTGCCGCGCATCACCAAGATCACCCTGAACATGGGTCTTGGCGAAGCCGTCGCCGACAAGAAGATCATCGAAAACGCCGTGGGCGACCTGACGAAGATCGCTGGCCAGAAGCCGGTCATCACGAAGGCGCGCAAGGCAATCGCAGGCTTCAAGATTCGTCAGGGCTACCCGATCGGCGCGATGGTCACGCTGCGCGGCCAAGCGATGTACGAATTCCTCGACCGTTTCGTGACCGTTGCGCTCCCGCGTGTGCGCGACTTCCGTGGCGTGTCGGGCCGTGCATTCGACGGTCGTGGCAACTACAACATCGGTGTGAAAGAGCAGATCATTTTCCCCGAAATCGACTACGACAAGATCGACGCGCTGCGTGGGCTGAACATCAGCATCACGACCACCGCGAAGACTGACGACGAAGCAAAGGCGCTGCTCGCCGGCTTCAAGTTCCCGTTCAGAAACTGAGGTTACCGTGGCTAAACTGGCACTGATCGAACGTGAAAAGAAGCGCGCGCGCCTGGCAGCCAAGTACGCTCCGAAGCGTGCTGAGCTGAAGGCTGTGATCGATGACGCAAGCAAGTCGGACGAAGAGCGTTACTTCGCGCGTCTGGCGCTGCAACAACTGCCGCGTAACTCGAACCCCACTCGCAAGCGTAACCGCTGCGCGATCACGGGTCGCCCGCGTGGCACGTTCCGTAAGTTCGGACTCGCACGCGGCAAGATTCGTGAAATCGCTTTCCGCGGCGAAATCCCTGGCCTGACCAAGGCGAGCTGGTAATAGGAGAAACATAAATGAGCATGAGTGATCCTATCGCCGATATGCTGACTCGCATCCGCAATGCGCAGATGGTCGAGAAGGTTTCGGTGACTATGCCCTCGTCGAAAGTCAAGGTTGCGATTGCGCAGGTTTTGAAGGACGAAGGTTATATCGACGACTTCGCAGTGAAAGCTGAAGGCGCGAAGATCGAATTGAACATCGCGTTGAAGTACTACGCTGGCCGTCCGGTGATCGAGCGCCTCGAGCGCGTCTCGAAGCCTGGTCTGCGCGTGTACCGCGGTCGCAACGACATTCCGCAGGTCATGAATGGCCTCGGCGTTGCAATCGTGTCGACGCCGAAGGGTGTGATGACCGACCGCAAGGCGCGCCAGAACGGCGTCGGCGGTGAAGTCATCTGCTACGTCGCTTAACGCCTAAGGAGAAGAAACATGTCTCGAGTAGGTAAAAGCCCGATCGCGCTGCCGCAAGGCGCCGAAGTGGCCATCAAGGGCGACGTCATCACCGTTAAGGGCCCGCTCGGCACGATCTCGCAACCGGCCAACAAGCTGGTGACCGTGACGAACGACAACGGCACGTTGAAACTCGCTCCGGCCGACGAAAGTCGTGAAGCGAACGCGATGTCCGGCACGATGCGCGCCCTGGTGGCGAACATGGTGCAGGGCGTCACCAAGGGTTTCGAGCGCAAGCTGACGCTGGTTGGCGTTGGTTATCGTGCGCAAGCGCAAGGCGACAAGCTGAACCTGTCGCTGGGTTTCTCGCACCCCGTGGTGCACCAGATGCCGGAAGGCGTCAAGGCTGAAACCCCGTCGCAGACCGAAATCGTGATCAAGGGGATCGACAAGCAGAAAGTCGGACAGACCGCAGCAGAAGTGCGCGGCTATCGTCCGCCTGAGCCGTACAAGGGCAAAGGCGTGCGCTATTCCGACGAGGTCGTGATCCTCAAAGAAACGAAGAAGAAGTAAGGGTGCGCAATCATGGATAAGACTCAATCTCGCCTGCGCCGCGCTCGTCAGACGCGTATCAAGATCGCTGAGCTGCAGGTTCCGCGTCTGGCCGTGCATCGCACGAATACGCATATCTACGCGCAAGTGTTCTCGGCATGCGGTACGAAAGTCGTGGCTAGCGCCTCGACGCTCGAAGCTGAAGTGCGCGCTGAACTCGCCGACAAGTCGGGCAAGGGCGGCAACGTCAATGCTGCGACCCTGATCGGCAAGCGTATCGCCGAAAAGGCCAAGGCTGCCGGCATCGAATCCGTCGCCTTTGACCGCTCGGGTTTCCGCTACCACGGCCGCGTGAAGGCGCTGGCTGATGCGGCGCGTGAAGCCGGGCTCAAGTTCTAAGGGAAGAATTCGTCATGGCAAAGATGCAAGCGAAAGTTCAGGCTGACGAACGCGACGACGGCCTGCGCGAAAAGATGATTTCGGTCAACCGCGTGACCAAGGTCGTGAAGGGTGGCCGGATTCTCGGCTTCGCCGCACTGACCGTGGTTGGCGACGGTGACGGCCGGATCGGCATGGGCAAGGGCAAGGCCAAGGAAGTTCCGGTCGCCGTTCAAAAGGCAATGGAACAGGCCCGCCGCAACATGTTCAAGGTGCCCCTGAAGAACGGCACGCTGCAACACGAAGTGCACGGCAAGCACGGCGCATCGGCGGTCCTCCTCGCTCCGGCGAAGGACGGTACCGGCGTGATCGCTGGCGGCCCGATGCGCGCAGTGTTCGACGTGATGGGCGTGCAAAACGTTGTGGCCAAGAGCCACGGTTCGACGAACCCGTACAACCTCGTTCGCGCAACGCTGGACGGTCTGCGCAAGCAGTCGACCCCGGCCGACATCGCGGCGAAGCGTGGTAAGTCCGTCGAAGACATTCTGGGCTAAGGTGGTCACCATGTCTGAAAAAACTGTCAAGGTTCAGCTCGTCAAGAGTCTGATCGGGACCCGCGAAACGCACCGGGCGACGGTGCGTGGCCTCGGCCTGCGCCGCCTCAACTCGGTCTCCGAGTTGCAGGACACGCCGGCAGTGCGCGGGATGATCAACAAGGTTTCGTACCTCGTTAAGGTCATCAGCTAAGCGGCTGACCCTAGGATCCAAGGAGTTGAACATGGAATTGAATAACCTGAAGCCGGCAGAAGGCGCGAAGCACGCTAAGCGTCGCGTCGGTCGCGGTATTGGTTCGGGCCTCGGCAAGACCGCCGGCCGCGGCCATAAGGGTCAGAAATCGCGTTCGGGCGGCTTTCACAAGGTCGGCTTCGAAGGCGGTCAGATGCCTCTGCAGCGTCGTCTGCCGAAGCGTGGCTTTACCTCGCTGACGAAGGAATTCGTCGGTGAAGTGCGCCTCTCTGATCTGGAAAAGCTGCCGGTCGACGAAATCGATCTGTTGGCGCTGAAGCAAGCGGGTCTGGTCGGCGAACTCATCAAGAGCGCAAAGATCATCAAGACCGGCGAGATTACGCGCAAGGTCACGGTGAAGGGCCTGACGGCAACGAAGGGCGCCCGTGAGGCAATCGAAGCCGCTGGCGGCTCGTTCGCCGAGTAACGCGCTTTCGCCGTTACTAGCACTAGCATCGGAGAAGGTACTTGGCTAACAGCCCGAGTCTCGCAAAAACCGGTCGAAGCGCGGCGAAATTCGGCGATCTGCGTCGGCGTGCAGTGTTCCTGCTGCTGGCGCTGATCGTCTACCGCATTGGTGCGCATATTCCGGTACCCGGCATCGATCCGGATCAACTGGCCAAGCTGTTCCAAAGCCAGTCAGGCGGCATCCTGGGCATGTTCAACATGTTCTCGGGTGGCGCGCTGTCGCGATTCACGATCTTTGCACTGGGCATCATGCCCTACATTTCGGCGTCGATCATCATGCAGTTGCTGTCGATCGTGTCGCCGCAGATGGAGGCGTTGAAGAAGGAAGGGCAAGCGGGACAACGGAAGATCACGCAGTACACGCGTATCTTTACGGTGGTTCTGGCGACCTTCCAGGCGTTCGGTATCGCGGTTGCGCTGGAAAATCAGCCGGCTTTGGTGCTGGACCCCGGCATGGTGTTCCGGCTGACGACGGTCGTCACGCTGGTGACGGGCACGATGTTCCTGATGTGGCTCGGTGAGCAGATCACGGAGCGCGGTCTCGGCAACGGCATCTCGATCATCATCTTCGGTGGTATCGCGGCGGGCTTCCCGAACGCAATCGGTGGCCTGTTCGAGCTGGTTCGCACCGGTTCGATGAGCATCATCTCGGCGATCATCATCGTCGTGTTGATCGCGGCGGTCACGTATCTGGTCGTGTTCATCGAACGCGGTCAACGCAAGATCCTCGTGAACTACGCGAAGCGCCAGGTCGGTAACAAGATTTACGGCGGACAGTCATCTCATCTGCCGCTGAAGCTGAACATGTCGGGTGTGATTCCGCCGATCTTCGCATCGTCGATCATTCTCTTCCCGGCAACCATCCTGAACTGGTTCAGTTCGGGTACGCGCACCAACTGGTTCGCGAACACGCTGCACAACGTGGCCGAGGCGCTGAAGCCCGGTCAGCCCGTGTACGTGCTGCTGTATGCGTTGGCGATCGTTTTCTTCTGCTTCTTCTACACCGCACTGGTGTTCAACAGCCGAGAGACCGCCGACAACTTGAAGAAGAGCGGTGCTTTCGTTCCGGGTATCCGTCCGGGCGATCAGACTGCACGATATATCGACCGCATCCTGACGCGTCTCACGCTGGCTGGTGCGATCTACATCGTATTCGTGTGCCTGCTGCCTGAGTTTCTGGTGTTGCGCTGGAACGTGCCGTTTTATTTTGGTGGAACGTCGCTGCTGATCATTGTCGTCGTCACGATGGACTTCATGGCTCAGGTGCAGTCGTACGTTATGTCGCAACAATATGAATCGCTGCTCAAGAAGGCAAACTTCAAGGGTGGCAACGTCCCGATGCGTTAATAAGGACTATGGCCAAAGACGATGTTATCCAGATGCAGGGTGAGGTCATCGAAAACCTTCCCAACGCTACTTTCCGGGTGAAATTGGAAAATGGCCATGTCGTCCTGGGACATATCTCCGGAAAGATGCGGATGCACTACATCCGCATCCTGCCGGGCGACAAGGTTACGGTTGAATTGACGCCTTACGATCTGTCTCGTGCACGGATCGTGTTCCGGGCGAAGTGATTTGAAAAAAGGGTAATATCATGAAAGTGATGGCATCGGTTAAGCGCATTTGCCGCAATTGCAAGATCATCAAGCGCAAGGGCGTTGTGCGCGTGATTTGCAGCTCTGATCCGCGCCACAAACAGCGTCAAGGCTGAACGCCGCGCTTTTGCTTGCGCTTTTTGTTTGAGGAAAAACAATGGCTCGTATCGCAGGGGTTAACATCCCGAATCACCAGCATACCGAGATCGGCCTTACGGCAATCTTCGGCATCGGTCGCACGCGTTCCCGCGGCATTTGCACGGCAGCTGGTGTGGAATTTTCGAAGAAGGTCAAGGACCTCACTGACGCAGACCTCGAAAAGCTGCGTGACGAAGTGGGCAAGTTCATCGTCGAAGGCGACCTGCGTCGTGAAGTGACGATGAATATCAAGCGCCTGATGGACTTGGGTTGCTACCGCGGCATGCGCCATCGCAAGGGTCTGCCCCTGCGTGGCCAGCGTACGCGCACGAATGCCCGTACCCGTAAGGGTCCGCGTCGTGCAGCGCAATCGCTGAAGAAGTAAGCGGAACTGACAGTTACAGGAAAACGTAATGGCTAAGGCTTCGAACAACTCCGCGGCGCAACGCGTTCGCAAGAAGGTCAAGAAGAACGTCGCCGAGGGCGTGGTTCACGTTCACGCGTCGTTCAACAACACCATTATCACGATCACTGACCGTCAAGGTAACGCGCTGGCATGGGCGACCTCGGGTGGTCAGGGCTTCAAGGGCTCGCGTAAGTCGACGCCGTTTGCAGCTCAGGTCGCAGCCGAATCGGCTGGCCGCGTGGCATTGGAATACGGCGTGAAGAACCTCGAAGTGCGGATCAAGGGCCCCGGTCCTGGCCGCGAATCGGCGGTGCGCGCGCTGCATGGTCTTGGCATCAAGATCACCGCGATCTCCGACGTGACGCCGGTCCCGCACAACGGCTGCCGTCCGCCGAAGCGCCGTCGTATCTAAAGTCCGACGACGCGACCGCACGTTTTCCTGTCGATGCGAAAGTATCGGCGGGTTTCGTGCGTTATGAAGTTTTGACTAAGCCCACCGTTCGGCCCAAGGGGTTCGGACTAGCGCAGACGAAAGTGTGCGTGATCAATATTTAAGGATGCAAAGTGGCACGCTATACCGGTCCCAAAGCAAAACTGTCCCGCCGTGAAGGCACCGATCTGTTCCTGAAGAGCGCACGCCGCTCCCTCGCTGACAAGTGCAAGCTCGACAGCAAGCCCGGCCAGCACGGCCGCACCTCGGGCGCGCGTACGTCCGACTACGGCACCCAGTTGCGCGAGAAGCAGAAAGTGAAGCGTATCTACGGCGTGCTGGAGCGTCAGTTCCGCCGCTACTTCGCTGAAGCCGACCGCCGCAAGGGTCCGACGGGCGAAAACCTGCTGCAATTGCTCGAATCGCGTCTCGACAACGTCGTCTATCGCATGGGCTTCGGCTCGACGCGCGCCGAAGCGCGTCAGCTCGTGAGCCACAAGTCGATCATGGTGAACGGCCAAGTCGTGAACATTCCGTCGATGCAAGTGAAGTCGGGCGACGTCGTGTCCGTGCGCGAGCAGTCGCGCAAGCAGGCTCGTATCGTCGAAGCCCTGTCGCTGGCCGAGCAAGGCGGAATGCCGAGCTGGGTGTCGGTCGACGCGAAGAAGTTCGAAGGCACGTTCAAGTCGATGCCGGAGCGTAGCGACATCGCTGGCGACATCAACGAAAGCCTGATCGTCGAATTGTATTCGCGTTAATCGCGGCGGTAATGGATTAACAGCCGGGGAGCCTGATTGCTCGTGGCAAGGGGTGGCCTCGGCTGTTTATTTTCAGGTTGTTACCGGTCAGCCTTATCGGTGTAACGAGCCGAGGGTATTGAAAAGGAAAACCTATGCAAACCAGTTTGTTGAAGCCCAAGATCATTGCAGTTGAATCGCTTGGTGAAAACCATGCGAAGGTGGTTATGGAGCCGTTCGAACGCGGCTATGGCCACACCTTGGGTAACGCGCTTCGGCGCGTGCTGCTGTCGTCGATGATCGGCTACGCGCCGACCGAAGTGACGATCGCAGGCGTCGTGCATGAATACTCGACGCTCGATGGTGTGCAAGAGGATGTGGTCAACCTGCTGTTGAACCTGAAGGGCGTCGTCTTCAAGCTGCACAACCGCGATGAAGTCACGGTGACGCTGCGCAAGGAAGGCGAAGGGCTCGTGACGGCCGGCGATATCGAACTCGCGCACGACTGCGAGGTGATCAACCCGGAGCACGTAGTCGCACACCTGTCGAAGGGCGGCAAGCTCGACGTTCAGATCAAGATCGAAAAGGGCCGCGGCTATGTGCCGGGCAACGTGCGTCGTTACGGTGAAGAGTCGGCGAAGATCATTGGCCGCATCGTGCTGGACGCGTCGTTCTCGCCGGTTCGCCGCGTGAGTTATGCGGTGGAAAGCGCGCGCGTCGAACAGCGTACCGACCTCGACAAGCTCGTGATGAACATCGAGACCAACGGCGTGATTTCGCCGGAAGAAGCGATTCGCCAGTCGGCTCGTATTCTGGTCGACCAGTTGTCGGTGTTCGCCGCGCTCGAAGGCACCGAAGCGGCAGCGGAAGCGCCGTCGCGCGCGCCGCAGATCGATCCGATCCTCCTGCGTCCGGTGGATGACCTCGAACTCACGGTTCGTTCCGCGAACTGCCTGAAGGCCGAGAACATCTATTACATCGGCGATCTGATCCAGCGCACGGAAAACGAACTGCTGAAGACGCCGAACCTGGGCCGCAAGTCGCTGAACGAAATCAAGGAAGTGCTCGCTTCGCGCGGTCTGACGCTGGGTATGAAGCTCGAAAACTGGCCGCCGGCTGGTCTCGACAAGTAATAGACGAAGTCGCTGCGTAACTTTGCAAAGACGCGGATTCTGCTTTAAAATCCGCGTCTTGCTTTATTTTCGACCGGCCCGTGCGCTGATGTAGGGCGCAATAGAAGAGCTGGATCAAAACTCGTTAAAGGAACTGAAAATGCGTCATAAGCATGGTCTGCGGAAACTGAACCGCACGAGCAGCCATCGTCTGGCAATGCTCCGCAATATGTCCAATTCGCTCATCGAGCACGAAGTCATCAAGACGACGCTGCCGAAGGCCAAGGAACTGCGCAAGGTCGTCGAGCCCCTCATCACGCTCGGCAAGAAGCCGTCGCTCGCGAACCGCCGTCTGGCGTTCAACCGCCTGCGCGATCGTGATTCCGTCGCGAAGCTGTTCGACGTCCTCGGCCCGCGCTACGCGAACCGTCCGGGCGGCTACCTCAGCATCCTGAAGTTCGGTTTCCGCGTCGGCGACAACGCCCCGATGGCGCTGGTCCAGTTGATGGATCGCCCGGAAGTCGAAGAAGCGGAAGAAGTGCAAGAAGCGGAATAAATTCCGTTTCCAGCTGTTAGCAGAAAGGCCAGGCTCGATGCTTGGCCTTTTTGCTTTCTGCCTGCGACGTTGCGGCGCGCCGATGCGTAAAAGTGTGTGTCGGCCGCCGATGCTACGATAGATGGCTAGTCTGCCGTTTTTGGAGTACCGCGTGAACGTTCCTGTCGTTTTGATTCTTTCCACGCTGCCTGACGCCGCCGCGGCCGATGCGCTCGCGCAGGCTGCGCTGGACGCGCGGCTCGCCGCGTGCGTGACGAGCCTCGGCGCGGTGTCCTCGCAGTATCACTGGAAGGGCGCGCTGGAGTCGTCGCAGGAAGTGCAGTTGTTGTTCAAGACGAGCATCGCGCGCAGCGAAGAGTTGCAGCGCTTCGTCGAGGCTCGGCATCCGTACGAAACACCCGAAATCCTCGTCTGGCAGGTGAACGCATCGCCCGGCTACGGTCAGTGGGTCAACGCAGAAACGCAGCGCCCTCTTCATGTGTGAGTTTTCCCGTCTTTTCGCGCGGCGATTCTTCGGCGCGTTCCTGTTTCTGGCAGCGTTCGCATTGCTGTCGGGCGCCGCGCGCGCAGCGGACGATTTCCTCGATCCCGATGTCGCGTTCAGGTTCAGCGCATCGGAGAAGCCCGGCGAAGTGGACGTGCGCTACAAGATCGCCGACGGCTACTACATGTACCGTGAGCGCTTCGCGTTCGCCGTGAAGAGCGGCGATGCGACCATCGGCGCTGCGCAACTGCCGGCGGGCAAAGTCCACTTCGATCAGACGTTCAACAAGGACGTCGAGACCTATCGCGGAGAGTTGCACATCCGCATTCCCGTCATGCAGGCAAAGGGTCCTTTCGAACTCGCGGTGACGTCGCAAGGATGCGCGGATCAGGGCATCTGCTATCCGCCGATGGAGAAGACCTACCGTGTCAGAGGCGACGCGCTGCAACCGGCAGGCGTCGCGCCGACTGGCCCCAAGGCAGACACGGACAGTTCGTGGTTCGAGCGCGCAACGAGCGCGGACTACGCGCAGTCCATGCTCGAAGGCGGCGGATTCCTCACGGTCGTCGGCATGTATTTTCTGGCCGGCATGGTGCTGAGCCTCTTGCCGTGCTCGTATCCGATGATTCCGATTCTGTCCGCGATCATCGTCGGAGAGGGCGCGCGCGTAACGCGTTCGCGCGGGTTCGCGCTGTCGGTTTCGTATGTGATCGGCATGGCGCTCGTCTACACGGTGCTCGGTATCGTTGCCGCGCTGATCGGACAAAGCCTCGGCGCGTGGTTGCAGAATCCCTGGGTGCTCGGCGCGTTCGGCCTGCTGCTCGCGGCGTTTGCAGTCGCGCTGATTTCAGGCGTCGATATCGCGTTGCCCGAACGCTGGCAAAGCGGTGTGAACGAGGCGTCGCAGAAGCGCAGCGGCGGCAAGTTTGCGGCGGTGGCGGTGATGGGCGCGTTATCCGCGCTCGTCGTCGGCGCGTGCATGACAGCGCCGCTTTTCGCGGTGCTCGCATTCATCGCGCATACCGGCAACGCCGTGCTCGGCGGCGCGGCGCTTTTCGCGATGGGTATCGGGCTAGGCGTGCCGCTTTTGATCATCGGCTTGGGCGCGGGATCGGTCCTGCCTCGCGCGGGCGCCTGGATGGACGGCGTGAAGGTGTTCTTCGGCGTGGTCCTGCTCGCGGCCGCGCTGTGGATCGTGTGGCCGGTTATCGGCGGTGTCGCGCAGATGCTGCTCGTGGCGTTGTGGCTTTTGATCGCGGCTGCATCGCTCGGATTGTTCTCGTCGGGCACGTCGACGCCTGTCGGCGTCTGGAAACGACTCGGACGCGGGCTCGCCGCGGCGTTCGCGGTCTGGGCCGCGACGCTGCTCGTCGGCCTTGCTGCGGG
Organism: Caballeronia sp. INML1; assembly: GCF_023631085.1. Lineage (NCBI taxonomy): Bacteria > Pseudomonadati > Pseudomonadota > Betaproteobacteria > Burkholderiales > Burkholderiaceae > Caballeronia > Caballeronia sp. INML1. The sequence goes on along the minus strand of NZ_JALQDT010000038.1, from coordinate 64,995 downwards.
TTCGACGGATCCGCTGCGTCCGCTCGCGGTCCTCGCTTCCCGAGGCGCGTCGTCCGCGTCTGCGAATGCGCAAGCGGAAGGACCCACGTTCGCGCTGGTGCGTTCGTCGGCGGAGCTGGATTCCGCCGTGAAGGCCGCCGCGCGACCTGCGATGCTCGACTTCTACGCCGATTGGTGCGTCTCCTGCAAGGAGATGGAGAAGCTGACTTTCTCCGATTCCCGCGTGCAAGCGCGGCTCGCGCAGTTGAAACTTCTGCGCGCCGACGTGACCGCCAACAACGCGGACGACCAGGCGCTTCTCAAGCGCTTCAAGCTTTTCGGGCCGCCGGGCATCATCTTCTTCGATGCGCAAGGCAACGAAGTCGCCCGCGTGGTCGGGTACGAATCGGCCGATACTTTCCTGAAGAGTCTCGACCGGGTCGGGACGTCGAACGGATAAAAAGAGGGCGATGCATCGAGCATCGCCCTCTTCATATCGCCACTCAGAGACTCACTTCGACGCCCGCAGAATCCGCGCCGCATCCAGCGCGAAATACGTCAGCACGCCATCCGCGCCCGCGCGTTTGAACGCGAGCAGCGCTTCCATCATCACCTTGTCGTGGTCGATCCAGCCGTTTTGCGACGCGGCCTTGATCATCGCGTACTCGCCGCTGACCTGATACGCGTACGTCGGGAAGCGGAATTCGTCCTTCACGCGGCGCACGATGTCGAGATACGGCATGCCCGGCTTGACCATCACCATGTCCGCGCCTTCCTCGATGTCCATGCGCACTTCGCGCATCGCTTCATCGGAGTTGGCCGGGTCCATCTGATACGTCATTTTGTTGCCCTTGCCGAGATTCGCGGCCGAGCCGACTGCGTCGCGGAACGGGCCGTAGAAGGCCGACGCGTACTTCGCCGCGTACGCCATGATGCGCGTGTGGATGTGGTTCTCACTTTCGAGCATCTCGCGGATCGCACCGATGCGACCGTCCATCATGTCCGACGGCGCCACGATATCGACACCCGCTTCCGCCTGCGTGCGCGCCTGCTCGACGAGAATTTCGCTCGTTTCGTCGTTCTTCACGTAGCCTTCCTCGTCGAGCACGCCGTCCTGGCCGTGGCTCGTGTACGGATCGAGCGCGACGTCCGTCAGCACGCCGAGCATCGGGAAGTTTTTTTTCAGCTCGCGCACGGCGCGCGGAATAAGACCTTCCGGATTCGTGGCTTCGCGGCCATCCGGCGTTTTGATCGACGGCTCGATCGCCGGAAAGAGCGACAGCACCGGCACACCCAGTTCGACGCACTGCTCGGCGACCTTCATGAGGAGATCGACGGATGTGCGCTCGACGCCCGGCATCGACGGCACCGCTTGGCGCACATTCGTGCCTTCGACGATGAACACCGGATAAATGAGGTCGTTCGTCGTGAGGAGGTTCTCGCGCATCAGACGGCGTGAGAAGTCATCCCGGCGCATCCGGCGCGGGCGATGGTGGGGGTAGAAGCTCATGTCTTGACTCGAATTGGAATGGTCTTCGGGAGATCGAAAAAACGGCTTTCTGAAATGCGTAAATCCTTGCCGAACAAGCACTTGGACGCGTCTGAAACCGTTTTGAGACAATGGTATATCATACCGATCGAGCGAGGCGCTTGCCGCCGGACTCCCCGCTTCTCCTCCCTGAGCGGGTGCCTGTCGATGTTCGATTAGGCTGTTAACCCGCCGTCATGCGGCGGGTTTTTTTATGCCGCCGCGTGCTCGCGACGTTTCATCCGGCTGCGTCTTGTGACGCGTTCTCGCCGGCTTCCCCGGGCATCAGCCAGCTTTCGATCTGTTCGTGCGCTTCTTCGAGTCCAGTGCGCTTGAGCGCGGAGAAGAGTTGCACCGTGAGTTCGCCGCGATAGCCCGCATCCTTGTATTCGGCCAGCGACTTCTTCGTTGCGCGCAGGGCGTTGGTCATCTCCTGTCGCGTCAATTTGTCGCATTTTGTGAGCAGCGCGTGAATCGGCTTTCCGGTCGGCGCGAACCAGTCGATCATGATGCGATCGAGGTCGGTAAGCGGCCGGCGCGAATCCATCATCAGGATCATGCCGCGTAGTTGAGCTCGGCTCTGGAGGTAAGTCGACAACAGACGCTGCCAGTGCTCCTTCGCGGCGCCCGGCACTTCGGCGTAACCGTAGCCGGGAAGATCGACGAGATAGCCGGTCGGCGCGGCTTCCGGCCCTACGGAGAAGTAGTTGATGTGCTGCGTGCGTCCCGGCGTCTTACTGGCGAACGCGAGCCGCTTCTGGTTGCACAGAATGTTGATGGCCGTCGATTTTCCAGCGTTCGAGCGTCCCCCGAACGCGATTTCGGGCTGCGGCGTCGGCGGCAGATCGCGCAAATGATTGACGGTCGTGAAGAAGCGGGATTGGTGAAGCAGAAATGACATGGCGGGCCCAATCGAAAGAGCTGCGAAAACTTCAAGCCTTGAGAACCCGGCAAATACTGGGCATGCCCCGACTGGCGTCTTTGCGTGGAGCGGGTTATTGTACAATACGACGGATTTTTAAAGACCAGCACGGGCACGCAAGACCCAGGCCGCAGGCGGCACCCACAGAGGAGCGAGACAGTTTTCGGGGCACTTTTTGAGCCTCTTCGTTCAGCGAGTTCGGGTATCTTGCGGCGATAATCGGTCGCCGTCGTTTTTTGCAGAACCTCACATTCTCACAAGACGAAAAACAGGGTACGCGAATGAACCGACTGTACAGGTCTCTGGTGGTGATTCGAGCAGCGGCGGCTTTCGGTGCGGGTTTGAGTGGACTAGCGGTGTCGGTGAATGCGGCGGAGCCTGCCCAAGCGGCGAAGCCGGATGTGGCGCGAGGCCAGGCCATCGCGACCCAGGTGTGCGCGGCGTGTCACGCAGCGGACGGCAACAGCGCCGGCGCCGCGTTTCCGAAACTCGCGGGGCAGCACGCCGAATACATCGTCAAGCAGTTGAAGGATTACAAGACGCAGCCGGGCGCGAAGGCGCCGGCGCGCAACAATCCGATCATGGCGGGCATTGCGGGCGCGCTGTCGGATCAGGACATGGTGAACGTCGCGGCGTATTTCGCGTCGCAGAATGCCAAGCCGAACTACGCGCGTGACAAGAACGACGTCGCGCTGGGTCAGAAAATTTACCGCGGCGGCATCGCGGACAAGGGCGTGCCAGCGTGCGCGGCTTGCCACGGTGCGACCGGCATGGGCATTCCGGTGCAGTATCCGCGGCTGTCGTGGCAGTGGGGCGACTACACGGTGGCACAGTTGAACGCCTTCGCATCGGGACAACGCGCCAACAGTGAGCCGATGCACCAGATTTCCTCGCGCCTGAACGAAGCGGAGATGAAGGCGGTTGCCGACTACATCGCCGGCTTGCATTAAGCGCGCAGCAGTCAGCGTCCAGCGGTTCCCGGCGGCAATCGCGGGAATCGCCCATACTACGAAGCCGGTCCCGGGAAGATCCGAGAAGGCCGGCGCGAGAACAAGAAAAGGGTGGGACGTCGGTCGATGAGACCGCCAGCGTCTCCACCCTTTTTTGCTGTCCAGCCGGAGTTTGAATGAGCGTCACCACATCGAGTTTGCAGTCGAAGTCGGCCCGTCGGGCCATCCGGCATTTCGTCGAACTCGTCAGTTCGATGCGCTTCGCCATCGCGTTGCTCGTCATTCTGGCGATCGCGAGCATCATCGGTACGGTGCTCACGCAAGAAGACCCGTATCCCAACTACGTGAATCAGTTCGGTCCGTTCTGGGCCGACATCTTCCGCGGCCTGAGCCTCTACAACGTGTACAGCGCGTGGTGGTTCATGCTCATCCTGATCTTCCTCGTGATTTCGGTGTCGCTGTGCGTCGTGCGCAATAGCCCGAAGATGATCGCGGACCTCAAGAGCTGGAAGGATCGCGTGCATGAAGGCGGCCTGCGCGCATTCCATCACAAGGGCGAATTCACGGTTTCGACGAACCGCGCGCAGACAGCCGCGACGCTCGAGCGGCTCGCCGCGAAGATGGGCTACCGCACCGTCACGCGCCAGACCGACAACGGCGCGACGCTCATCGCCGGCAAGCGCGGCGCGATGACGAAGATCGGCTATATCTCGGCGCACGTCGCGATCGTCGTGATCTGTATCGGAGGGCTGCTCGACAGCAATCTGCCCATCAAATTGCAGATGTGGATGTTCAACAAGACGCCGATCAACAGCAACGCCGTCATCAACGACATTCCGCGCGAGCATCGTCTTTCGACGTCGAACCCGACTTTCCGCGGCTACGCGTGGGTGCCGGAAGGGCAAAACGTCGGCACGGCGATCCTGAATCAGCAGGACGGCTCGATCATTCAGGATCTGCCCTTCTCGATTCAGTTGAACAAGTTCATCGTCGATTACTACTCGACCGGCATGCCGAAGCTCTTCGCGAGCGACATCGTCGTGATCGATCACAAGACGGGCAAGCGCATTCCGGCGCGCGTCGAGGTGAACAAGCCGTTCACGTACGACGGCATCTCGATCTATCAGTCGAGCTTTCAGGACGGCGGCTCGAAGCTCGAAATGACCGCGTGGCCGATGGCCGGCGGCAGCGCGAAGACCGAGCCTTTCAACGGCACGATCGGCGGCACGTCGCCCATCGGCACGCAGTTCACCGGCGCGCAGGGTGAAACCGTCGAGTTCACGGATTTCCGCGCGATCAACGTCGAGAACATGACAGACGGCAGCGGCGCGCCGGACGCGCGCGGCGTCGGCAAGCAGGAAACGCTGCGCGACGCGTTCGACGAGCGTCTCGGCTCCGGCGCGAAGACCTCGAAGCCGACGGATCTACGCAACATCGGCCCTTCGGTGCAATACAAGGTGCGGGGTACGGACGGTCAGGCGCGCGAGTACAGCAATTACATGCTGCCGGTCGACGTGAGCGGGCAGCGCATGTTCCTCGCGGGCATGCGCGTGAGCCCGAACGATCCATTCCGCTACTTGCGCATTCCCGCCGACGAACAGGGCACGATCAAACAGTGGATGGACCTGCGCGCCGCGCTTGCCACGCCCGCGACGCGCGCCGCAGCCGCGCATCGTTTCGCGTTGCGCTCGGTACCGCAGGAAAACCGCGAATTGCAGGAACATCTGGAAGAAAGCGCGGTTCGCGTGCTGAATCTCTTCGCCGGCGTTGACGAAACAGGCAAGGCGACGACGAATCCCCAGATGATTGGCGGCTTTCAGAGCATCGCGACGTTCATCGACCGCTCGGTGCCGAAGGGTGAGCAGGAAAAAGCCGCGGGCCTTTTGATGCGCATGCTCGAAGGCGCGATGTGGGACGTATGGCAGATTTCCCGAGAGCAAAACGGCCAGCCCGACGCTAAAGTGGATGACAAGAACTCCGCGTTCGTTCAGGCGTCCATCAACGCGCTTTCCGACAGCTTTCTGTACGGTTCGCCCGTCTTTCTGCAACTGGACAACTTCAGGCAGGTGCAAGCTTCGGTATTCCAGTTGACGCGCGCGCCGGGTAAAAATCTGGTGTATCTTGGCAGCCTTCTGCTGGTGGTCGGGATTTTCTCGATGTTCTACGTCCGCGAACGCCGGCTCTGGTTCTGGCTCAAAGATGCAGGACAGGGCGGCGCCAGCGTGCTGATGGCAATGTCTACGGCGCGCCGGACGTTCGATTTCGAGAAGGAGTTCGTACGCACGCGCGCGCAGATCGCGACGGCGCTCGACGCGAAGCCGGCAGAACCGGCCGATCCGTCCCCGGCATCCAGTGCGCCCCCGCACTCGCAATCCGAGACTCCGAGCTCGGAAGTTTCGACACGGTAAGATCATGGACCTCACACAGACTTCCTCACACGCCTCCGCCAAAACGGAACGTCCGGCATCGGGCCTTCCCGATGTCGCCGTGTTCGACGATCGTCCGTTCCTGCGCCGGCTGACGCCGATCGACTGGCTCTTCGCCCTCGCGATGGTCGCAGGCGCGGGTTTCGCGCTGAACCGCTATCACGCATACATGGACGTGTACGACACGGCGGTGCTGGTCGGCGCGGTGCCTACGTTCGTCGTGCTGGGATGGCGCTGGAAACCGGTTCGCCTGCTGATCGCGATGATCGCAGTGCTCGCGCTGTCGTCGATCCAGCTTTACCAGCACGATCTGGCGCGCGCCGACACCAACTTCTTCCTCAAATACTTCCTGTCCAGCCAATCCGCGATTCTATGGATGAGCGCGCTTTTCATCCTCGCGACGCTCTTTTACTGGATCGGTCTGGTGACGCGCTCGCAGACCGGCGGCGCGATCGGCTCGCGCATGACGTGGGTCGCGGTGCTGATGGGCTTCACCGGTCTGATGGTGCGCTGGTACGAGTCGTACATGATCGGCTCGGACGTCGGCCATATTCCGATCTCGAATCTGTATGAAGTGTTCGTGCTGTTCTGCCTGATCACGGCGCTCTTCTATCTCTACTACGAACAGCACTATTCGACGCGGCAGATGGGCGCGTTCGTGCTGCTCGTGATCAGCGCGGCTGTCGGATTCCTGATGTGGTATTCGATCGCTCGCGACGCGCAGCAGATTCAACCGCTCGTGCCCGCGCTGCAAAGCTGGTGGATGAAGATCCACGTGCCGGCGAACTTCATCGGTTATGGCAGCTTCGCGCTCTCGGCGATGGTTTCCGTCGCGTATCTCGCGAAACAGCGCGGCTTCATGGCGGACCGCCTCCCGTCCCTCGAAGTCCTCGACGACGTGATGTACAAGTCGATCGCCGTCGGTTTCGCGTTCTTCACCATCGCGACGATTCTCGGCGCGCTGTGGGCCGCGGAAGCCTGGGGCGGTTACTGGAGCTGGGACCCGAAGGAAACGTGGGCACTGATCGTATGGCTGAATTACGCGGCGTGGCTGCATATGCGCCTCATGAAGGGGCTGCGTGGCGCGGCGGCGGCATGGTGGGCGCTGACTGGCCTGATCGTCACGACGTTCGCGTTCCTCGGCGTGAACATGTTCCTGTCGGGGTTGCATAGCTACGGCAAGCTCTGATCGGTTGAGCCGACTGTGAAAAACCGCCATGCATCGCGCTGGCGGTTTTTTTTCGTTTTGCGGTGGAATACTGGCATCCAGACTGCTGTTTTCCACCTATGAGCATTCAGCAGCGATGCCTTACGCGTCGCAATAGAAGGAGCGCACATGTTTATCAGAAGAAATCGTCAGCTATACGGTGACGACATCGCGGGTCATGAAATCACGCCGCGCGAGGTGTTCGAGAATCGTCGACGCGCGCTGCGCTCGATCGGCGCGTTCGCCGCGACGGGACTCGCCGGCGCGAGCGGTCTCGCCCACGCGACGCTCACGTCGCCGGATGCCAACGGCCAGAAGCTCGCGGCGAAAATCAATCCGAAGTTCGTCGCGCTGGACAAGGCGACGTCGTTCAAGGACATCACGACCTATAACAACTTCTACGAGTTCGGCACCGATAAGGGCGATCCCGTCGAGCACGCGGGCACGCTGCGTCCGCGTCCGTGGAAGGTGTCAGTCGAAGGCGCGATCAAGAACCCGAAGGTCTACGACATCGACGACATCCTGAAGCTCGCGCCGCTCGAGGAGCGTGTGTACCGGTTGCGCTGCGTCGAAGGCTGGTCGATGGTGATTCCGTGGATCGGCGTGTCCTTGTCCGAGCTCATCAAGCGGGCTGAGCCGACGGGCAGCGCGAAGTACGTGCAGTTCATCACGCTCGCCGATCCGTCGCAGATGCCGGGACTCTCGACGCCGATTCTCGAATGGCCCTACTCGGAAGGTCTGCGCATGGACGAGGCGATGAATCCGCTCACGCTCCTGACCGTCGGGTTGTACGGCCAGGTGCTGCCGAACCAGAACGGCGCGCCGGTGCGCGTGGTCGTGCCGTGGAAGTACGGCTTCAAGAGCGCGAAGTCGCTCGTGAAGATCCGCTTCGTCGAGAAGCAGCCGCCTACAAGCTGGAACCTCTACGCGCCCAGCGAATACGGCTTCTATTCGAACGTGAATCCGAACGTCGATCATCCGCGCTGGAGTCAGGCGACCGAGCGGCGCATCGGCGAGGACGGCTTCTTTTCGCCGAAGCGCAAGACGCTCATGTTCAACGGCTACGGCGACCAGGTCGCGTCGCTGTATCAGGGCATGGATCTCAAGAAGAACTTCTGAACGATGCCGACCGTTTCCGAGATCAAAGGCGCGCGGGCAAACGCGGGCATTCGCTGGCTTGTTCCCGCGAAGGTCGCCGTGTTCATCGCGATGCTGTTTCCGCTCGCGCGTCTCGTGGTGCTGGGCATGACGGGCGGCCTGGGCGCAAATCCGATCGAATTCATCACGCGTTCGACCGGCCTCTGGACGCTCGTCTATCTGTGCATCACGCTGGCGATCACACCGGTGCGCCGCATGACCGGCATCACGGCACTCGCGCGCTTTCGCCGGATGATCGGGCTGTACGCCTTCTTTTTCGCCGTGCTGCACTTCACGACATATATCTGGTTCGACAAATGGTTCGATGTCGCCGCGATGCTGAAGGACATCGGCAAGCGGCCGTTCATCACGGTCGGCTTCGCGGCGTTCGTGCTGCTGATTCCGCTTGCGGTCACGTCGCCCAAAGCCATCGCGAGAAAGCTCGGCCGCCGCTGGCAGACCTTGCATCGGGCGATCTATCTGATCGCCGCGCTCGCGATCCTGCATTTCTGGTGGATGAAGGCGGGCAAGCACGATTTCGAACTGCCGAAGATCTACGGTTCGATCGTGATCGTGTTGCTGGGCTGGCGCGTGATCGCGTGGCTTCGAACGCGAACGACACGACGGCGCGCATAAAAAAAGCGATGCCGAGGCATCGCTTTTTGTTGAAGCCCGCGAAGCTTCAGTCCGGCAGAACCGATTCCCCGGCGAACAACTGCTTCACTTCTTCACGTTCGCGCACGAGACGCGCGCGTTCGCCGTCGACCATGATTTCGGCCGCGCGCGGACGCGTGTTGTAGTTCGAGCTCATCACGAAGCCGTACGCGCCCGCGGAGCAGATCGCGAGCAGGTCGCCCGGTTCGATGGCCAGTTCACGGTCGCGACCGAGCCAGTCGCCGCTCTCGCACACCGGACCGACGACATCGTACTTGTGCGCCTGTGCGTCGCGCTTCACGACCGGCACGATGCGATGAAACGCCTCGTACATCGCGGGACGTGCGAGATCGTTCATCGCCGCATCGACGATGGCAAAGTTCTTTTCCTCGCCCGGCTTCAGAAACTCGACGCGCGTCAACAGCACGCCGGCATTGCCGACGAGTGAACGTCCCGGCTCGAAATACACTTCACGCTGACCGTGGCCGCGCTTCTCGATGTGATCGAGCACCGTCTTCACGAACTCGCCGATATCGGGCGGCGTTTCGTCGTCATAGGTGATGCCTAGACCGCCGCCCACATCAACGTGGCGAATGTTCATGCCGTCCGCTTCGATCTGCTCGACGAGTTCGAGCAGCTTGTCGACGGCATCGAGATACGGACTGATCTCGGTGATCTGCGAGCCGATGTGGCAATCGATGCCGACGACATCGAGGTTCGGCATCGCATGCGCTTGCGCGTAGGTCGCGCGGGCATCGCTGAACGCGACGCCGAACTTGTTCGATTTGAGGCCCGTTGAGATGTACGGATGCGTCTTCGCATCGACATCGGGATTCACGCGCAATGAAACCGGCGCTTTCTTGCCGAGCGATGTCGCGACTTCGTTCAACGCGTGCAACTCGGGAATCGACTCGACGTTGAAGCACTTCACGCCCGCTTCGAGCGCCTCGCGCATTTCCGCCGCCGATTTGCCGACGCCCGAAAACACCGTGTTTTCCGCCTTGCCGCCCGCCGCGAGCACCCGCGCGAGTTCGCCCGACGACACGATGTCGAAGCCCGCGCCCATGCGCGCGAACACGTTGAGCACCGCGAGATTGCTGTTCGCCTTCACCGCGACGTGGACCGTCGCGCGACGGCCCGCGCATGCATCGGCGTAGGCGTGATAGGCGCGCGTCAGCGCATCGCGGGAATAGACATAGAGCGGCGTGCCGAACTGCTCCGCGAGCGACGCGGCTGAGACGCCTTCAGCGTGCAGCACGCCGTCGACGTAGTGGAATGCGGAATCACTCATGCGTGGAATCGAAAATGCGCCCGTGAAGGCATCAAGGATCGAGGATCAGTAAGCGGACGACGCGGCTTTGGGCGCCGATGTGGCGTCGGGGCTGGTCTTGAGGTCGGTCTCGGGCGAGAGCGACAGGGGCTGTCCCGACGTATCCGGAACGTTGCCCGGAGCGACATTCGAAGGCGGCGTATTCTGGAGATCGTTGGGACGTTGCGGTAGCGGAGGTACCTGCGGCAGATAAAGCGGACCACGTTGCCCACAACCGCCGAGCGTGATCGTTGCTGCGGCGCCGATGCTCAAAGCCGCTACAATCGCGCTCATCCTGAAAACGACTCGCATGACCGTCCCTATACGTTTAATCGATGGAGTTTAGCATGACAGACCAGGAATACCTGACGCTGGCGGAGGCCGCGCTGAGCGCCATCGAGCGCTCGGTGGACGCCGCCGAGGCCGATATCGAATTCGAGCGCAGCGGCAATGTTTTGACGCTGGAGTTCGAGAATCGCACCAAGGTGATCGTGAACCTGCAACCGCCGAAACATGAGATCTGGCTGGCGGCCAAGGCGGGTGGTTTCCATTACAAGTACGTAAACGGCGCCTGGCGCGACACGCGCGACAACAGCGAATTCTTTGCCACGCTGAGCAAATATTCGAGCGAACAGGCCGGCGAGCCGATCCGGTTCAAGGCATAAAAAAAAGCGGGCGGACCGCGTGGTCCGCTCGCTTCACACGTTGCAAGGGCGTGGTTATTGCCCCTTGAACAGATTCATGATGTCCTGCTTTTCCTGTTCGCCGACTTCGGGCGTCGGCGCCGTCGTCGTCACACCGGACACACCTTCCTGCGGCGGCGCCTGACTCACGCCGATGGTCGCGACGAAGCCGTGCCCCGGCGTCATGTCGTCGAAGTACAGCTCGTTGCCGAGCGACGTGATATCGGGCGGCATCATCGGCTTGTACTCGGGCACGCCCTTAAGGGCCTTGCCCATGTAATCCATCCATACCGGCAACGCGAGCCCGCCGCCGGTTTCCTTGTCGCCGAGGCTGCGCGGATTGTCATAGCCGATCCACGCAATCGCGACGAGCGTGCGCTGATAGCCGGCGAACCACGCATCGCGCGAATCGTTCGTCGTGCCCGTTTTGCCGGCGAGATCGCCGCGCTTCAACTGATTCGTTTTCGCTCCCGTGCCGTGCTGCGCGACGCTCTGCAGAAGGCTGTTCATCACGAACGCGTTGCGCGGCGTGATCGCGAGCGGCGCGGTTTGCTGCGCGACGAGCGGTTGCGGGTGCGATACGACGCGGCCGTACGGATCGGTGATATCGGCGATCAGGTACGGATTCACGCGATAACCGCCGTTCGCGAACACCGCATAGCCGGCCGCCATCTGCAACGGCGTGACGAGGCCCGCGCCCAGCGCCATCGGCAGATAGGCGGGATGACGGTCCGCATCGAAACCGAAGTGCGTGATGTACTGCTGCGCGTATTTCGTGCCGATATGACTCAGGATGCGGATCGACACCATGTTCTTCGAGCGTTGCAGCGCGGAGCGCATCGACATCGGCCCGTCGAAGCCGCCGCCGTAGTTCTTCGGCTCCCACGCCTGGCCGCCGGTCTCGGCGGCGCTGAAGAACAGCGGGCCATCGTTGATGATCGTCGCGGGGGAAAGACCTTTCTCGAGCGATGCCGAATAGATGAACGGCTTGAAGCTCGAACCCGGCTGACGCCATGCCTGCGTGACGTGATTGAACTTGTTCTTGTTGAAGTCGAAGCCGCCGACGAGTGCCCGGATCGCGCCGTCCTGCGGCACCATCGACACGAGCGCGCCTTCGACTTGCGGCAGTTGCGTGATGACCCAATTGCCGTCGTCGTCCTTCACGAGACGCACGATCGCGCCCGGGCGGATGCGCGAATTCGGCTGCGCGCGCGAGCTCAGCGCGTACTGGACGAAGCGCAGATCGCTGCCGGTGATGGTCGCCGTATTGCCGTCGATGAAGCTCGCCTTCACTTCCTTCGGATTCGCCGACGTCACCACGGCCGCGACGATCTCGCCGTTGTCGGGATGCTCGGCGAGCGCATCGTCGATGGCCTGCTCGCGGTCATCCGCGTTCGAGGGCAGGTCGATATAGCCTTCCGGCCCGCGATAACCATGCCGATGCTCGTAGTCCATCAGGCCCTTGCGCACCGCGCGATAGGCGGCGTCCTGATCGGCGGAATCGATCGTCGTCACGACGTTCAGGCCGCGCGTGTACGCTTCCTCGCGATATTGCGCGTACATCATCTGACGCACCATTTCCGCGACGTACTCGGCGTGCACGCTGAACTCGCGGTCCTGGCCCTTCACGACGAGCGGCTGCTTCACGGCCTGCTCGAAATCGGCCTGAGTGATGAAATTCAGCTCGCGCATGCGTTGCAGGATGTACTCCTGCCGCACTTTCGCGCGCTTCGGATTGACGACCGGGTTATACGCCGACGGCGCCTTCGGCAGGCCCGCGAGCATCGCGGCCTCGGCGAGCGTGACGTCCTTCAGATCCTTGCCGAAGTAGACTCGCGCCGCGCTCGCGAAACCGTAGGCGCGTTGGCCGAGATAGATCTGATTCATATAGACCTCGAGAATCTGATCCTTCGTCAGCGCGCGCTCTATCTTGTACGCGAGCAGCATTTCGTAAATCTTGCGCGTGTAGGTCTTCTCGCTCGACAGGAAGAAGTTGCGCGCGACCTGCATCGTGATCGTGCTCGCGCCTTGCGACGCGTGGCCGTTGGTCAGCGCGACCGATCCCGCACGCAGAATGCCGGTGAGATCGACGCCGCCGTGATCGTAGAAACGCGAGTCCTCGATGGCGAGCACGGCTTTTTTCAGATGATCGGGCACGTCCTGGATGCGCACGACGCTGCGTCGCTCCACGCCGAATTCACCGATCAGGACGTGATCCGCCGTATAGATGCGCAGCGGCACCTTAGGCTTGTAATCAGTGAGCGCTTCGAGGGAAGGCAGGTTCGGCATCGCGACGACGAGCGCGTAGCCGAGCACGAGACCCGCGCAGACGACGAGCGCGAACAGGCTGACGAAAAATCCGAGCATGAGCCGCGCCCACCACGGGCGCCTGGATTTGTTGGGCCTCTCGGGCGGCGTGGACGACGGGTTGGACGGGGAAGAGGATTGCATTGGCACCACCAAAAACGGTCACGCGATTATAGCTGTCCCGATTTGAGACTTTTCTGAAGCCTTTCAGCACGTCGCTTACGTGCGCCTGCCGCTGTCTTCAAGATACGCGCGATCGTGCACGTAAGCATCCTTCTATCGTGAGCGTTGGCCGTTTGGCCGAGTGTTCGCCGCCGATCACGCTCGCGACAATCCTTCCACGTCGAGCGCCGAACGGTTCGGTGCGCGAGTGAATGGAAGGAGTGGCTGATGAGTAAGGAAAACACGCTGCGCGGCACGATGCTGACGATCACGCGGCGCTACGCGGCGGGGATCGACGTCGGCGAGGACGCGGTGCGGCTCGCGGTCGTGAGCAGGCGATTGCGAGCGAACGCGGCGGTGTGCGTCGAACATCTGGATTCGGTGGCGCTGCCGTCCGGCGCGGTGATCGACGGCGACTTCATCGACCGCGCGGCTATCGTCGCGGCGTTGCGCGAGGCGATCGGGCGCCTGCCGGAAAGCGGCGCGTGGCGGGCGCTGCGCTGCGCGATGGGCTTGCCCGCGTCGGCGACGCTCACGATGCAGATTCCGCTCGCGCGTCTGATCGACACCCAAGAGCAGCACGCGGACGCTATCGGCGGCGATCCGCGCGGCATGCTCGAACCGGCCGTGCTCGTGGAAGCCGAGCGCGCGGCGGGAATCGAACGCGGCGCGCTGGCCGTGGACGGGTCCGTGCAGGCCAGGGAGGACGGCGAGGCGCAGGTCGCGATCGCAGCCACGGCGCGGCGGCACGTGGAGGCGCGCGTCGAAACGGCGGCGCAAGCGGGCATCGCGCTATCCGCCATCGACGGCGAAGCGGCGGCCGCGTTGCGCGCGATGCGCCACGCCGGTTCGGTCGAACTGGACGCCGACGCGCGCTATCTCGTTTGCTGGCTGGAAAGCACCGGGTTGCACGGCTGGCTCGTCGGCAGGCGCGGAGTCGAAAACGAAGTCCGATATCCGGCGCCGGAGCATCGGAGCATCGCCGACGCGCTGCACGAACTCGCCGGTCAGGAGGCGCCGCTCGACTGTATCTATGTGGGCGGACAGATCGAGTTGATGACGCACGCGAGCCTTCCGCTCCCCGTTCTGGGCAAGACCTTCGGCTGTCCCGCGCTGCCCTTCGAGGCCGCGCCGTACTGCAACGGCGCCTCCGACATCCCGGCTGCGCACAGGCATTCGCCGCGCTTCGCGGCCGCGTTCGGGCTGGCCTTGCGCGAGGTGATGCAATGAGCGCCGCCATGCTCGATGGATTCAATCTTCTGCCGTATCGCGCACGAAAGCGCCGCGAAGTGAGGCGTCAGCGGCTTGCGCTGCTCGGCGCGATGAGTCTGGCCGGCTGCGCGGCTGTCGGCGCCGTGGCCGGCTGGGATACGTTCGAGCGCGCCCGTCTGGATGAGCGACGCATGGCGCTGGAGGCGTCGCTGCGCACATCGGGCGCGCAGATCGACGAACATGCGCGGCTCCTTCGCGCGGAATCGGACCGCCGGCGCGCGCGTGAGGCTGCGCAGCCGTTGGCCTTGCCGCGCGAGCGCTTCCTCGCACTGCTCGAAGCCCTCGCCGACGCGCCCTTGCAACGCGGTGTCGCGCTTCAACGCGTGTCGCAGCGAACGAACGAGGTCGAGCTTGCCGCGCTCGCTCCCGATTCGCAGTCGGCCGCGCAATGGCTCAAGCGGCTGGAACGCGTGCGCGGCGTGCAGGCGGTGGAAGTGATCGAAATGAAGCGGCGCGCGGAGCCGGCGGCTCCGGCCAGGCGTGGCGCATCGACTCCCGGGGGAGAGCGTTCCGCGCATTTCGAGTTCGTCGCGCTCGTGCGTTACGCGCCGGATCATTCGCGCGATGAAGCCGCGTTGCATCAGGCGCATCCGATATTGACCGCCACGCGTCCCGTCGCGCAGGAGAACCGTCCATGAGCACGATTCCGATGAACTTCGCTATGAAGACGCGTGCGCGCGGTGCGCCCTCTATCCTGCAGCCGCTCGCCGAATGGTCGTGGCGCCGGACCATGTGCGTCGCGATTGCATTGAGTGTGCTCGTCTTCGTGCTCGGTCTGCGAGCCTGGCGGACAGTGGACGCGAACCCGCTCGAAGCGAGCCGCGTCGCGTGGGCGGCGACGTCGGCGAAAGTGCAGGACGCCGGGCGCATCGCTGCGGATCTGCCGGACTTACGGGCGCGGGCGGCGTCGGGTCGTATGGAGCCGGAGCACTGGAGCGCCGCCGACGCGTTGCGCGCCATCGCGGATCTGGCCACACAGAGCGGCTTGCGCGTCGCCGATATCG
This sequence comes from Caballeronia sp. INML1, assembly GCF_023631085.1. NCBI lineage: Bacteria > Pseudomonadati > Pseudomonadota > Betaproteobacteria > Burkholderiales > Burkholderiaceae > Caballeronia > Caballeronia sp. INML1. The sequence continues at coordinate 49,455 of NZ_JALQDT010000038.1, read as the reverse complement.
AGCCTGTAGCGGTCAAGGGCGGCGAACCGAAGCGGAGTGAGCCGATTCCGGAGCGCGCGCTCAAACTGCGCGCGGACGGCACCTTCCCGGAGATGCGACGCTTCCTTGAAGCGCTCGCCGGCCTGCCTCGGCTCGTCGTGCCCGAAAGCGTGCAGATCAGGCGACAGCAGGGCACGCTCGCCCTCGAAGCGACGCTGCGCGTGTTCGAGACGCTGCCGGCGATATCGCGCGCCGCGGCCTCACGCGCCAACGCGTTCGTCGTCGATCCGTTCAGCAATGCGGACGCGGCGGTGCAGGGCGGCGACATGCTGCTCGTGGGCACGTTCGTCGGGCGCCGTCGTGCGATGGCGCTTTTGCAGAGCGGACGCGACGTCGTCGGCTTCACGCCGGGGCAGAAGATCGGCGACGAATGGATCGGGCGCGTCATACCGGGTGCAATCGAACTCGCTCGTACCGACGGCAACGCGCGCAAGCTGACGTTCGCGGAGGATCGCAAGTGAGCCAATTCGCGAAGCTTTCACGCAGGTTCGCGGGAACGGGCGCGGCCTTCATGCTGTTCGCGCACATGACGCTTGCAGCCGAAAGCGCCGATTCGATCGTCGCGCCGTTGCCGCCGTTGCCTGCATCGTTCGAAGCACAGCCTGTCGATCAGCCCGTACCGGATGCGCCCGTCGTCCAGAACGCCGACGCTGCCGCGCCCGCGAAGCCCGCGGCCGAAGCGGGGGACGCGCTTGAAGGCCCGCCGGTGCCCTTGCCGGCACTCGAACGATTGAGCCGCGCAAAGCATGACGGAAACGACGACGGCAAGCCGATCACGCTCGATCTGAAAAACGCCGACCTCAGCGCCGCGCTGCACGCTTTTGCGCGCTTCACGGGCCTGAACATCGTCGCGAGCGAAAAGGTACGCGGACAGGTGTCGATGAATCTCGTCGCTGTTCCGTGGCGCCGTGCGTTCGACACGCTCCTCGAAGTCCACGGTCTCGCGATGGAGCAGCACGGCAACGTGATCTGGGTCGCGCCGCTCGCCGAACTCGCCGCGCGCGAGAAGCTGCGTTTCGAGGCGCACGCGCGCGCCGCGGATCTCGAACCGCTCGCGAGCCGTACGTTCGTGCTGCGCTATTCGCGTGCGGAAGACCTTCGCAAGATGCTGACCGGCTCGGGCAGTCAGCGCGTGCTGTCCAAGCGCGGCTCCGCCATCGCCGATGCGCGCACGAACCTGCTCTTCGTCACCGACCTCGACGCGCGCGTGCAGCAGATCGCCGAGCTGATCGCCCTGATCGACAAGCCGACGCCGCAGGTGATGATCGAAGCGAAGATCGTGGAGGGTGAGGCGGGGCTGTCGCGCAATCTCGGCGTCAAGCTGGGCGTCGCGGCGCAGAACGATCCCGCGACCGGGTTGGCGGGCGGCAAGGAGGGTGTGGTATACGATCTGTCGGCGGGGCCGATCAACGGTTTCGACGCGGCGACCGCCGGGCTCACGTTGTTCGTCGCGCAGGCGACCCGGCTGCTCAATCTCGAACTGAGCGCGCTGAGGCGGAAGGGCGCGGACAAATCGTCTCGCGTCCGCGTGTCGTGACGGCGGACCGGATGAAATCCGTCGTCGAGCAGGGCGTGGACGTGCCGTATCAGGCGAAGGTCGGCAACGGCATGTCGGGCGTGCAGTTTCGGCGCGCAACGCTCAAACTGGAGGTTGAGCCGCAGATCACGCCGCACGGCCACGTCATTCTCGATCTCGACATCACGAAAGACAGTCTCGGCGAGCAGACGGCGAACGGGCCGGCCATCCACACCAAGCATGTTCAGACGCGCGTGGAGGTGGAAAACGGCGGCACGGTGGCGATTGGCGGCATTTATTCCGATGACGAGCGAGACGACACGACCGGCGTGCCGGGACTCTCGAAACTGCCGGTGATCGGCTGGCTGTTCCGTCACGACGCGCGGCGCAGGTCGAAAAGCGAGCTCGTCATATTGATTACGCCGCGTGTGATCGCGTCGAGCAGCTGAACGCCAGCTCCCTGGCGGCGCGACTCGACAAAGCGGGCGGTTTGCCCTTAAGCTGCCGCACGAAGAAATTCGATACTGTAAAAGGATCCAGGTTGCAGGAAGGGCACGCGAACGCGAACATTTTTTTCGTCGGACTCATGGGGGCGGGTAAAACCACCGTGGGCCGCGCGGTTGCGCGCCGTCTGCAGCGCTCGTTCATCGATTCGGATCTGGAGATCGAGGCGCGTACGGGCGCTCGCATCCCGGTGATCTGGGAACTCGAGGGCGAGGCGGGTTTTCGTCAGCGCGAGGCGAACATCATCGATGAGCTTTCGCAGCGCAGCGGCATCGTACTCGCGACCGGCGGCGGCGCGGTGCTTCGGCCCGAGAATCGGGAACATCTGAAGAATCGCGGCATCGTCATTTATCTGCGCGCCAATCCGCACGATCTCTGGCAACGCACGCGGCGCGACAAGAATCGCCCGCTCCTGCAGACCGAAGATCCGCGCGGCAAGCTCGAAGCGCTTTTTCAGGTGCGCGATCCGCTGTATCAGCAGTGCGCGCATTTCGTCGTGGAAACGGGGCGGCCGACCGTCAACGCGCTCGTCAATATGGTCCTGATGCAACTGGAGGTCGCCGGCGTCGTCAAGTCGGCTGAGTCATAATGTCCGCCATGATTACCCCAACGATCACCGTCAGCGTCGAACTGGGCGAGCGCGCCTATCCCATTCATATCGGTGCGGGCCTGATCGGCCGCACGGAACTCTTCGCGCCGCACATCAAGGGTTCGTCCGTGGCGATCGTCACGAATTCCACCATCGATCCGCTTTACGGCGAACGGTTGCGCGCCGCGCTCGAACCGCTCGGCAAGAAGGTGACTACCGTAGTCCTGCCGGACGGCGAAGCGCACAAGAACTGGGAAACGCTCAACACGATCTTCGATGCGCTCCTCACCGAACGCGCCGATCGCAAGACCACGCTGATCGCGCTCGGCGGCGGTGTCGTCGGCGACATGACCGGGTTCGCGGCGGCGTCCTACATGCGCGGCGTACCGTTCATCCAGGTGCCGACCACGCTGCTTTCACAAGTCGATTCATCGGTAGGCGGCAAGACGGGCATCAATCATCCGCTCGGCAAGAACATGATCGGCGCGTTCTATCAGCCGCAGGCGGTCATCGCGGATATCGGCGCGCTGCACACCTTGCCGGAGCGCGAACTGGCGGCGGGCATCGCGGAAGTCATCAAGACCGCGGCCATCAAGGACGCCGAGTTTTTCGAATGGATCGAAGCCAACATCGACGCGCTCAATCGCCGCGACGACGACGCGCTCGCGCACGCGGTCAAGCGTTCGTGCGAGATCAAGGCGTCGGTCGTCGCGTCCGACGAGCGCGAAGGCGGCCAGCGCGCCATTCTCAATTTCGGCCACACCTTCGGCCATGCGATCGAAGCCGGGCTCGGCTACGGCGAATGGCTGCATGGCGAGGCGGTCGGTTGTGGCATGGTGATGGCGGCGGATCTGTCGGTGCGCCTCGGCAAGCTCGACGAAGCCGCGCGTCAGCGTCTCGTGCGTGTGATCGAAGCGGCGAAGCTGCCGGTCACGGCGCCGCGGCTCGGCGACGACCGCTACGTCGATCTGATGAAGGTCGACAAGAAGGCCGAAGCTGGCGAGATCAAATTCATTCTGCTGACCCGCTTCGGCGCGACAGAGATCACGAGCGCGCCCGATCAGGCCGTGCGCGCGACGCTCGCAGCCAGCGTCTGATCCGCGCGAGCGGCGGCTAGAACCACGACGATGCGGAGCAGCCGGTGAGCGACATAGAAGATCAAGTTCCGCAGGGCACGCCGCCGACGCTCGCGTTCGAAGCGCATCTCGCGCCGTATGCCGCGCACGCGTCGCAATCGCGCGGGCGGCGCTTCGCCGAAACGCCGCCTGCGGCGCGCACCGAGTTCCAGCGCGATCGCGACCGCATCGTGCACTCGACCGCATTTCGCAGACTCGAATACAAGACGCAGGTCTTCGTCAATCACGAAGGCGATCTGTTCCGTACACGCCTCACGCACAGTCTCGAAGTCGCGCAGATCGCGCGTTCGGTCGCGCGCAACCTGAGGCTGAACGAAGATCTGGTCGAAGCCATCTCGCTCGCGCACGATCTCGGCCACACGCCATTCGGTCATGCCGGGCAAGACGCGCTGCACGAATGCATGCGCGATCACGGTGGCTTCGAGCACAATCTGCAGAGCCTCGCAGTGGTCGATCAGCTCGAAGAGCATTACGGCGCGTTCAACGGCCTGAACCTCTGCTTCGAGACGCGAGAAGGCATCCTCAAGCATTGCTCGCGCGAAAACGCGCGCAAGCTCGGCGAACTCGGCGAGCGCTTTCTCACGGGAAAGCAGCCGTCGCTCGAAGCGCAGATCGCGAATGTCGCCGATGAAATCGCCTACAACAATCACGATGTGGACGATGGCCTGCGCTCCGGCCTCATCACGCTCGATCAGCTTTCCGAAGTGAGTCTGTGGCACACGCATTACGATGCGGCGCGGGCCGATTATCCGGACATCGAAGGGCGCAGGCTCATCCACGAAACGATCCGCCGCATCATCAACACGTTGATCGTCGATCTGATCGAGGCGACGGGCCGCAACCTCGAACGCGTCGCGCCGCAATCGCTCGACGCCGTGCGCAATGCGCCGCCGCTCGTCGCACACAGCGATGAAGTCGCGGCGCAGGCGGCGCAACTCAAGCGCTTTCTCTTCAAGAACCTGTACCGCCACTATCGCGTGATGCGCATGGCCAACAAGGCGAAGCGCGTCGTGACGGGCCTTTTCGAAGCCTTCACCGACGATCCGCGTCTCTTGCCGCCCGCCTATCAGGCACGCGGGCCTGTGACGGAGGAATCCGCGAACGACGCGCCTTCATCGAGCCATGACAGCTCGCAGGCGCGGCTCATCGCGCATTACATCGCGGGCATGACCGATCGCTATGCATTGAAAGAGTATCAACGCCTGTTTGTCATCGACAACAACTAATATCGCGCGTTTCAAGCGCGAATCCTCAAAAGGAGACTCATCGATGAGCTGCAAGCCCTTGTTCCGCACGATCTCGGCCGCGGCCGTTCTGGCCTTCGGCGCCAGCACCGCAGCGCACGCCGCGACGGAAATCCAGTTCTGGCACGCGATGGAAGCCGCGCTCGGCGAGCGCGTGAACGACATCGCCAACGACTTCAACAAGTCGCAGAGCGATTACAAGATCGTTCCCGTGTTCAAGGGCACATATGACCAGGCGCTCGCGGCGGGCATCGCGGCGTATCGCAGCGGCAACGCGCCCGCGATCCTGCAGGTCTACGAAGTCGGCACCGCGACGATGATGCAGGCGAAGAAGGCAGTCATCCCGGTCTACGACGTCTTCAAGCAGGCCGGCGTGCCGCTCGACGAAAAGGCGTTCGTGCCGACCATCGCCGGTTACTACAGCGACGCGAAGACCGGCCATCTGATCTCGATGCCGTTCAACAGCTCGACGCCTGTTCTCTATTACAACAAGGACGCATTCAAGAAAGCCGGTCTCGATCCGAACCAGCCGCCGAAGACCTGGGCCGATGTCGAAGCCGACGCGAAGAAGCTGAAGGCCGCCGGCTATTCGTGCGGTTACTCGTCGGGCTGGCAAAGCTGGATTCAGCTCGAGAATTACAGCGCGTGGCATGCCGCGCCGTTCGCGACGAAGAACAACGGTTTCGACGGCCTCGACGCCAAGCTCGAATTCAACAAGCCGCTGCAGGTCGCGCATATCCAGTTCCTGCAGAACATGGCGAAGGAAGGCACGTTCACGTATGTCGGCCGCAAGGACGAGCCGGTGTCGAAGTTCTATAGCGGCGACTGCGGCATCATCACGAACTCGTCGGGCTCGCGCGCGACCATCGCGAAATTCGCGAAGTTCGACTACGGCGTGGGCATGATGCCCTACGACGCGAACGTAAAGGGTGCGCCCCAGAACGCGATCATCGGCGGCGCGAGCCTGTGGGTGTTGTCGGGCAAGGACCCGGCCGTCTACAAGGGCGTCGCGAAGTTCCTCGCGTATCTTTCGACGCCGGAAGTCGCCGGGAAGTGGCATCAGGACACGGGCTATCTGCCGGTCACGCAGGCCGCATACGAGCTCACGCAGAAGCAGGGCTTTTACGACAAGAACCCCGGCGCGGACATCGCGATCAAGCAGATGCTGAACAAGCCGCCGCTCCCTTACACGAAGGGGCTGCGTCTGGGCAACATGCCGCAGATCCGCACGATCGTCGACGAAGAGCTGGAACAGGTCTGGGCTGAGAAGAAGACGCCGCAACAAGCGCTCGACGCGTCAGTGCAGCGCGGCGACGAGCTGCTGCGCCGCTTCGAGAAGACCGGCAACTAAAGCGCATGCGCCCGCGATCATCGCGGGCGCTTCCGTTCGGGACATCAACGCATGGAAAAACGGTCTCGTTTCGATACGAGCGTCCTGCCGTATCTGCTCGTCGCGCCGCAACTCGCGATCACCGCGCTGTTCTTTCTCTGGCCGGCAGGCGAAGCGCTCTGGCAGGCCACGCAGAGTCAGGACGCGTTCGGCACGTCGAGCGAATTCGTCGGGCTGGCGAACTTCAGGCAGTTGTTCGCCGATCCGCTCTATCTCTCGTCGTTCAGCACGACGATGATCTTCTGCTCGCTCGTCACCGTGTCGGGCCTCGTGATCTCGCTCCTGCTCGCCGCATGCGCCGATCGCGTGACGCGCGGTGCGAAGGCGTATCAGACGCTGCTCATCTGGCCATACGCGGTCGCGCCCGCGATCGCCGCCGTGCTGTGGTCGTTCCTGTTCAACCCGAGCATCGGGCTCGTGACGTATGCGCTCGCCAAGCAGGGCATCATCTGGAACCACGCGCTCAATGGCACGCAGGCGATGTTTCTCGTCGTGCTCGCGTCGGTGTGGAAGCAGGTCAGCTACAACTTCCTGTTCTTCTATGCGGGCCTTCAGGCGATTCCGCAATCGCTGATCGAAGCCGCCGCCATCGATGGCGCCGGGCCCGTGCGGCGCTTCTTCGGCATTGCGCTGCCGCTCCTGTCGCCGACGTCTTTCTTCCTGCTCGTCGTGAACCTGGTCTACGCGTTCTTCGATACCTTCCCGGTCATCGATGCCGCTACCGGTGGTGGTCCCGCGCAATCGACCAAGACGCTCATCTACAAGATTTTCGCGGAAGGCTTTCAGGGACTCGACATCGGCAGCTCGGGCGCGCAATCGGTCGTGCTGATGGTGATCGTCGTCGCGTTGACCGTCATCCAGTTCCGCTTCGTCGAACGCAGGGTGCAATATTCATGATCGAAAACCGTCGCGGCTTCGATATCTTCTGTCACGCCGTGCTGTTGCTCGGCGTCGCGCTGATCGTGTTTCCGGTGTACGTCGCGTTCTGCGCGGCCACGATGAACTCGAACGAAGTGTTCAGCGTGCCGCTTTCGCTCGTTCCGAGCACGCATCTCTTCGAGAACGTCGCGCACATCTGGACGCACGGCAGCGGCAATGCGGCGGCGCCGTTCGGTCTCATGTTGATGAACAGCCTCGTGATGGCGCTCGTGATTTCGATCGGCAAGATCGCGGTGTCGATCGTCTCCGCGTACGCGATCGTCTTCTTCCGCTTTCCGATGAAGAACCTCGCCTTCTGGCTCATCTTCATCACGCTGATGCTGCCGGTCGAAGTGCGCATCTTTCCGACGGTGCAAGTCGTCTCGTCGATGCATCTGTCGAACACGTATGCGGGCTTGACGCTGCCGCTGATCGCATCCGCGACGGCGACGTTTCTCTTCCGCCAGTTCTTCATGACGCTGCCCGACGAACTGATGGAAGCGGCGCGCATCGACGGCGCGGGTTCGCTGCGCTTCTTCTGGGACGTCGTGCTGCCGCTGTCGAAGACCAACATCGCGGCGCTCTTCGTCATTACGTTCATCTACGGCTGGAATCAGTATCTCTGGCCGATTCTCATCACCAACGAGGTGTCGCTGCAGACGGCGGTGGTCGGCATCAAGAGCATGATCGCGTCGGGCGATACCGCGACCGAATGGCACCTCGTGATGGCAGCGACGCTGCTCGCGATGCTGCCGCCGCTCGCGGTCGTCCTGACGATGCAGCGCTGGTTCGTGCGCGGACTCGTGGACTCAGAGAAATAACGGAGAAGGCTGATCGATGGCCGCATTGAATCTCAAAGGCGTAAAGAAAACGTACGACGGCTCCAACTACGTGCTGCACGGCATCGACGTAGCCGTGGACGATGGCGAGTTCGTCGTGATGGTCGGCCCGTCCGGCTGCGGAAAATCGACGCTGCTGCGCATGGTCGCGGGACTCGAAAGCGTGTCGCACGGCACGATCGAGATCGGCGGCAAAGTCGTGAACAAGCTGGAGCCGAAGGATCGCGATATTGCGATGGTCTTTCAGAATTACGCACTTTATCCGCACATGAGCGTCGCGCAGAATATGGCGTATGCGCTGAAGATCGGCGGCGCGGACAGAAAGACCATCGAATCGCGCGTGGCCAATGCGGCGCGCATCCTGGAGCTCGAACATTTGCTCGCGCGCAAGCCGCGTGAACTGTCGGGCGGTCAGCGGCAACGCGTCGCGATGGGTCGTGCGATCGTGCGCGAACCGGCGGTGTTTCTCTTCGACGAACCGCTTTCGAATCTCGACGCGAAACTGCGCGTGCAGATGCGTCTCGAGATTCAACGGCTGCACGCGCGCCTCGCGACCACGAGCCTGTACGTCACGCACGATCAGATCGAAGCCATGACGCTCGCGCAGCGCGTCATCGTCATGAACAAGGGGCACGCTGAACAGATCGGCGCCCCGACCGACGTGTACGAGCGTCCGGCAACGGTATTCGTCGCGAGCTTCATCGGCTCGCCGGCGATGAATCTGCTCGAAGGCCGTCTGTCCGAAGACGGATCGACCTTCGATGTTGCGGGCGACGGGCCGAAGCTGCCGGTCGCGGGCGCGAGCAGCGTGACAAGCGCAATGTATGGGCGCGAGTGGATCGTCGGCATTCGTCCGGAGCACATGACGCCCGGCAACCACGACGCGCCGGGCGCGACGCTCGACGTCGATTCGGCCGAACTGCTCGGCGCGGACAATCTCGCGCACGGCAAGTGGGGCAAGCACGACGTGGCGGCGCGCTTGCCGCATGAACATCGTCCGCAGCGCGGCGAGCGGCTGAGGGTGTCGTTGCCCGCGCGGCATCTGCATTTCTTCGATGCGGCGGCGGGACTGCGCGCCAATTGAATGGAGCATATGCGATGAGAACCTGGCCCTATCCCGCGATCGTCGCGCATCGGGGCGGCGGCAAGCTCGCGCCGGAGAACACGCTCGAAGCGATCGACGTGGGCGCGCGCTTCGGTCACAAGATGATCGAATTCGACGCGAAGCTCTCCGCTGACGATGTCGTCTTCCTGCTGCACGACGACGCGGTAGACCGCACGTCGAACGGGCGCGGCGCGGCGAAAGCGATGTCTTACGCAGAACTGCGCGCGCTCGATGCGGGCACCTGGTTCAGTGCGGAGTTCGCCAACGCGCGCATGCCGACGCTTGCGCAAGTGCACGAACGATGCGCGAAACATGGGCTTGCGGTGAACATCGAGATCAAGCCGAGTCAGGGGCGGGACGTGGAAACAGGCGTGCTCGTCGCACGCGAGGCAGCGCGGTTATGGGCGGATGCCGAACCCGCGCCGCTGTTGTCATCGTTTTCATATGCGGCGCTCGAAGCCGCGCGCGATGTCGCGCCGAATCTTCCTCGGGGCATGCTGTACGAACATGTTCCGGAGAACTGGCGCGCGCAGACGGCGGCGCTGTCGTGCGTGTCGCTGCATGTGAATCATCGCGCACTCGACGAGACGCTCGTCACGGAAATCAAGGATGCAGGCTTGCGCATCCTCGCTTATACAGTGAACGAGCCGGCGCGCGCGCGCCTGCTTGCGCAATGGGGAGTCGATGCGATCTGCACAGACCGCATCGACATCATTGGCGCGGATTTTCTGGAAACGTCGGCCGATTGAAGCGTCAGCGCGCCCGCGCGAGCAACACGCCCGCGACCAGCGCCAGTCCGCCGACGAGCGCGATAGTCTGCCAGGGCTTTTCGTGAAGGTAGGCGTCCGCGTCTCCGAGCGCCGCGCCGGCGCGCTCGCGTAGTGCTGCGTGGGTATCGTTAAGGCGTGCGCGGGCGCTGTCGAGGCGCTCGCCGATCTGCGCGCGCAGCGCAGCCGCATCGGCCGATGTGCCTTGGGCCAAAGTGCTTTCAAGCTCGCTGAGCAGCGCGCGGAGTTCGGAGCCGATGTCCTCGGCCGCTTCACGGCCGTGTCGCGCCATGCGGCGTGCGCGGCGGCTCGTGGTGCTCCATGAATCTCCGATGGCGTCTCGCGTGTTAGGCAGTGCGTTCATAGATCGCTCCGATGGATGAATCGTGGACGGCCCGCCGAGGTGGCGGGGAAAATCCATAATGCAGCAAATTCGATGCCGGTGCTTCGACATTGCGCAACGCCTCGGTAAGCGCGACCGCGACATATTCGATGTGCGTGCGGACGCGTAAGAAGTGCGAGCGCTTCCTTCTTGCGGAGGTCACATTTACAAGTGCGTGCAAAAAGAAAATGCCGGCACGAGTTAATCATGCCGGCATTTTCTTTGTTTTCGCAGTCGCGCTTTTACGGTCGTTACATGCCCGTGCGCAGTTTGACTTTAGAAGCGATAGCCAACGCGCAAATATGTGACGATCGGGTTGAGCGTGATTTTTGCCTGCGACTGCACGTTGAGCGTGCCGACAGGCGTTTGAGCCTGTGTGTTCAGCTTCGCCGTGGCCTTCAAAGGGATGAACGACACGGAAAATCCGGCGAACCAGTGTTCTGTGAAATTGTAAGTCGCACCGACGTTAAACACGGGCGCCCAAGAACTATCCGTGTCGACCGTGGTCGGACCATGCAGTACCGAGCCTTCGAATTGCTGGTTCGTGATCTGAGCGTCGGTGAACCAGGTCCGCGTTACACCAAGGCCCACGAACGGACGGAACTTCGCCGTAGGTGCGTTGAAGAAGTATTTGAACAGCAGCGTCGGGCTCCACTGCTTCGCGCTGCCGAGCTTGCCGTACTGCGAGAAGGTGCCTGTGCCTTCAAGATCGAACGTGGGCGGCACGCCCATTTCGAGTTCGGCCGCGATGTGGTCGGTGGCGAAGTAGCCCAATGTGAAGCCGGCCGTGTCAGCGCTCGAGATGCCGGCGCCGGTGCCGGGAACATCGATATTGACCGGAGATCCGCCTACACTTGTTTCTTTGAGCGGACCACTGCTGTCTTGCGGGGCAAAGTGAAACCAGCCTGCTGTTGCATAGAAGGATCCAGCAGATTGCGCATGTGCCGCGGTGGACACACATGCTAATGCCGCAATCCCCGTGATGACTTGTTTTATTTTCAATTTGTGCTCCTCCGAAAAAGCACGCTCATTATGAACACAACATTTCACATAAACCATAGCGATGCCGTAGAGCATTTTCCCTAGGGCAAAGAGCGGCTTTGGGGCCTCGTTGCACGGCACTTGCATGCGTTTGTCCGCGCCACCGTAACGGCTCCGAAAGGCCCCCGATCGGGGTATCACAAATGCGACCAACGGAATATCCAGAATGGCACGGCTTGCACGACTCTACGTTCCCGAACAGCCGCAGCATGTCATCCTGCGTGGTCTCGACCAGCAACCCGCCTTCGTCGACGACCAGGACTACGAGCTCTTCATCGACTGCTTGAGGACTGCTTCACGTGATCATCACCTCTCCATCCATGCCTATGCGCTGATGCCGCAAGCGGTGCATCTGCTTGTCACGCCACGCGACGAGTCCAGCTTGCCCAAAGCGATGCAAGCAGTCGGACGTCGTTACGTCGCGCACTTCAATCGCCGTTACACGCGACGCGGCACGCTTTGGGAAGGGCGCTATCGTGCCACGGTCATCGAGGGCGAACGTTACTTTTTGCTCGCCACGCGCGTCGTCGAAATGGCGCCCGTGCGCGCGCAACTGGTCGCGGCCCCGCAGGACTACAAGTGGTCCAGCTTCCGTCATCATGTCGGGCTTACACTGGACGGCCTGATTACCGACCATCCGCTCTTCTGGTCGCTCGGCAACACGCCGTTCGAACGCCAGCACGCCTACAAAGAACTGTGCGAACAATCGCTCGACGAGCGCGAAGCCAATCGTCTTCTGCAAGCGACACTCAAAGGCTGGGTACTGGGCAGCGATGCCTATCGCGAATGGGCGTCGCATGCAGCCAACCGTCGGGTGTCGCCGCTGCCGCGCGGACGTCCGCGAAAGATCCGCGAAACCCCACAGCCCCAATAACGGCCTTGGGCGGCACACGTGAAGCTGAAAAATGAAACGGCGTCTCGATTTTTCGAGCTTCGCCGTTTCTTTTTGATGCCGGATGATATGCCCCTAATATATTGGGGCGTCTTTGCACCATAGCGATAATTGGTGTCACATCATCACGTTTTATTTGCCATCTTTTTGATTCGTCGCGTATATTTCGATTTCCGGCAATTGCCGCGGTGCAGCGTGCCGCGCATGACCGTGCTTCGTGACACATCCAGTTGAAAAAACGGTCGCGAGCGACAAGAAAATGGTTCAACGGCCGAGTCGGCCCCTCACAGTAGAGACGGTGTCCCCATGAACGATCATCAGCAACCGGCAGCCGGTTCGCTTCCCGCCGCGCAGGGCATGTACGACCCTGCGAACGAGCATGACGCCTGTGGCGTCGGCTTCGTCGCCCATATCAAGGGGAAAAAGAGCCACGAGATCATTCAGCAGGGTCTCAAGATTCTCGAAAATCTCGATCACCGCGGCGCGGTCGGCGCCGATCCGCTGATGGGCGACGGCGCCGGCATCCTGATCCAGGTGCCGGACGGTTTCTATCGCGAAGAAATGGCCAAGCAGGGCGTAACGTTGCCGCCGGCTGGCGAATACGGCGTCGGCATGATTTTTCTGCCGAAGGAGCATGCGTCGCGTCTCGCGTGCGAGCAGGAGCTCGAGCGCACGGTGAAGGCCGAAGGCCAGGTGGTGCTGGGCTGGCGTGACGTGCCCGTCGATTCCAACATGCCGATTTCGCCGACCGTGAAGGCGAGCGAGCCGCTGATCCGCCAGATTTTCATCGGCCGCGGCAAGGACATCGTCGTGACGGACGCGCTCGAGCGCAAGCTGTACATCATCCGCAAGACGGCGAGCCATCGCATTCAGGCGCTCAAGCTCAAGCACGGCAAGGAATATTTCGTGCCGTCGATGTCGTCGCGCACCGTCGTCTACAAAGGTCTTCTGCTGGCGGGTCAGGTCGGCGTGTACTACCGCGACCTGCAGGACGAGCGTGTCGTGTCGGCGCTCGCACTCGTGCACCAGCGCTTCTCGACCAACACGTTCCCTGCGTGGGAACTGGCGCACCCGTACCGGATGATCGCGCACAACGGTGAAATCAACACCGTGAAGGGCAACGTCAACTGGCTGAACGCGCGCACCGGCGCGATCGCGTCCTACGTGCTCGGCGACGACTTGCCGAAGCTCTGGCCGCTGATCTATCCGGGCCAGTCGGACACGGCGTCGTTCGACAACTGTCTCGAACTGCTCGTGATGGCCGGCTACCCGCTCGTCCACGCAATGATGATGATGATCCCGGAAGCCTGGGAACAGCACACGCTGATGGACGACAACCGTCGCGCGTTCTACGAATATCACGCCGCGATGATGGAGCCGTGGGACGGCCCGGCCGCGATCGCGTTCACGGACGGCCGCCAGATCGGCGCTACGCTCGACCGTAACGGCCTGCGTCCGGCGCGCTATCTCGTCACCGACGACGACCTCGTGATCCTCGCGTCGGAATCCGGCGTGCTGCCCATTCCCGAATCGAAGATCGTCAAGAAGTGGCGTCTGCAGCCGGGCAAGATGTTCCTGATCGACATGGAGCAGGGCCGCATCATCGAGGACAAGGAACTGAAGGACAACCTGTCCAACGCGAAGCCGTACAAGAGCTGGATCGACGCCGTGCGCATCAAGCTCGACGAGATCGAGCCGAAGGCCGAAGACGTCGAAACGCAACGCCGCGAAGCCGCCGCGCTGCTCGATCGTCAGCAGGCGTTCGGCTACACGCAGGAAGACCTCAAGTTCCTGATGGCGCCGATGGCGCAGTCGGGCGAAGAGGCCGTGGGCTCGATGGGCAACGACTCGCCGCTCGCGGTCATGTCGAACAAGAACAAGACGCTCTACAACTATTTCAAGCAGTTGTTCGCGCAAGTGACGAACCCGCCGATCGATCCGATCCGCGAGAACCTCGTCATGTCGCTCAACTCGTTCATCGGTCCGAAGCCGAACCTGCTCGACACGACCAACATCAATCCGACGATGCGTCTCGAAGTGTCGCAGCCCGTGCTCGACTTCAAGGACATCGCGAAGATCCGCGCGATCGACAAATACACCGGCGGCAAGTTCAGCTCGTACGAACTGAACATCTGCTATCCGGTGGCGTGGGGCAAGGAAGGTATCGAGGCACGCATCGCGTCGCTGTGCGCGGAAGCGGTCGATGCCGTGAAGTCCGGCTACAACATTCTGATCGTGTCCGATCGCAAGATGGACCGTGACAACGTCGCCATCCCGGCGCTGCTCGCCACCTCGGCGATTCACTCGCATCTCGTCGCGCACGGTCTGCGCACGAGCACGGGTCTCGTCGTGGAAACGGGCTCGGCGCGCGAGACGCATCACTTCGCGCTGCTCGCGGGCTACGGCGCGGAAGCCGTTCACCCGTACCTCGCGCTCGAAACGCTCGCCAACATGGCCGAAGGCCTGAAGGGCGATCTTTCGGCCGACAAGGTCATCTACAACTTCACGAAGGCGGTCGGCAAGGGCCTGTTGAAGGTCATGTCGAAGATGGGCATTTCGACGTACATGTCCTACACCGGCGCGCAGATCTTCGAAGGCGTCGGCCTGTCGACGGAGTTGGTCGAGAAGTACTTCAAGGGCACGGCGACGAAGGTCGGCGGCATCGGCCTTTTCGAAGTGGCGGAAGAGGCGATCCACCTGCATCGCGACGCATTCGGCGACAACCCGGTCCTCGCGACCATGCTCGACGCGGGCGGCGAGTATGCGTACCGCGTGCGCGGCGAAGAGCACATGTGGACGCCGGACGCGATCGCCAAGCTGCAGCATTCGGCCCGCAGCAACTCGTATCAGACGTACAAGGAATACGCGCACATCATCAACGACCAGACGAAGCGTCACATGACGTTCCGTGGCCTGTTCGAGTTCAAGGTCGAGCCGTCGAAGGCGATTCCGCTCGACGAAGTCGAATCGGCGAAGGACATCGTCAAGCGCTTCGCAACGGGCGCGATGTCGCTCGGCTCGATCAGCACGGAAGCGCACGCCACGCTCGCTGTCGCGATGAACCGCATCGGCGGCAAGTCGAACACGGGCGAAGGCGGCGAGGACGAAACGCGTTATCGCAACGAACTGCGCGGCATTCCGATCAAGAACGGCGACACGCTGCAATCGATCATCGGCAAGGAAGTCATCACCGACATCCCGCTGAAGGACGGCGATTCGCTGCGCTCGAAGATCAAGCAGGTCGCGTCGGGCCGGTTTGGCGTGACGGCGGAATATCTGTCGTCGGCGGACCAGATCCAGATCAAGATGGCGCAGGGCGCGAAGCCGGGCGAAGGCGGTCAGCTTCCGGGCCACAAGGTGTCCGATTACATCGGCAAGCTGCGGTATTCGGTGCCGGGCGTCGGCCTGATTTCGCCGCCGCCGCACCACGACATCTATTCGATCGAAGACCTCGCGCAACTGATTCACGATCTGAAGAACGTGAACTCGTCGTCGAGCATTTCGGTGAAGCTGGTGTCGGAGGTCGGTGTCGGCACGGTTGCCGCCGGTGTGGCGAAAGCGAAGGCGGATCACGTCGTGATCGCGGGTCACGACGGCGGCACGGGCGCATCGCCGTTGTCGTCGCTGAAGCACGCGGGCACGCCGTGGGAACTCGGCCTCGCCGAAACGCAGCAGACGCTCGTGCTGAACCGGCTGCGCGGACGCATCCGCGTGCAGGCCGACGGCCAGATGAAGACCGGCCGCGACGTCGTGATCGGCGCGCTGCTCGGCGCGGACGAGTTCGGCTTCGCGACGGCGCCGCTCGTCGTCGAAGGCTGCATCATGATGCGCAAGTGCCATCTGAACACGTGCCCGGTCGGCGTCGCGACGCAGGATCCGGTGCTGCGCGCAAAGTTCTCAGGGCAGCCGGAGCACGTCGTCAACTTCTTCTTCTTCGTTGCGGAAGAAGTGCGCGAAATCATGGCGCAGTTCGGTATCCGCAAGTTCGACGATCTGATCGGCCGCGTCGATCTGCTCGATATGAAGAAGGGCATCGAACACTGGAAGGCGAAGGGTCTCGACTTCTCGCGCATCTTCTATCAGGTGCCGGTCGGTGAGGACGTCGCGCGCAAGCATGTCGACGTGCAGGATCATGGGCTCGACAAGGCGCTCGATCACGTGCTGATCGAGAAATCGAAGGCGGCGATCGAGAAGGGCGAGCATGTCTCGTTCATCCAGCCGGTGCGCAACGTGAACCGCACGGTCGGCGCGATGCTGTCCGGTCTCATCGCGAAGAAGCACGGTCACGACGGCCTGCCCGACGACTCGATCCACATCCAGTTGAAGGGCACGGCCGGCCAGAGCTTCGGCGCATTCCTTGCGAAGGGCGTCACGCTGGATCTCGTCGGCGACGGCAACGACTATGTCGGCAAGGGCCTGTCGGGCGGACGCATCATCATTCGCCCGACCAACGACTTCCGCGGCAAGTCCGAGGAAAACATCATCTGCGGCAACACGGTGATGTACGGCGCGATCGAAGGCGAATCGTATTTCCGCGGCGTGGCGGGCGAGCGCTTCTGCGTGCGCAACTCGGGCGCAACGGCGGTCGTCGAAGGCACGGGCGATCACGGCTGCGAATACATGACGGGCGGCACGGTGGTCGTGCTCGGCGAGACGGGCCGCAACTTCGCGGCGGGCATGTCTGGCGGCATCGCATTCGTGTACGACCCGGACGGCATGTTCGCGGGCAAGTGCAACAAGTCGATGGTCGCGCTCGATCCGGTGCTGCAGCAGGCCGAACAGGAGCGCACGGTGGATCGCGCGCTGTGGCACGGCGGCAAGACGGACGAAGCACTGCTCAAGGGCCTGATCGAGCGTCACTTCCAGTTCACCGGCTCGCCGCGTGCGAAGTCGCTGCTCGAGAACTGGGATTCGGCTCGCCGCCAGTTCGTCAAGGTGTTCCCGACCGAGTACAAGCGCGCGCTCACCGAGCTCGGCGCGAAAAAGTCGAAAGACGCCATCGCGGCTTGAAGCGGTTTTATATATAGAAGGCCTTCCCGATGCGAGCGCGTCGGGAAGCAGGTCCCTCACTGTACACAGAGAAAGAAATGGGCAAGGCAACCGGTTTTCTCGAATTCGAACGCCGCCACGAGGCATACGAAGCACCGCTGACCCGCGTCAAGCATTACAAGGAATTCGTCGCCGCACTGACGGATGAAGACGCCAAGATTCAAGGCGCGCGCTGCATGGATTGCGGCATCCCGTTCTGCAACAACGGCTGTCCGGTCAACAACATCATTCCGGATTTCAACGATCTCGTGTTCCAGCAGGACTGGAAGAGCGCGATCAACGTGCTGCACTCGACCAACAACTTCCCGGAGTTCACGGGCCGCATTTGTCCGGCGCCGTGCGAAGCGGCTTGCACGCTCGGCATCAATGACGATCCGGTCGGCATCAAGTCGATCGAGCACGCGATCATCGACAAGGCATTCGCCGAGGGCTGGGTCGTGCCGCAGCCGCCGAAGCACAAGACGGGCAAGAAGGTCGCGGTCGTCGGTTCGGGCCCCGCGGGCCTCGCGGCCGCGCAACAGCTCGGGCGCGCGGGGCACGAAGTGGTCGTGTTCGAGAAGAACGATCGCATCGGCGGTCTGTTGCGTTACGGCATCCCCGACTTCAAGCTGGAGAAGTGGCTGATCGACCGCCGCATGCGTCAGATGGAGGCGGAGGGCGTGTCGTTCCGCACGAACGTGTTCATCGGTCGTGATCCGTTGCCGGCGTACATCGGCAACACGGCGAAGGAAACGATCACGCCGGACGAGCTAAAGGAACAGTTCGACGCGGTCGTGATCGCGGGCGGCTCGGAAACGCCGCGCGATTTGCCGGTGCCGGGTCGCGAGCTGGAAGGCATCTACTATGCAATGGAATTCCTGCCGCAGCAGAACAAGGTCAACGCCGGCGACAAGCTGACGGATCAACTGCTGGCGAAGGGCAAGCATGTGGTCGTGATCGGCGGCGGCGATACGGGTTCCGACTGTGTGGGCACGTCGAATCGTCACGGCGCAAAGAGCGTGGCGCAGTTCGAACTGCTCGCGCAGCCGCCCGAGGAAGAGAACAAGCCGCTCGTCTGGCCGTATTGGCCGATCAAGCTGCGCACGTCGTCGTCGCATGAGGAAGGTTGCGATCGCGACTGGTCCGTGGCGACGAAGCGCTTCGAAGGCAAGAACGGCAAGGTCGAGAAGCTGATCGCGGTGCGCGTCGAGTGGAAGGGCGGCAAGATGCAGGAAGTGCCGAATTCCGAATTCGAACTGAAGGCCGATCTCGTGCTGCTCGCGATGGGCTTTACGCAGCCGGTTTCGCCGGTGCTGGAGGCGTTCGGCGTCGAGAAGGATGCGCGCGGGAATGTGCGTGCCGCAACCGAAGGCGACAAGGCGTATTACACATCGGCGGACAAGGTGTTCACGGCGGGTGACATGCGCCGTGGTCAGTCACTGGTCGTCTGGGCGATTCGCGAAGGACGTCAGTGCGCGCGATCGGTCGATGCGTATCTGATGGGGTCGAGCGAGTTGCCGCGATAAGGCGCCGGGCATCGATGCGAAGGCCACGCGGTTGCGTGGCCTTTTTGTTTTGGCTGCGGCGCGGATCAAACCTCCGCCATCGCCCGCTCGATCTCGATCTTGTAGTCATGGAACATCGCCACCGACTCGCGATGCGCCACACTCAGAATCGCCGCCTTCGGCAGCCGCTCGACGAGCGTGTTGTAGATATGCAGTTCGTTCTCGGCGTCGAGCGCGCTGGTCGCTTCATCGAGGAACACGAAGTCGGGCTTGTGGAGCAGTACGCGCGCCGCGGCGAGACGCTGCTGCTCGCCCGGCGACAGGCTCCGCGCCCAGTGCGCGCTTTCGTCCAGCCGATCCGCATAAGCTTCGAGATTGCACATGCGCAGCACTTCGCGCGATTCGTCGTCGCTGAAGGTGCCGCCGGGCGACGGATACGAAAGCGCCGCACGCAGCGTCCCGATCGGCAGATAGCTCATCTGCGGGATGAACATCATCTTTGCGTCGACGGGCGCGTCGATCGTGCCGTCGCCGAACGGCCACAAGCCCGCCAGCGCGCGCATCAACGTGCTCTTGCCCGATCCCGACGGCCCGACGACGAGCCAGCGCGAGCCCGGCTCGATCGACACGTTCGCCACGCGCGAGAGCGGCGTACCGTTGGGAAGCGCGAGCATGAGGCCGTTCGTCGTGAGCGACGGCGTGCTCGTGTAGTGCAGGTTAATGCCCCCGTGCTCCGTCGCCGGCGACGTTTCCTCGCGGATATGCGTCGAGCGCATCACGCGCTTGAATTCGCGCAGACGGTTGACGGTGGCGCGCCATTCGACCAACGTCGAATAACTGTTGATGAACCATGAAAACGAATCGCTGACCGTGCCGAACGCCGATGAAATCTGCATCAGCACGCCGAACGAAAACGCGCCCGCGAAGTAGCGCGGCGCGGCGACCATGATCGGAAAGATGATCGCGATCTGTCCGTAGAAGCTCAACACGAAAGTCATGCGCTTCGTGTACTTCATGATGAGCCACCAGTTGTCGCGGATGCGCTGGAAGATGGTCTTTGCGTTGGCGGTTTCGGTGGAGATGCCATCGTAGAACGCGATCTGCTCGGCGTTTTCGCGCACGCGAATCAGCCCGAAGCGAAAATCCGCTTCGACTTTCTGCTGCTGATAGTTGATCGACACGAGCGGATGCCCGACCTTCTGGATGATCAGCGAACCGAGAATCGCGTAGAGCGCGGCGGCCCACACCATGTAGCCGGGAATCGTGACCGGTGTGGCGCCGAGCGAGAAGGTGAGCGCGCCCGCGATGGTCCAGAGAATCGTGATGAAGGTAACGAGTGTGACGAGCGTCGAAAGCAGGTCGAGGGACAGCGAAAGCGTGGTGGTGGCGAAGGACTGCAGGTCGTCGGAAATACGCTGGTCGGGGTTGTCGGCGAGGCGATCGCGCTCGATGCGATAGAACGCCTTGTCGCCGAGCCATTGCTCCAGAAACCTGTTGGTGAGCCACTGCCGCCAGCGAAACGCGAGCATCTGCCGCAGATAACGCCCATACACCGCGAGCAGGATGTACGCGAACGCGAGGCCCGTGAAGATCAGCAGCAGATGAGGAAAGTCCCTGACGTTCTTGTTCTGCAGCGCGTTATAGAAGTCGGCGTTCCAGCTATTGAGCCGGACATTGATCCACACGACCGTCATGTTGATCGCGATGATCGCGACGAGCAGACCCCACGCGACACCGCGCTCCTCGGAAACCCAGTACGGCTTGATGAGGCTCCACGCCGAGACTTCGTCGGCCTTCTGCTGTGTGCTTTCGGTACGAATGTTGGTCATGAGCTTCCTGCTGATGCGCCCCGGGGCGCCCGATTGTTACGTCCGCGGCCAGGTCGCGCGCGCTTTTTCCGGCCCCGCGAATTGTTCCGGGATTGTCTTAACGTCCGCTTAATTTCGCGCGATCGTGCGGCGAACCGTGTTCGCGGCATTGTGCCAGAGTGCCGGCGCGGGCGATAAAAGGCGGGCAATCCCGGTTTGCAGCGCCTTCGCCTTTCATGTTTTAATGATCCTCGACGAAACAGGGGTGCTTCGCGCGCATCGGCGGCCGGAACGGTCGGCAGCGCGGCGAGGCTGAGAGAGACCCTTTGCACCCGATCCGGGTAATACCGGCGAGGGAAGTTTCCGGAGAACGCGCGAGTCACGCGCCATTCCTCCAGTCTCTTCCAGTATTTTCTTTCCGCCCGGCACGTTTCATCCATGCCGAGCCGGTCTCTCCGCTGATTTCGTCCTTGTGATGCGGCGCCGCGCCCGCACGGTCGAGATCGCGTACTTCGTCTCCTCGTACAGTGCAGCGTCGCGCCCTTTGGAGACAGCGAATTGAACAGGATCGAACAGGGCGCACCGCGCCGGGAGGATTTCGCCGTCGTCGGCGGCGGGCTCGTCGGGCGGCTCATCGCCTGGCAACTCGCTGGCGCGGGCCATGACGTCGCGCTCTACGAACGCGGCGACGCAGCGGGCACGCAGTCGGCTGCGTGGGTCGCCGCCGCGATGCTAGCGCCGCTCGCCGAGGCGGCGAGCGCGGAGCCGCTCGTCGTCGGGCTCGGGGCGGCGTCGCTCGAACGCTGGCCGCGTCTCATCGCGCAATTGCCCGAGCCGGTCTTCTTTCAGCGCAACGGAACGCTCGTCGTCTGGCACGGCGCGGATCGCGCGGAGGCGCCGCTGTTCGAGCGCCGCTTGCGCGCCAATTCGCCCGCCGACTTGCTCGATGGCGGGTTCGTCAAGCTCGCGGGCGCGCAGGTCGCGCAAGCCGAACCGGCACTGGGAACGCGCTTCGCGCAGGGCTGGCTGCTGCCGAACGAGGGTCAGCTGGATAACCGGCAGGCCTTGAGCGTGCTCGCGGCCGGCCTCACGGCGCGCGGCGTGCGCACATACTGGAACACGCCGGTCGACGCCATGCCCGACGCCCGCTGGATCATCGATTGCCGCGGCTTGGGCGCAAAACCCGCGTGGCCCGCACTGCGCGGCATCCGGGGCGAAGTCGCGCGCGTGCATGCGCCGGGCATTGGGCTTTCGCGGCCCGTGCGGTTGCTGCATCCGCGCTATCCGCTCTATATCGCGCCCAAGGAGAACGATCTGTACGTGATCGGCGCGACGGAAGTGGAAGGAGAAGACATGTCGCCCGTAAGCGTGCGCTCGGCGCTGGAACTGCTGAGCGCCGCTTTCGCCGTGCATCCGGGCTTCGGCGAGGCGCGCATCCTTGAACTGAATTCGCATTGCCGGCCGACCTTGCCGGATCATCGGCCGGCCATCGTCTGGGACGGGGCGCGGACCGTGCGCGTGAACGGCCTGTACCGCCACGGCTTCATGATCGCGCCCGAAGTCGCGGATGTGGCGAGCTGTCTAGCGGAGGCGCTCGTTTCTGGCGACGTCGCCGATGCCGGGACCTTCGCCGATTTCCGCGGCGCCGCGCGCTGGCCCGAGCTGCTGCACGGCGCGTTCTCGGTCGCGCCCGCGCTGTCGCATTGAGCAAGAGACCAAAGCCATGAACATCCATATCAATCAGCGCGTCTTCGATTTGCCCGACGACGTCACCGTCACTCAAGCGCTCGCCGCATTCGGCGCGAAGCCGCCATTCGCAGTCGCCTTGAACGGCCAGTTCGTGGCGCGCGGCGAGCACGCCACGAAAACGCTCGCCGCCGGCGACAAGCTCGATGTCGTGTCGCCCGTCGCGGGCGGCTGAACTCCGAACCGAAGGATCGAATCATGACCATCTCCACCGCCGACGTTCTCACGCTCTACGGCGAGACCTTTCCGAGCCGCGTGCTGCTCGGCACCTCGCGTTATCCGTCGCTGCAATCGCTTTCCGACTCCATCGACGCCGCTCGGCCAGGCATGGTCACGGTCGCGTTGCGCCGCCAGTCGGAAACGGGCGAAGCCGGCTTTTTCGATGTTTTGAAGCGCCACGGCGTCGCACTGCTTCCCAACACGGCCGGCTGCCAGAGCGTCGACGAGGTGCTCACGACCGCCCGCATGGCGCGCGAAGTCTTCGAAACGCCCTGGATCAAGCTGGAGCTGATCGGCGACGATTACACGCTGCAGCCCGATCCGATCGGCCTCGTCGAAGCGGCGGCGAAGCTGATTCGAGAGGGCTTCAAGGTGCTGCCGTATTGCACGGAGGACCTGGTGATCGGCCGGCGTCTGCTCGATGCGGGCTGCGAGGCGCTGATGCCGTGGGGCGCGCCGATCGGCACCGGTAAGGGCGTCACCAATCCGTACGGGCTGCGCACGCTGCGCGAGCGGCTGCCGGATGTGCCGCTGATCGTCGATGCCGGTCTCGGTGTGCCGTCGCACGCCTGCCAGGTGATGGAATGGGGCTTCGACGGCGTGCTGCTCAATACGGCCGTATCGCAGGCGACTTTCCCGCCGCAGATGGCGCGAGCCTTCGCGCTCGGCGTCGAAGCGGGACGCACGGCATTCCTCGCCGGGCCGATGGCCGAGCGCGACAGCGCGCAGGCGAGCACGCCGGTCGTCGGCATGCCGTTCTGGCATCAGGACGGAGGCGCGGCATGAGCTTGCTGAATCACGAAGTTTTCTGGCCGCCCGCCGACGAGTTGATCGAAGTCGCCGAGCGGATTCGCGCGCGTCTCGGCGCATGGCCCGCGGCTGAAACGCGCTGGCGCATTTGCCTGACCGCGCCGGAATCGCCGAAGGCCGGCGATCTGATCGTTATCGAGGCGCACGACGCGGACGCCGCCCGGCTCGCAAAAAGCGGCGCAGCCGTGCTCGATGCACGCGAAGGGCGGGTCACGCTGTATCGCGGCGACGAACGCTTCGCGCTGGAAGGCGAATGGGCCGACGATTGGCTGGCCGCTCTGGCCGCTTTCCTCGATTGCAACTTCGAACCGCACGACGCGCTCACGCTCGCGCTCGCCTGGCGCGCGGGCGACGAGAACAAGGCCGACGCCTGGCCCGTCGATTTCGCGACGTTCCCGCGTGTCGCCGATCTGCCGGCGGCGCCCGAAGGCGGCTTTCCGGCTTGTCCTGATCGGCTCGGCCTGTATCCGGTGCTGCCGAGCGCGGACTGGGTCGAACGCGTGCTGGAGTTCGGCGTGCGCACCGCGCAATTGCGCCGCAAATCGACCAGTACCGACGACTTGCGGCGCGAAATCGCACGCTCGGTCGAGGCAGGGCGCCGGCATGATGCGCAACTTTTCATCAACGATCATTGGCGCGAAGCGATCGCCGCGGGCGCGTACGGTGTGCATCTCGGCCAGGAAGACGTGCAGACGGCCGATCTGAACGCGATCGCAAAGGCCGGCGTGCGACTCGGACTGTCGACGCACGGCTATTACGAGATGCTGCGCGCGCTGCATTTCAAGCCAAGCTATCTCGCGCTCGGCGCGGTTTTCCCGACCACGACCAAAGTCATGCCGACCAGGCCGCAAGGGCTCGCGCGGCTCAGACGCTACGTGCAGCTTCTCTCGGGGCGCGTACCGCTCGTTGCGATCGGCGGAATCGACGCCGGCGTGATGCCGGACGTCCTCGCAACGGGCGTCGGCAGCGCGGCGGTCGTGCGCGCGGTCACCGAGGCGCCGGACGCGGCAGGGGCGGTCTCGTCGTTGCAACAAATGTTTGCTGGTCAACGGTAAAGAATCCCAAAAGCGAAGGAGCGAGGACCTAGGCAAAGCACCGATTGCGCGCAGGCCCTATAATTCGGCCTCTTGCGTCAACGGAATCTCTTACCCAGTGCCTGCTTCTTCCGAGACTCTGCTAGAGCTGCGCGACGTCGATTTCGGCTACGGCGACCGGCTCGTACTGTCGAACCTGAACATGCGCTTCACGCGCGGTCAGGTGGTCGCGGTCATGGGCGGCTCAGGCTGCGGCAAAACCACGACCTTGCGTCTGGTCGGCGGCCTCGTGAAGGCGAGCCGCGGCCAGGTCATGTTCGACGGACAGGACGTCGGCGCGCAGACGCGCGATGGCCTTTACGCGCTGCGCCGAAAGATGGGCATGCTGTTCCAGTTCGGCGCGCTGTTCACCGACCAGACCGTGTTCGAGAACGTGGCGTTTCCGCTGCGCGAGCACACCGATCTGCCCGAAGCGCTGGTCCGCGATCTCGTGCTGATGAAGCTGAACGCAGTCGGTTTGCGCGGCGCGCGCGATCTCGCGCCGTCGGAAATTTCGGGCGGCATGGCGCGCCGCGTGGCGCTCGCCCGCGCGATCGCGCTGGACCCCCAGCTCATGATGTACGACGAGCCGTTCGCCGGCCTCGATCCCATCTCGCTCGGCATCACGGCGCAACTCATTCGCACGATCAACGACGCGCTCGGCGCAACGTCCATTCTCGTCACGCACGACGTGCCTGAATCGTTCGCCATCGCCGACTACGTGTATTTCATCGCGAACGGCGGCATTCACGCCGAAGGCACGCCGGCGGAACTGCGCGCTTCGCAGGACCCGACCGTGCGGCAGTTCATCGACGGCACGCCGGACGGCCCGTTCAAGTTTCACTACGCGAGCACGTCGCTCGCCGCGGATTTCGGCATCGGAGGGCAGGCATGATCAGCGCGCTCGGACGCTGGGTGCTCGACGGTTTCGGCACCGCAGGCTACGCGACGCGCATGTTCCTGCGCCTCGTGTTCGAATTTTTTTCGCTGTTGCGGCGCCCGCGCCTCGTTACGAAACAGATCCACTTCGTCGGTAATTATTCGCTCGTCATCATCGCGGTGTCGGGATTGTTCGTCGGCTTCGTGCTCGGCTTGCAGGGCTACTACACGCTGAGCCGCTATGGCTCGGAGCAGGCGCTCGGCCTGCTCGTTGCGCTGTCGCTCGTGCGCGAGCTCGGGCCGGTCGTCACGGCGCTGCTGTTCGCGGGGCGCGCGGGCACGTCGCTCACCGCCGAAATCGGGCTCATGAAGGCAGGCGAGCAGCTCACCGCGATGGAAATGATGGCCGTCGACCCGCTCAAGGTGGTCGTCGCGCCGCGCATGTGGGCGGGCATCATCGCCATGCCGGTGCTGGCCGCCATTTTCAGCGCGGTCGGCATTATCGGCGGCTACGTCGTCGGCGTAATGCTGATCGGCGTCGATCCGGGCGCCTTCTGGTCGCAGATGCAAGGCGGCGTGGACGTGTGGCGTGATGTCGGCAATGGCGTCATCAAGAGCATCGTGTTCGGCTTCGCGGTGACGTTCATCGCGCTGTTCCAGGGCTACGAGGCGAAACCGACGCCTGAAGGCGTGTCGCGCGCGACGACGAAAACCGTCGTGTACGCGTCGCTCGCCGTACTCGGGCTCGATTTCCTGCTGACCGCATTGATGTTCAGCTAATGGACCAAGCGCAGGCGCCGGGCACGGCGCGGGCGTTGTGAAGGGCACAGACCGTCACGCGCCATCTGCGAAAAGATTCTCTTTGGGAAGACGATGAAAAAGACTGCTCTCGACTTTTGGGTCGGCCTCTTCGTGGTGCTCGGTTTCGTGGCGCTGCTCTTTCTCGCGCTGAAGGCGGGCAACATGAGCTCCCTGTCGTTCCAGCCAACCTACGCGGTGAAACTCAAGTTCGACAACATCGGCGGGCTCAAGGCGCGCGCGCCGGTCAAAAGCGCGGGCGTGACGGTCGGGCGCGTCGGCGGCATCGGCTTCGACTCGAACACCTATCAGGCCGTCGTCACGATCGATATCGACAAGCAGTACCAGTTTCCGAAGGACTCGTCCGCGAAGATCCTGACCTCGGGTCTGCTCGGTGAGCAGTACATCGGCCTCGAGCCGGGCGGCGACGATCAAATGCTGAAGAACGGCGACACCATCACGATGACGCAATCGGCCGTGGTCCTCGAAAATCTGATCGGCCAGTTCCTCTACAACAAGGCGGCGGATTCCGGCGCCTCGAAATCGTCGGCGGCGCCGGCAGCGCCCGCGCCCGCACCGGCTTTCCCGGGCGCGGCGAGCGCAATGGGCGCATCGGGTGCCACTGGGGCGAACGCCGCTTCGGCACCGGCTCAATAAGGAGAACAGCATGCAGGCGATGGGGATGCGGCGCGCAATCATCGTGGCGGGCGCAATCGCGCTCGCCGGCTGCGCGACGGTGACGACGCCGACCAAAGGGGACCCGCTCGAGAGCTACAACCGGACAATGTTCAAGATCAACGATACCGTCGATCAGTATGCGTTGAAGCCGGTGGCGAAGGGTTACGTGTGGGCGGTGCCGGAGCCGGTGCGCAACAGCGTGACCAACTTCTTCTCGAATATCGGTGACGTCTACATCGCCGCGAATAATCTGCTGCAGTTGAAAGTTGCGGATGGCGTATCGGACATCATGCGCGTCGCGATCAATACGGTGTTCGGCGTCGGCGGCCTGTTCGACGTGGCGACCATCGCGAAGCTGCCGAAGCACGCGGGGGATTTCGGCCTCACGCTCGGCCACTATGGCGTGCCGGCCGGCCCGTATGTCGTGCTGCCGCTGCTCGGGCCGAGCACGGTGCGGGATTCCGCCGGTCTCGTCGTCGACTACTTCGGCAATCCGCTCACCTATGTGAGCCCGGATTCGGTGAGCTGGGCGCTCTATGGTGTGAACCTCATCAATGTGCGCGCGAATCTGCTGGGCGCGACCGACGTGCTCGCCGATGCCGCGCTCGACAAGTACTCGTTCGTGCGTAACGCTTATCTGCAACGTCGTCAGTATCTGATCTCAGGCGGCGAAAGCAATATGCCGGATTACGGTGAAGCGCCGCTGCCGAACTACAGCGATGAGGGCGCGGCCCCCGCGCAAGGCGCATCGGCCACAGCGGTTCCGGGCGCCGCCGCCCCTGCTTCGGGCACGGCCGCAGCGCCCACGCCCGCGAGCGGTACCAGCAACACGGTGCCGGGCAACCAGTATGTGCCACCATCCGGTTTCCCTTCATTCCGCTTGCGTTGAGCGGGGTTTTGCTAACGCGCGGTAACATATCTAACGACGTTTCTTACGCTTTCGATACCGCGCCGCCTGAACTCGGATCAGGCGGCGCGCTCAAACCGAAGCCTCAACTTTTGCAGGATCTGTGATGAAAAAACTTCTACTTCTTCCCCTCTTCGCGATGTTCCTAGCGGTCTGCGGCGTGGCCTCGGCACAGAGCGTCGATTCGAGCGCGCCCGACACGATGATCAAGACGGTGACGCAGCAGGTCCTCGACGAGATCAAGTCGGACCCGAAGATCCAATCGGGCGATATCAACAAGATCACCGAGCTTGTCAACCAGAAGATCCTGCCGTACACGGATTTCACGCGCACGACGCGCCTCGTGATGGGCCGCAACTGGAATTCGGCGACGCCGGAGCAGCAAAAGCAGATCGTCGAGCAGTTCAAGATGCTGCTGATCCGCACATACTCGGGCGCGCTCGCGCAGGTGCGCAACCAGACGGTGCAGTACAAGCCGTTCCGCGCGAATCCGGACGACACCGACGTCGTGGTCCGCTCGGTCGTGATGAACAACGGCTCGCCGGTCGAGCTCGACTATCGCCTGTACAAGACGGCGCAAGGCTGGCGCGTGTACGACATCAACGTGCTCGGCGCGTGGCTGATCCAGGCGTATCAACAGCAGTTCAACGAGCAGATCTCGCAGAACGGCGTGGGCGGTCTGCTGCAGTTCCTGACGCAGCGTAACCAGCAGCTCGCGAGCGGCAAGGCATCGTGAGCACGGCAGCTACAGGCGGCCGTTTCCAGACGGCCGCAACCCTGACCCACGAGAGCGCGAAGGCGGCGCTCGACTCGGGTCTGTCGCGCATCGCAGCAGGCGCGACCGAAGTCGATTGCGCGCCGCTTACGCAGTTCGACTCTTCCGCGCTCGCCGTGCTGCTTGCATGGCAGCGCGCCGCGACCGCGCGCGGCGCCGCGTTGGGCGTCGTCAATCTTCCTTCCGGGCTCGTGAGTCTCGCGCGAGCCTACGGCGTCGATACGCTCCTCTCGTTCCGACATTGATCCTGTTCTGACTTTCATGCAGAACGCGGCAGCGCGCTTCGCTGCCGCAATCAGGATCGCTCCGAAGTCGGCCCCAGCCGCTTTGCCCTATAATCAAACGTTTTTTTCGGGCCCCAACCCGGCCCTTTTTGGTCCAAGCCCGGGTCCGTGAAGCGAAAATCCGCACACTCGAGGCGCGGCCGCGCGCGGCGCGCGCACTGTCTAAATGTCAGCCATAGAAATCCGAAACGTCAGGAAGCGCTACAAGGATCTCCAGGCGCTCAAAGGCGTGAGCCTCACGGTGGAAGAGGGCGAGTTCTTCGGCTTGCTCGGCCCCAACGGCGCGGGCAAAACCACGTTGATCAGCATTCTGGCCGGTCTGGCGCGCGCCGATAGCGGCACGATCTCCGTGCGCGGCCACGATGTCGTCAGCGACTTCCGGGCGGCGCGGCGCGCGCTCGGCGTCGTGCCGCAGGAACTGGTGTTCGATCCGTTCTTCACCGTGCGCGAGTCGCTCCGGATTCAGTCGGGCTATTTCGGCTTGCGCAACAACGACGACTGGATCGACGAGGTCATGGCCAATCTCGATCTCACCGAGAAAGCCGACGTCAATACGCGCGCGCTGTCGGGTGGGATGAAGCGCCGTGTGCTCGTCGCGCAGGCGCTCGTGCATCGTCCGCCCGTGATCGTGCTCGATGAGCCCACCGCCGGCGTCGATGTGGAGTTGCGCCAGACGCTCTGGAAGTTCATTTCGCGCCTGAATCGCGAAGGTCACACCATCGTTCTGACGACGCACTATCTCGAAGAAGCCGAATCGCTGTGCCACCGGCTCGCGATGCTTCGTCGCGGTGAAGTCGTCGCGCTCGAACGCACGAGCACGCTGTTACAGCGTTTCTCGGGCCTGCAGTTGTATCTGCGGCTCTCGAACGGAGCGTTGCCCGCCGACTTGCGCGCGCTCGAAGTCGATCCGCACGCGGTGTCGGGCGCGCAGCACTTGCTGCGCCTCGCGAGCTACGACGACGTCGAGCCGATTCTCGCGAAATGCCGCGCGGCAGGCTGCACGTTCGATGAAATCGAAGTGCGCAAGGCCGATCTGGAAGACGTGTTCGTGCAGGTGATGAACGAGCCGGAAGTGATCGAGGGGCTTTCATGAGCGGTTTCCAGACGTTGTTCTACAAGGAGCTGCTGCGCTTCTGGAAGGTTTCGTTTCAGACCGTCCTCGCGCCGGTCGTTACGGCGCTGCTGTATCTGACCATCTTCGGCCACGCGCTGTCGGGGCACGTTCAGGTGTATCCCGGCGTCGGCTACACGAGCTTTCTCGTGCCCGGCCTCGTCATGATGAGCGTGCTTCAGAACGCGTTCGCGAACAGTTCTTCGTCGCTGATCCAGTCGAAGATCACCGGCAATCTCGTGTTCGTGCTGCTGCCGCCGATCGCGCATTGGGAGATGTTCTTCGCGTATGTGCTGGCATCGGTCGTGCGCGGACTGTGCGTGGGCTTCGGCGTGTTCATCGTGACGATATGGTTCATCCCGATGTCTTTTTCCGCGCCGTTCTACATCATTGCGTTCGCGATCCTCGGTTCGGGCATTCTCGGCACGCTGGGTTTGATCGCGGGCATCTGGGCCGACAAGTTCGATCAGTTGGCCGCGTTTCAGAACTTCCTGATCATGCCGCTCACGTTTCTTTCCGGCGTGTTCTACTCGACACATACGCTGCCGCCGCTGTGGCGCGCGGTGTCGCATCTGAATCCGTTTTTCTACATGATCGACGGCTTTCGCTACGGCTTCTTCGGCCTCTCCGACGTGAATCCGCTGGTGAGTCTCGGCATCGTCGGCGGATTCCTGGCCGTGCTGGCGCTGATCGCCGTGCGATTGCTCGCGAGCGGCTACAAGCTGCGTCACTAATTCAAGGAGACTTCCATGTTGCCGACTCCGGAGCAGGTGAAGGACTACATCGCTGGCGGCTTGTCCTGCCAGCATCTCGAAGTGGAAGGCGACGGCCAGCACTTTTTCGCGACCATCGTGAGCGATGCGTTCGTCGGCAAGCGGCTGATCGCGCGTCATCAACTGGTTTATGCGGCGCTCGGCGAGCGCATGCGCGAGGAGATTCATGCGCTGAGCATGAAGACCCTTACCCCCGACGAGTGGAAATCGGCCTGAGTCCACCCGGCGAAGCCAATCAGGTCACACGACTCAACTTACGTAACACCGGCATCACCGGCAGACAAAGGCAGTAAAGAGTGCGATTCATTCAAGATAACCGCGGCGCCGAAAACGGCTCCGCAGCAGGAAGCTCGGTCGAAGGACAAGCAATGGATAAATTGGTCATCACGGGGGGCGCGAAGCTCTCTGGCGAAATCACCGTATCGGGCGCGAAGAACGCGGCTTTGCCCATTCTTTGCGCAAGCCTTCTCACCGCCGACGACGTCCATCTGTCGAACGTGCCGAATCTCCAGGACGTGCGAACGATGATCAAGCTGCTGCGCCAGATGGGCGTGCAGTCGGAAGTCTCGGGCGACGGTCGCGTGAGCCTCAATGCATCGACAGTCGACAAGCTGATCGCGCCGTACGAAATGGTCAAGACGATGCGCGCGTCGATTCTCGTGCTCGGGCCGCTCGTCGCGCGCTTCGGCGAGGCGAAGGTGTCGCTGCCCGGGGGCTGCGCGATCGGCGCGCGTCCGGTCGATCAGCACATCAAGGGCCTGCAGGCGATGGGCGCCGAGATCAACATCGAGCACGGTTTCATCGAAGCGCGCGCGAAGCGTCTGAAGGGCGCGCGCATCATTACCGACATGATTACCGTCACCGGCACCGAAAATCTGCTGATGGCGGCGGTGCTGGCCGAAGGCGAGACGGTGATCGAAAACGCGGCGCGCGAGCCGGAAGTGAGCGACCTCGCGCATCTGCTCGTGAAGATGGGCGCGAAGATCGACGGCATCGGCACTGATCGTCTGGTGATTCAGGGCGTCGACAGGCTGCATGGCGCAAAGCATGACGTCGTGCCGGATCGCATCGAGGCCGGCACGTTCCTGTGCGCGGTCGCGGCCGCGGGCGGCGATGTCACCTTGCGCCGCGTGAGCCCGCACCTGCTGGACGCCGTGACGGCCAAGCTGCGCGAAGCGGGCGTCAGCATCGAGGAAGGCGACGACTGGATGCGCGTGCGCATGGACAAGCGCGCCGGCGCGGTGAATATCCGCACGTCGGAATATCCCGCGTTCCCGACTGACATGCAGGCTCAGTTCATGGCGCTCAACACGATCGCGAACGGCACGTCGCAAGTGGTCGAGACGATCTTCGAGAACCGGTTCATGCACGTGCAGGAACTGAACCGCCTGGGCGCGAACATCACGATCGACGGCAATACGGCGCTCGTCAGCGGCGTCGAGCAACTCTCCGGCGCGAAAGTGATGGCAACCGATCTGCGCGCGTCCGCGAGTCTCGTGATCGCTGCGTTGTGCGCGGACGGCGAAACGCTGATCGACCGCATCTACCATCTGGATCGCGGCTACGACCGCATGGAATCGAAACTGACGGCGGTCGGCGCGAACGTGCGCCGCATCAAGGGCGGCGGGAGCGAGCAATGAGCTCGCTGCCGCAGACGTCGTCGTCGGTGGAGCCGAGCGCGCCCCTCACGCTCGCGCTGTCGAAAGGGCGTATCTTCGAGGAAACGCTGCCGCTGCTCGCCGCCGCCGGCGTGCAGGTGGCCGAAGATCCGGAGAGTTCGCGCAAGCTGATCCTGCCGACCACGAACCCGAATCTGCGCGTGATCATCGTGCGCGCGACCGATGTGCCGACCTATGTCGAATACGGGGCGGCCGATTTCGGCGTCGCGGGCAAGGATGTGCTGATCGAGCACGGCGGCAGCGGCCTGTATCAGCCGATCGATCTGGACATAGCGCGTTGCCGGATGTCGGTGGCCGTGAAGGCGGGCTTCGATTACGCGAGCGCGGTGCGCCAGGGCGCGCGTTTGCGCGTCGCGACGAAGTACACCGAGACCGCGCGTCAGCATTTCGCGGCGAAGGGCGTCCACGTCGATCTGATCAAGCTGTACGGCTCGATGGAGCTCGCGCCGCTCGTCGGGCTCGCGGATGCGATCGTCGATCTGGTCAGTTCGGGCGGCACGCTGCGGGCGAACAATCTCGTCGAGGTCGAAGAGATCATGCAGATTTCATCGCGCCTCGTCGTGAACCAGGCGGCGCTCAAGCTGAAGCGCGCGGCGCTCAAGCCGTTCCTCGACGCCTTCGAGCGCGCCACCGTCGCAACAGGAAATTAGGCGAGCCGCAGGCCGCGGCGCGCCACCAGCAAAACGGAAAACCAGCATGTCTATCAAGATTCGCAAACTCGATTCCAGCACCGATGGTTTTCACAAGGCGCTGCGTGCCGTGCTCGCGTTCGAAGCGAGCGAGGACGAGGCAATCGAGCGTTCGGTCGCGCAAATTCTCGCGGATGTGAAGGCGCGCGGCGACGCGGCCGTGCTCGAATACACCAACAAGTTCGATCGTCTGAAGGCGGAGAGCGTCGCGGCGCTCGAATTGCCGCTGTCCGAAATGGAAGCCGCGCTCGAAGGGCTCGAGCCGAAGCGCCGCGCGGCGCTCGAAGCGGCGGCGGCGCGCGTGCGCGGCTATCACGAGAAGCAGCGCATCGAGTGCGGCAGCCATAGCTGGCAATACACCGAAGCCGACGGCACCGTGCTCGGCCAGAAAGTCATGCCGCTCGATCGCGCGGGCATCTACGTGCCGGGCGGCAAGGCGGCGTATCCGTCGTCGGTTTTGATGAACGCGATTCCGGCGCGCGTTGCGGGCGTCAAGGAAATCGTGATGGTCGTGCCGACGCCGGACGGCGTGAAAAATCCGCTCGTGCTCGCAGCGGCGCTGCTCGGCGGCGTGGACCGTGTGTTCACGATCGGCGGGGCGCAGGCGGTCGGCGCGCTCGCGTACGGCACGCAAAGCGTGCCCGCGGTTGACAAGATCTGCGGTCCGGGCAACGCGTATGTCGCGTCGGCGAAGCGCCGCGTGTTCGGCACAGTCGGCATCGACATGATCGCGGGGCCGTCCGAGATTCTCGTCATCTGCGATGCCACCACCGATCCCCGCTGGGTCGCGATGGACCTCTTCTCGCAAGCCGAGCACGACGAGCTCGCGCAATCCATCCTGCTGTGCCCGGACGACAACTTCATCCAGCGTGTCGAGGATGCGATCGTCGAACTGCTTCCGTCGATGCCGCGCCGCGATGTCATTCAGCGTTCGCTCGAAGATCGCGGCGCGCTCATCAAGGTGAAGGACATGGCCGAAGCGTGCTTGATCGCCAACGACATCGCGCCGGAGCACCTCGAAATTTCCGCGCTCGATCCGCATCAGTGGGCCGCGCAGATTCACAATGCCGGCGCGATGTTCCTCGGCCGCTACACGAGCGAAAGTCTCGGCGACTACTGCGCCGGCCCGAACCACGTGCTGCCGACGTCGCGCACCGCGCGCTTTTCGTCGCCGCTCGGCGTGTACGATTTCATGAAGCGTTCGAGCGTGATCGAAGTGAGCGCGGACGGCGCGCAGACGCTCGGCGAAATCGCGGCGGAACTGGCATACGGCGAAGGCTTGCAGGCGCATGCGCGCAGTGCGGAATACCGGATGAAAAACGTCGGCTGAAAAAAAAGCCGGCCCGAATGAACAAGGCGGCCTGAGAGCCGCCGCCCCACCGGCGAGAGAGACGCCGGGAAATCATGACCACACCACAAGACATCATTCGTCCCGACGTCCTCGCGATGACGAGCTATCCCGTGGCCGACTCCACGGGCCTCATCAAGCTCGACGCGATGGAAAATCCCTACAGCTTGCCCGCCGATCTCGCCAAACGTCTGGGCGCGCATCTCGCGGGCGTCACGCTGAATCGCTATCCGGCGCCACGCCCGGCGGATTTGCTCTCGAAGATCAAGCGCAAGATGCAGTTGCCCGACGCGTGCGACGTGCTGCTCGGCAACGGCTCGGACGAACTGATCAGCATGATGTCGGTCGCGTGTTCGAAGCCGGGCGCGAAGGTCGTCGCGCCGGTGCCGGGCTTCGTGATGTACGAAATGTCGGCGAAGTTCGCGCATCTCGACTTCATCGGCGTGCCGCTGAAGGCGGACTTCACGCTCGACGCCGACGCGCTGATCGCCGCCGTCGAAGAACACGAGCCGGCGCTCGTGTACCTCGCGTATCCGAACAACCCGACCGGCACGCTCTACGACGACACCGACATGGCCCGCGTGATCGACGCGGCGCGCAAGAGTCTCGTGGTAATCGACGAGGCGTATCAGCCGTTCGCCGGCAAGAGCTGGATGCCGCGCGCGGCGGAGTTCGATAACGTCGTCGTGGTGCGGACCGTCTCGAAGCTCGGGCTTGCGGGCATCCGCCTGGGTTACATGGCGGGCCGTCCTTCGTGGATCATGCAGTTCGACAAGGTGCGCCCGCCGTACAACATCAATGTGCTGACGCAGGCGACCGCCGATTTCCTGCTCGATCACCTCGACGTGCTCGACGCACAGGCCGCCGATCTGCGCGCGCAACGCGCCGCGCTCGCGCGAGAAGTCGCCGCGCTTCCGGGCATGACGGTTTTTCCGAGCGCGGGCAATTTTCTGCTCGTGCGCGTGCCGGACGCCGCCGTTGCTTTCGAAACCCTTCTGACTTCGCGGGTTCTGATCAAAAACGTGAGTAAAATGCATCCATTGCTGGTTAACTGCGTGCGTTTGACGGTCGGAACGGCTGAAGAAAACGCACATATGGTCGCGGCGCTGAAAAAGCTCGCACCCAACTGAATCCCTACTTTCGAAAGTCTCAAGGAATCACCATGCGCATTGCGGAAGTCGTTCGCAACACCAGCGAAACGCAGATCCGTGTGAAGCTCGACCTGGACGGCACCGGCAAGCAGAAGCTCGCCACCGGCGTCCCGTTCCTCGATCACATGCTCGACCAGATCGCCCGTCACGGGCTCATCGATCTCGACATCGAAGCGCATGGCGACCTCCATATCGACGATCACCATACCGTCGAAGACACCGGCATCACGTTGGGGCAGGCGGTGGCGAAGGCCATCGGCGATCGCAAGGGCATTCGCCGTTACGGACATTCGTACGTGCCGCTCGACGAAGCCCTGTCCCGCGTCGTGATCGATTTTTCCGGCCGGCCGGGTCTCGAGTTTCACGTGCCATTCACGCGCGCGCGCATCGGCACATTCGACGTCGACCTCACCATCGAATTCTTTCGCGGCTTCGTGAATCATGCCGGCGTGACGCTGCATATCGACAACCTGCGCGGCATCAACGCGCATCATCAGGTCGAGACCGTGTTCAAGGCGTTCGGCCGCGCGTTGCGCATGGCCGTCGAAATGGACGAGCGCGCGGCAGGACAGATTCCGTCGACCAAGGGCAGTCTCTGATCGACTCACGCTGATTCGGCGCGCGCGTCGACAACACGATGGATCTGTTCAAGTCGTTCATATCGTTGCTCGCGCTGATCAACCCGATCGGCGCGATACCGTTTTTTCTGAGCCTGACCTCGCAGCAGTCCGAGATCGAGAGACGCAACACGATTCGCGTCGCGTCCATTTCGGTGTTTTGCGTGATCGCGGTGACGGCGCTGCTCGGGCAGCAGATCATTGCGTTCTTCGGCATTTCGGTCGGATCGTTCGAAGTGGGCGGCGGCATCATCATGCTGCTCATGGCAATCAGCATGTTGAACGCGCAGGTCGGCAACGCGCGCTCGACGGTGGAAGAACGCATGGAAGCCGAGGAACGCAACAGCATCGCGGTCGTGCCGCTCGCGATTCCGCTGCTCACCGGGCCGGGTTCCATCAGCACGGTGATCGTCTATGCTGCCAATGCGCAGCACTGGTACGACCGTTTCGGGCTCGTCGTGCTGGGCGCGATCATCGCGGGGCTGTGCTTCGGCGCGCTGAGTCTCGCCGAGCCGATCGCCCGCTGGGTCGGGCGCACGGGAATCAACATCGGCACGCGTCTCATGGGTTTGATGTTGTCCGCATTGGCGGTGGAGTTCATCGTCGACGGGTTGAAGGCCTTGATGCCATCTTTGAAATGAATACTTCGATTGCGATTGTTGATTACGGAATGGGCAACCTGCGCTCGGTCTATCAGGCGCTGAAAAAGGCTGCACCCGAAGCGAACGTGGCGATCGTCGATCAGCCGCAAGGCATCCATGCGGCGGATCGGGTCGTGTTGCCGGGACAGGGCGCGATGCGCGACTGCATGGCGCATCTGGCCGAATCCGGGCTTCAGGAAGCGGTGATGCAGGCGGCGCGCGAAAAACCGATGCTCGGCGTGTGCGTCGGCGAGCAAATGCTTTTCGACTGGAGCGAGGAAGGCGATACCAAGGGCCTGGGCCTCTTGCCCGGCAAAGTCGTCCGCTTCCAGCTCGACGGCCTGCTGCAGGACGACGGCTCGCGCTTCAAGGTGCCGCAAATGGGCTGGAACCGCGTTCGTCAGACGCAAGCGCATCCGATCTGGGACGGCGTCGCGGACGGCGCATTCTTCTATTTCGTGCATAGCTACTACGTGGTGCCGGACAATCCGGCGCACACGTCCGGCGAAACCGTGTACGGCAGCGCATTTACGTCGGCAGTTGCGCGCGACAATATCTTCGCGACCCAATTTCATCCGGAAAAGAGCGCGGATGCAGGCCTGCGTCTGTACCGGAATTTCGTGCACTGGAACCCGTGAAACGGCGCGTGCGCTAGCGTTTTCGCCTACTACTACGGGCGCATGACCGTTGCAAGACTTGTACTACACTAGCGAGACGGCTCGCGGCAGAGGCACGAAAGACCGCACGTGCGCCGTTTTGATCAACTTCACCCCGAAAATACGCGATACCTATGCTGCTCATTCCGGCCATCGATCTTAAGGACGGTCAGTGCGTGCGCCTCAAGCAAGGCGATATGGACCAGGCGACCATTTTTTCAGAAGATCCGGCAGCGATGGCCCGACATTGGGTCGATCGCGGCGCACGACGGCTGCATCTGGTCGATCTGAACGGCGCGTTTGCCGGCAAGCCGAGGAACGGCGACGCGATCCGCGCGATCCTCGACGAGGTGGGCAGCGAGATTCCCGTGCAACTGGGCGGCGGCATCCGTCACCTGGAAACCATCGAGCGCTATCTGGACGACGGCCTGTCGTACGTCATCATCGGCACTGCGGCGGTGAAGAATCCAGGCTTCCTGCAGGACGCGTGCAGCGCGTTCGGAGGGCACATCATCGTCGGGCTGGACGCGAAGGACGGCAAGGTCGCCACGGATGGCTGGAGCAAGCTGACGGGCCACGAAGTCGTCGATCTCGGCCGCAAGTTCGAGGACTACGGCTGCGAATCGATCATTTATACGGATATCGGCCGGGACGGGATGCTTCAGGGCATCAACATCGACGCGACCGTGCGCCTCGCGCAGGCGGTGAAGATTCCGGTGATCGCGAGCGGCGGGCTGTCGAGCATCGCGGATATCGAGTCGCTCTGCGAGGTCGAGGACGAAGGCATCGAAGGGGTGATCTGCGGCCGCGCGATCTATTCCGGCGACCTCGATTTCAAGGCCGCCCAGACACGCGCCGACGCGCTGCGCGAAGCCGACGGCGCTTGAAGACGCCTGAGCGCGAGCACATCTGAGCAGCACTCCGGGCGGCCGCGACGCCGCCCTTACTTTGTAAGTGGCAAGAACATGGCTCTCGCAAAACGCATCATTCCCTGCCTGGACGTGACCGCCGGTCGCGTCGTGAAGGGCGTCAACTTCGTCGAGCTGCGCGATGCGGGCGATCCCGTCGAAATCGCGCGTCGTTACGACGACCAGGGCGCCGACGAACTCACGTTCCTCGATATCACCGCGACTTCCGATCAACGCGATCTCATTCTGCCGATCATCGAGTCGGTGGCGTCGCAGGTGTTCATTCCGCTGACCGTCGGCGGCGGCGTGCGCGCTGTCGAGGATGTGCGGCGTTTGCTCAACGCGGGCGCGGACAAGATCAGCATGAATTCCTCGGCGGTCGCGAATCCGCAGCTCGTGCGCGACGCGTCGGACAAGCACGGCTCGCAGTGCATCGTCGTCGCGATCGACGCCAAGCGTGTGTCGGCCGAGGGCGAGACGCCGCGCTGGGAAGTGTTCACGCACGGTGGCCGCAAGGCGACGGGCATCGACGCGATCGAATGGGCGCGCAAGATGGCCGAGTACGGCGCGGGCGAAATTCTTCTGACCAGCATGGACCGCGACGGCACCAAGGCCGGGTTCGATCTCGCCCTGACGCGCGCCGTATCGGACGCGGTGCCGGTGCCGGTGATCGCATCGGGCGGCGTGGGATCGTTGCAGCATCTCGCGGACGGCGTCGTCGAAGGCCACGCGGACGCGGTGCTTGCCGCGAGCATCTTTCACTACGGCGAGCATACGGTCGGCGAGGCGAAGCGCTTCATGGCCGATCACGGCATTTCGGTAAGGACGTAAGCGGTGAGCGATCAAATGACTTGGCTCGACAAGGTGAAGTGGGACGCGAGCGGCCTCGTGCCGGTGATCGCGCAGGAAGCGTCGACCAACGACGTGCTGATGTTCGCGTGGATGAATCGCGAGGCGCTCGCGAAGACCATCGAACTGAAGCGCGCGGTGTACTTCTCGCGCTCGCGTCAGCGCCTGTGGTTCAAGGGCGAGGAATCGGGTCACGTGCAGCATGTCCACGACGTGCGCCTCGACTGCGACGAAGACGTCGTGCTGCTCAAGGTCGAGCAGGTATCGGGCATCGCGTGCCACACCGGCCGCCATTCCTGTTTTTTCCAGAAATTCGAAGGCACGGCGGAGAGCGGCGAGTGGGTCGCTGTCGAGCCGGTCCTGAAAGACCCAGAAAGCATTTACAAATGACGCAAGCCAATACGCTCGACACGCTGCTGCGCCTCGCCTCCGTTATCGACAGTCGCAAGGGCGGCGATCCGGAACAATCCTATGTTTCCCGACTCTTTCATAAAGGCGACGATGCTGTCCTGAAGAAGATCGGCGAGGAAGCGACGGAAGTCGTGCTCGCCGCGAAGGACGCGCGTCATGGCGGCGCGCCGAAAGCGCTCGTCAGTGAAGTCGCTGATTTGTGGTTTCATTGTCTCGTGATGCTGTCGCATTTCGACCTGAGCCCCGCCGACGTGGTCGCGGAACTGGAACGTCGCGAAGGCCTGTCGGGGCTCGAGGAGAAGGCGCTGCGCAAGTCGCGCCAGCGCGAGCAAAGCGGCAGCTGACGAGCGTCTCGCCTCGAGCGAAGGAGGGCAGCATGAACCGGCAGTACGAACCTTATCCGCCACCCGTCGTTCAGAACTCGGATGACCCGGAGCGTCTGCGCAACATGCGCACGTTCACCCACGTTCTGTACGCGTTGTATGCCGTCTACTGGCTCACCGGGGGGCTGACCGGCCTGGTCGCCATCATCCTCAACTACGTCAAGCGAAGCGACGCCGCCGGCACCCCCTATGAGGATCACTTCACCTGGCAGATCCGCACGTTCTGGTGGGCGGTGCTGGGTCATGTGATCGGCTTTGCGACGATCTGGATCGGCATCGGCTTCCTGATTCTCGCCGCGGTCAGCATCTGGACGCTCTATCGCATCATCAAGGGCTGGTTGTATCTCTACGAGGACAAGGCGATCGAACCGCGCGCCTGGTTCTGAATACGCTTCGATCAATCTGGCCCGGGAACGGGAGACACACGGGACATACATGAGTCAAGACAACTGCATTTTCTGCAAGATCGCCACGGGCCAGCTGCCGAGCACGAAGGTTTATGAGGACGACGAGTTCGTCGCCTTCAACGACATCAACCCGGCAGCGCCGGTGCATGTGCTGGTGATTCCGCGCAAGCATATTGAAACACTTTCCCACTGCACAGAAAGTGACAGTCCGCTGCTTGGTAGAATGGTGAGTCTCGTCGGACGTTTGGCGAAAGATCTGGGTGTCTCCTACACGGGAGGGAACACCGGTTTTCGCACGGTAATTAATACCGGACCGGGCGGCGGGCAGGAGGTGTATCACATCCACGCGCATTTGTTGGCCGGCGAGCGCCCGTGGCGCCGAATGGGGTAATGCTGCAATCTGCGTCTGCATTCTCCTTTCCAATGAAATATTGGGCGAGCAAAATCGATAGTTGAAGTCGAGGCGGTCAGCCTTGGCTCAGGCCGCGAGGCCAGTCTTCCGCTTTAGATACCCAAATCGGGGCGGAATCACGGAGAGTTTTCATTCATGGGTTCGTTAAGCATTTGGCATTGGTTGATCGTTCTGTTGATCGTGGCGCTCGTGTTCGGCACCAAGAAACTGCGCAATATCGGCGGCGATCTGGGCGGCGCGGTGAAGGGTTTCAAGGAAGGCATGCGCGAAGGCGAGACGCCGGCAAACACGACCGATCAGCGCGAGCTGCCGCGTAACGGCGCCGTTGACGTCGAAGCGAAGGACAAGTCCCGCCCGGGCGACTACCGCTAATCCGTCCGCCGACGGTAACCCTCCACTCTTCGTTCAATGCTCGATCTCGGTCTGACCAAAATGGCGGTCATCGGCGTCGTCGCGCTGGTGGTTCTCGGGCCGGAGCGCCTGCCGGGCGTCGCTCGCACGGCGGGGGCGCTGTTCGGGCGCGCGCAGCGTTATATCAACGACGTCAAATCGGAAGTGGCACGCGAGATGGAACTCGATGAGCTGAAGAAAATGCGCACCGAGTTCGAAACCGCGGCGTCCAACGTCGAATCGACGATTCACGACACGCTGCGTCGCCACGAGTCCGAACTGAACGATGCGTGGAAAGAGGGCACGTCGGTCGCGCCGAGCATCGCGGGTAGCGCGGGCGAACAGGCGGACAGCGCCGCGTCGGACAAGCCCTGGGCGAGCACGTCGTCATCGACGTCGACCAGGCGCAAGAACTGGCGCGTGAAGCAGGCAGCGATTCCGAACTGGTACAAGCGCACGACTTCTCGTCGCACGCGGGTCCAGTCGGGCGCGGCGCGCGTCGCTCGTCATACGCCAGCCACCCTGCGCCGGCAGACGAAGTTCTTCTGAGCGAGCCGCGATTCCTTCATCGATGATTTCTACCGAGGGCCGGCGTGAGCGACCCGCAACACAATAAAGAAGAGCCCGTCGAAGAGACGTTCATTTCGCATCTCGTCGAATTGCGCGACCGCATCATTCGCGCGGGCGCTTCAGTCATCGTCGTATTCATCGGGCTGGTGTACTGGGCGCCGGACATCTTCAAGCTGCTGGCCCGTCCGCTGATGCAGAACCTGCCAGCCGACGGCAAGATGATCGTCACCGACGTCACCGGCTCGTTCTTCGTGCCGATGAAGGTGACAATGCTCGTCGCCTTCGTGATCGCGCTGCCGATCGTGCTGTATCAGGTCTGGGCCTTCGTCGCGCCGGGGCTGTATCAGCACGAGAAGAAGCTCGTCGGGCCGCTCGTCTTCAGCAGCTACACGCTTTTCCTGTGCGGCATGGCGTTCGCCTACTTCGTCGTGTTCCCCACTATTTTCCGCGTGATGGCGCATTACAACGCGCCGCTGGGCGCGGAGATGACAACGGACATCGACAACTACCTGAGCTTCGTGCTGACGATGTTCATCGCGTTCGGGGTGACGTTCGAGGTTCCGATCGTCGTCGTGCTGCTGGCGCGCATGGGCGTCGTGTCGATCCAGAAGCTCAAGCAGATCCGCCCATACGTGATCGTCGGCGCGTTCGTCATCTCGGCTGTCGTGACGCCGCCCGACGTTTTCTCGCAACTGATTCTCGCGATTCCGCTCGTCATTCTTTATGAGGCGGGCATCATTGCGGCACGGCTCGTGGTCGGCAAGGAGCAGATCAAGAACGAGGAGCCGGCGGCGGAGTAGGTGCGGCGTATTGTCGCGGTGAGCGCCGGCTTGCCGGATACAAAAAAGGCAGCTTCGAGTGATCGAAGCTGCCTTTTTGTTTTGTGAATGCGGCGTTTATTCGTCGCCCTGGTCACCCTGATCGCCTTGATCTTCGTCCGGCATCTGTGGTGCGCGCGGCGGCGCGGGACGCTTGCCGATCATCACGTTGACGTCGAGTTCCTTGTTCTTGCGCATCAGATGAACCTTGACCGACGTGCCCGGCTTGATCTGCGCGACGACGTTGAGCAGGCGCGTCGTGTCGGTGATGGTGTCTTCGTTGATGGACACGAGGATGTCGCCCGGCCTGATACCCGCCTTGTCCGCCGGACCGCCTTGCAGCACGCCGGCGACGATCGCGCCGGATTTCTGATCCAGCCCGAACGATTCGGCGATCTCCGGGGTCACGTCCTGCGGCTCCACGCCAATCCAGCCACGCGTGACGGTGCCCGTCGTGATGATGCTTTCCAGTACGCTGCGCGCGGTCGACACGGGAATCGCGAAGCCGATGCCGAGCGAGCCGCCGCTGCGCGAATAGATTGCCGTGTTGATGCCGAGCAGATTGCCGTTCACGTCCACCAGCGCACCGCCCGAGTTGCCGGGATTGATGGCTGCATCCGTCTGGATGAAGTTCTCGAAGGTGTTGATGCCGAGGTGATTGCGTCCGAGCGCGCTGACGATGCCCATCGTGACCGTCTGGCCGACGCCGAACGGATTGCCGATCGCGAGTACGACATCGCCGACGCGCGTCTGGTCCATGCGCCCGAGCGTGATGCTCGGCAGATTGGTCATGTTGATCTTGAGCACGGCGAGGTCGGTTTCCGGATCGACGCCGATCACTTTTGCGCTGGCCGTGCGACCATCGGCGAGCGCGACTTCGATTTGATCCGCACCGTCGACGACATGCTGGTTCGTTAGAATGTAACCTTCCGAGCTGACGATGACGCCGGAGCCGAGGTTCGACGCCGGCGGCTCGTCGCTCTTGCGTTTGTTCTTGTCACCGAAGAAATAGCGGAACAGCGGGTCTTTCGCACGCGGATCGGGCGGCAGATTGCCGTCCTTGCTGGAGAACACGTTCACGACGGCCGGCATCGCCTTTTGCGCGCCTTCCGAGTAGGACGATTGAACCGGGCGCGAGCCGATGCTCGGCGCCACTTCCTGCAACGCGACGATCGGCTCGGCAAGCTGCTTGCCGAATTGACCCTGACGTTGAAGCCACTGCGGTTTCAAGGTCGCGATGATGAACATCAGGGCCAAAAGCAC
This sequence comes from Caballeronia sp. INML1, assembly GCF_023631085.1. NCBI lineage: Bacteria > Pseudomonadati > Pseudomonadota > Betaproteobacteria > Burkholderiales > Burkholderiaceae > Caballeronia > Caballeronia sp. INML1. The sequence goes on along the minus strand of NZ_JALQDT010000038.1, from coordinate 5,507 downwards.
GGTGACCGCTTGGGCAAAAAATAGCCAGAAGCGTCTAAGCATTTGAAGGGATAGAGGATTTCATGGATCGGATCGAACTCGAATTGTATCTGAACAATCTGCTGGAAATCGGCCGCTTCAAGGACTATTGCCCGAACGGTCTGCAGGTCGAAGGCGCGCGCCGCGTGCAGAAGATCGCAACCGGTGTGACGGCCTCGCAGGCTTTCCTGGAGGCCGCGCTGGAATGGGGCGCGGACACCGTCCTCGTGCATCACGGCTACTTCTGGCGCAACGAGGCGCCGCAGATCACGGGGCGCAAGTATCGTCGGTTGCGCACGCTGATCGCCAACGACATCAATCTCTTCGCCTACCATCTTCCGCTCGATTCGCACCCGGAGTTCGGCAACAACGCGCAGATCGGTGCGCGCCTCGGGCTGATCGCGGACGGCCGTTTCGCCGATCAGGATCTCGGCTGGGTCGCGACGCTCGCGATGCCGCTTTCGCTCGAGCACTTCGGCGCGATGGTCGAGAACGCGCTTGGCAGGAAGCCTCTCGTGTTCGGCGATACGAACAGGGAATTGCGACGCGTGGCGTGGTGCACGGGCGGCGCGCAGGGCTATTTCGAAGACGCGATAGCGGCGCGCGCCGACGTCTATCTGAGCGGCGAGGTCTCGGAGCAGACCATGCATATCGCGGCGGAGTCGGGCGTGGCGTATATCGCGGCCGGGCATCACGCGACGGAGCGTTACGGCGTGCAGGCCGTCGGCGCGCATCTGTCGGAGCAGTTCGATATCGAACATCTTTTTATCGATATCGATAATCCGGTTTAATACGCTGTTAAGCCGGCGCGCCCATTATTTGGCGCTTGCAGTTGACTTAAACGAACGCTTCACGATATTGCGCGAAAAACGTGGGGGAAACCCTGAAGCATCAATCACTTCGAGTGATTTTTTGCTAGGCGGCCCTTGTAAATGCTAACTCCATTCGCGCACACTAACGGCGAACAACTGATGTGACGGTATAAATCCAACTCAGAAGTGGGGCGTGTGATGCGAGACAAGGATGAAAAACGCGTCGACGGCGGCCGCCGTACCTGGCTGATTGCGACGACCGCAGCAGGTGGTTTCGGAGCTGTGGCAACCGTGGTTCCTTTTGTAGGTTCGTTTGCTCCATCGGAGAAGGCCAAGGCGGCGGGCGCGCCCGTCGAGGTCGATATCAGCGGACTCAAGCCGGGCGAAATGATGACCGTTGCCTGGCGCGGCAAGCCGGTGTGGATCGTCAACCGCACCGACGAAATGCTGGCCGACGTCAAGAAGGCCGACAACGAAGTCGCTGACCCGAAGTCCAAGATGGAATTTTCGATGCCGTTGCCGGAGTACTGCAACAACGAGTATCGCTCGCGCGCCGATCACAAGAACATTCTCGTGGCGGTCGCGGTGTGCACCCATCTGGGCTGCACGCCGACGCCGCGTTTCCAGGAGGGTGCGCAACCCAATCTCCCCGATAACTGGCCGGGCGGCTTCCTTTGCCCGTGCCACGGCTCGACCTATGACATGGCCGGCCGCGTCTTCAAGAACAAGCCCGCGCCGCAGAACCTGGACATTCCACCGTTCATGTTCACCTCCGCGACGCAACTCGTGATCGGCAAGGACGAAAAGGGAGAGGCGTAAATGGCGACCGCAGACAAGGAAGTGGAGACAACGGGCTTGACCGGTTGGATCGACCGCCGGTTTCCGATGACCTCGACCTGGAAGAAGCACGTTTCCGAGTACTACGCGCCGAAGAACTTCAACTTCTGGTACTTCTTCGGCTCGCTGGCGCTGCTGGTGCTGGTGAATCAGATTGTCACCGGCATTTTCCTGACGATGAATTACAAGCCCGATGCGACGCTTGCGTTCGCATCGGTCGAGTACATCATGCGCGAGGTGCCGTGGGGCTGGCTCATCCGCTACATGCACTCGACGGGCGCGTCGATGTTCTTCGTCGTCGTATATCTCCATATGTTCCGCGGGCTGATGTACGGGTCGTATCGCAAGCCGCGCGAACTCGTATGGATCTTCGGGTGCGCGATCTTCCTGTGCCTCATGGCCGAAGCGTTCTTCGGTTATCTGCTGCCGTGGGGGCAGATGTCGTTCTGGGGCGCGCAGGTTATCGTGAACCTGTTCTCGGCGATTCCGTTCATCGGCCCGGATCTGTCCTTGTGGATTCGCGGCGATTACGTCGTGTCGGATGTCACGCTGAACCGCTTCTTCGCGTTCCACGTGATTGCGATTCCGCTCGTGCTGATCGGACTCGTCGTCGCGCATCTGGTCGCGCTCCATGAAGTCGGCTCGAACAATCCGGACGGCATCGAGATCAAGGCGAAGAAGGGGCCGGACGGCATTCCGCTCGACGGCATTCCGTTTCATCCGTACTACTCGGTGCACGACTTCATGGGCGTGTGCGTGTTCCTGCTGATCTTTGCGGCGATCATCTTCTTCGCGCCGGAAATGGGCGGCTACTTCCTCGAAGCCAACAATTTCGTGCCGGCCAACCCGCTGCAGACGCCGCCCGAGATCGCGCCCGTGTGGTACTTCACCGCGTTCTACGCGATGCTTCGCGCCACCACCGATCCGTTCAAGATCGTGCTGATGATCGTCATCGCACTGCTCGGACTGCTTGCGCTGGTGAAGGGGCGCGGCAAGTGGCGCCTTGGCCTGCCGGTGCTCGCGGTTCTCGTGCTGATTTTCATGGCGCTGACGGAATCGAAATTCTGGGGCGTGGTCGTGATGGGCACGGCGGTCGTGTCGCTGTTCTTCCTGCCGTGGCTCGATCGCAGTCCGGTGAAATCGATCCGCTACCGACCGCTCTTCCACAAGGTCTTCTACGCGATCTTCATCTTCGCGTTTCTAATGCTCGGCTTCCTGGGCACGCGACCGCCATCGCCGGCCGCGACGCTGATCGCGCAGATCTGCGCGTTGATCTATTTCGCGTTCTTCCTCGGCATGCCTTTCTGGACGCCGCGCGGCAGGTTCAGGACGCCGCCTGAGCGAGTGCACTACAAACCTCACTGAGCGCACGTCCGGAGACGAATACGATGAAAAAATGGCTCTCTACAATAGCGATGATCGGTGCGGCGCTGCTCTCGTTCGGTGCGGCGCCGGCTTTTGCGCAGGAAGAGGCGGTGCTCGACCGGGCGCCCGCTAGTTCGGACAATCTCGCGTCCTTGCAGCATGGCGCCCAGGTTTTTGTAAACTACTGTCTGAACTGCCACAGCGCGAATCTGATGCGGTACAACCGGCTGACCGACATCGGCATCAGCGAAAAGCAGATTCAGGAGAACCTGCTTTTCTCGACCGACAAGGTCGGCAACACGATGTCCATCGCGATGCGCCCCGAGGATGCGAAAGCCTGGTTCGGCGCGTCGCCGCCGGATTTATCGGTCGAGGCGCGGGCGCGCGGCAACGACTGGCTCTATACGTACTTGCGGAGTTTTTATCGCGATCCGACGCGGCCGACCGGCTGGAACAACCGCGTGTATGAGAATGTCGGCATGCCGCACGTGCTCTGGACTCTGCAAGGAATTCGGGATGCGAAATTCGAGACCGATACGGACGAAAAGACCGGCGAAAAGGTAAGAAGATTCGTCGGTTACACTCAGGTTGCGCCTGGTGCCATGTCATCCGTGGATTATGATTCAACTGTGGCCGATCTCGTTTCGTACATGTCGTGGATGGCGGAGCCTGCGCAGCAGACGCGCAAGCGGCTCGGTGTCTGGGTTCTGCTGTTCCTGGCGCTGCTGAGTTTCCTCGCATGGCGCCTGAACGCGGCATACTGGAAAGATATCAAATAGCGCGCCTTCGAAGGCGTGGGTCGGCGCGACGACGTTTTCGGCGAGAAAACGCCGCGGCCGACCCTTCGAGTTTACTGAAGGAACTTTAAAAACATGATGGTTCTGTATTCCGGCACTACTTGCCCCTTCTCCCAGCGCTGCCGGCTGGTGTTGTTCGAAAAGGGCATGGATTTCGAGATTCGCGACGTTGACCTGTTCAACAAGCCGGAAGACATCGCGGTGATGAACCCATACGGACAGGTACCGATTCTCGTTGAGCGCGACCTGATCCTGTACGAGTCGAATATCATCAACGAGTATATCGACGAGCGTTTCCCGCACCCGCAACTCATGCCGGCAGACCCGGTGCAGCGCGCCCGCGCGCGCCTGTTCCTGCTGAACTTCGAGAAGGAGCTGTTCGTTCACGTCGGCACGCTCGAGAACGAGAAGGGCAAGGCCGCCGAGAAGAATCACGAGAAGGCGCGTAGCGCGATCCGCGATCGCCTCACGCAGCTCGCTCCGATCTTCCTGAAGAACAAGTACATGCTGGGCGAGGAGTTCTCGATGCTCGACGTCGCGATCGCGCCGCTGCTGTGGCGTCTGGATCACTACGGCATCGAGCTGTCGAAGAACGCCGCACCGTTGATGAAGTACGCCGAGCGGATTTTCAGCCGCCCGGCTTATATTGAAGCGCTGACGCCTTCCGAAAAGGTGATGCGTCGATAGTTTGAGTGCGTTGGGACGCGGCGGCGCGGTTTCGTGCCGCCGCATTCCGGCAGAGGAAAGTTGATGCAAGAGATTTCCACCAAGCCGTATTTGTTGCGCGCGCTGTACGAGTGGTGCACGGACAACGGTTTTACGCCCCATATCGCCGTGCGAGTCGATGCGGCGACGCGCGTTCCGCGTCAGTTCGTGCGCAACGACGAGATCGTGTTGAACATCAGTTTCGAGGCGACGAGCCAGCTGCAGATGGGCAACGAGTGGATCGAGTTCAGCGCGCGATTCTCCGGCAAGTCGCACAAGATCGAGGTGCAAGTCGCGAACGTTTTGGCTATCTACGCGCGCGAGAACGGACAAGGGATGGCGTTCCCGGTCGAGCAGACGCATTCTGGAGCGGAGTTGGCGAGCGCTCCCGTCGGGGGGCGATCGTCTGAGCGCGACACTCGGCAGATCGAGGAGCCAGCGGATGAGCGTGTGGATCCCGTGCCAAAGGATCAATCGCAAACGGACGCCGATGACGATGCTTCAAAATCCCCCGCGAGGTCTCACCTCAAAGTCGTTAAATGAAGTAGAATCTCGTCCTTCGCCGGCTTAGCTCATCTGGTAGAGCAGTTGATTTGTAATCATCAGGTGGCGGGTTCGAGTCCTGCAGCCGGCACCAAGATTTACGTCAACGGGTCGTGCGATGTCCGCACGACCCGTTTGATTTGAGTCGACAGGTCTTAGCAGTTTGAGTCGATAAGAAAATGCGTCGAATTCTTGTTGACACGAACCGAAATGTTGTTCATAATCTCGTTTCTCTGCTGCTGATGCAGCGACGCAAGACGGAAGGTGAGGTAGGGGTCTTGCGATGTGCTCTTTAAAAACTAACAGCCGATAAGTGTGGGCGCTTGATGTTGGGTGCGGTCTGGTTCTTCGGAGCTGGATATAGCGAAAGTATCAAGAGTCTCACACGAAGTATCAGAGGAAGGTTTTTCCATCTTTGGATGGAGTAAAT
>NZ_JALQDT010000037.1:0-36290 GCF_023631085.1 Caballeronia sp. INML1 | reverse complement strand
GCCGATGATAGTGCGGATACCCGTGTGAAAGTAGGTAATCGTCAGGCTCCTCATGCGATAAACAAAAACCCCACCCCACAAAGGTGGGGTTTTTGCGTTTGGAAACGCGCACAGCGAAGGGACGGAAGGCGCGTCTCGCAAGCGCTAAAATTCCCTCCACGTATTCTCAAAACGCACGGCCAGCGCCGTCGATGTCCCATGCTACGTCTAAGCGAAATCAAGCTCCCGCTCGATCACATCGAATCGGCTATTGAATCTGCGGTTCTCGCACGTCTCGCGGAGATTGGCGTAGCGGCAAACGAACTCGTGAGCTTTCACGTATTTCGCCGTGCGCACGATGCCCGCAAGCGCGCCGATATCAAACTCACCTACATCATCGATGTCGAGCTGCAAGACGAAGCATCGGTGCTGAAGCGTCTTGAGGCCCGTCCCCATCCGCAATGCGGCGTGACGCCGGACATGGCCTATCGTTTCGTGGCGAAAGCGCCGGCGGGTTCGACTCGACTGCGTCCGGTTGTGATCGGCATGGGACCTTGCGGGCTTTTTGCAGGCTTGATCCTCGCGCAGATGGGCTTCCGTCCGATCATCCTCGAGCGCGGCAAGGCCGTGCGTGAGCGAACGAAAGACACGTGGGGCCTCTGGCGACGCAACGAACTCAACCCGGAGTCGAACGTACAGTTCGGAGAAGGCGGCGCCGGCACGTTTTCCGATGGCAAGCTGTACAGCCAGATCAAGGATCCGAAGCACTACGGACGCAAAGTGCTCGAGGAATTCGTCAAGGCAGGCGCACCGGAAGACATCCTGTACTTGAGCCGCCCGCACATCGGCACGTTCCGGCTCGTGAGCATGGTCGAGAAGATGCGCGCGCAGATCCACCAACTCGGCGGTGAAGTGCGATTCCAGCAGCGGGTCGAGGACATCGAGATCGACAACGGCAAGGTGCGCGGCCTCACGCTTTCGACCGGCGAAACGCTGCGCTGCGATCATGTCGTGCTCGCCGTCGGTCACAGCGCGCGCGACACGTTCCAAATGTTGCACGACCGCGGCGTGTACATGGAGGCCAAGCCATTTTCGCTGGGCTTTCGCATCGAACATCCGCAAGGGTTGATCGACAGAAGCCGCTTCGGCAAGTTCGCGGGTCACGAAAAGCTGGGCGCGGCGGACTACAAAGTGGTCCACCATTGCAGCAACGGCCGCGCGGTGTACAGCTTCTGCATGTGCCCGGGCGGCACGGTCGTCGCGGCAACGTCGGAGCCGGGGCGCGTTGTGACGAACGGCATGAGTCAATATTCACGCGCCGAACGCAACGCGAATGCCGGCATCGTCGTGGGCATTACACCGGAAGATTATCCGGGCGGCCCGCTTGCCGGCATCGCGTTTCAACGCAAGTGGGAAGAGCGCGCCTTCGAGTTGGGCGGCGGCGACTACTCCGCGCCGGGACAACTCGTCGGCGATTTCATCGCGGGGCGCGCGTCGACTACGCTTGGTTCGGTTGTACCGTCGTACAAGCCGGGCGTCAAGCCGACCGATTTGAGCACCGCGTTGCCCGACTACGTCATCGAAGCGATCCGCGAAGCCTTGCCCGAACTCGACAAAAAGATCAAAGGATTCGCGATGCATGACGCCGTATTGACCGGCGTCGAAACGCGCACCTCTTCGCCGATTCGCGTGCGCCGCAGGGACGATTATCAGAGCGTCAACGTCGAGGGCCTGTATCCGGCAGGCGAGGGAGCGGGCTACGCCGGCGGTATCTATTCGGCGGCGATCGATGGCATCGAAGTCGCGGAGGCCGTAGCTTTGCAGATGATGGCGCAACACGCGGCCGCAGTCTAAAAAAAGGGCGCATCGGTCAATCCGCTGCGCCCTTCACAACTAAAATAACGGTAAAAACTCAGGTCACCACACCCACCTGCCAGGGCACGAACTCGCTCTGTCCGTATCCATGCAGTTCGCTCTTCGACGCCACGCCTGATGCGCAGTCGAGCATCATCTGGAAGATCTGTTCGCCGAGCTGCTCGATGGTCGCCGATCCATCGATCACGCCGCCGCAGTTGATGTCCATATCCTCTTCCTGACGCTCCCACAACGCGGTGTTCGTCGCGAGCTTGAGCGAAGGCGAGGGCGCGCATCCATAGGCGGAGCCGCGGCCCGTCGTGAAGCAGATCAGATTCGCGCCCGAGGCGACCTGTCCCGTCGCGGACATCGGATCGTAGCCGGGCGAATCCATGAAGACGAAACCCTTCGCGTCGATGCGCTGCGCGTACTCGTACACTTCGACGAGATTGGTCGTCCCGCCCTTCGCGACCGCGCCGAGCGACTTTTCGAGGATCGTCGTGAGACCGCCGACCTTGTTGCCGGCAGACGGATTGTTGTCCATCGCCGCGCCGTTGCGCGCGCAGTACTCTTCCCACCACTTGATGCGCGCGAGCAGTTTCTCGCCGACTTCGCGGCTCACTGCCCGGCGCGTCAGCAGATGCTCCGCGCCGTACACTTCGGGCGTCTCCGAGAGAATCGCCGTTCCGCCGTGCGCGACGAGCTTGTCGACCGCGGCGCCTAAAGCCGGATTCGCCGAGATGCCGGAATAACCATCCGAGCCACCGCACTGCAATCCGACGACCAGATGCGCCGCTGGCACCGGCTCGCGCTGCACGCGATTCGCATCGGCGAGCATTTCCTTGATCATCGCGATACCGCGCTCGATCGTCTTTCGCGTGCCACCGCTGTCCTGAATCGTGAAGCTGCGCAGTTTCGCGCCGTCCTTCAAGCCGCTCGATTCGAGCACGCCCGAAATCTGGTTCGTTTCGCAGCCTAGTCCGACGAACAGCACGGAATGAAAGTTCGGATGCACGGCGTAACCCGAAAGCGTGCGGCGCAGAATGCCGAGCCCTTCGCCCTGCATGTCGATACCGCATCCGAGTCCATGCGTGAGCGCGATCACGCCATCCACGTTCGGATAATCCGCGAGCGCTTCCGGATGCACATCGCGCCGGAAGTGATCGGCGATGGCGCGCGCAACCGTCGCCGAGCAGTTCACGCTCGTCAGCACGCCGACGAAGTTGCGCGTCGCCACGCGGCCGTCGTCCCGGCGGATGCCCATGAACGTCGCGGGCTTCTCGACGAACGGCGTAGGGTGCGAATCGACGCCGAACTCGTGCTCACGCGCGAAATCGGCCATCGACAGATTGTGCGTGTGCACGTGCTGTCCGCGCGAAATCGCCTCGCGCGCCACGCCGATGATCTGGTTGTAGCGTTTCACAGGCGCGCCCGCGGCGATGTCACGGGTCGCGATCTTGTGTCCCGGCGGAATGAGCCCCGCGACGACGAGATCCTCCGACGCGATCCGCGCGCCGGAGACCAGCTGACGTGTCGCGATCACGACGTCGTCGTTCGGGTGCAGCCTGATGACCGCATGGTCGGTGGATGTGGTGGACATGGTTCTATTCTCAGACCGTGGAAGGTGCGCGAGTGTCGCGTCGGGCTTGCTCTTCTTCGGCGCGATTGAGCGGTTCGATCTTGCCGACGATTACAAGATAGCTGAACGCGCCGAGGAAGCAGAAGCCGCCTGCGACACACAGCGGAATCACGAACGAGCCCTTGGTGATCGCGAGCATCACGCCGGTGAAGGTCGTGATGACGATGCCCGCCAGGTTCGACGCGAAGTTTTGAATGCCGCCGATCGAGGCGACGTGATCCGGCGTCGGTGCAACGTCGCTCGGCAGCGACCAGATGCTGGCGGCCGCGAACGCGAGGCTGGCGTAAGCAATGCCGAAGAACGCGAGCATCAGATAAATGTTCGTGACGAACGCGCAAAGCGTGATGACCGACGAAAGCAGCATGCCGCCGACCATGCAGGTCTTGCGCGCGGCGGTGAGGCTCCAGCCGCGTTTGAAGAGCGCGTCCGACACCCAGCCGCCGAACCAGCCGCCCGGAATCGACATCAGCGCCGGAATCGTGCCGAGCGTGCCGAGCGATTTGAGCGAGAAGCCGTGCGCCTGCACGAGATAGCTCGGGAACCAGGTGATGAAGAAGTAGATGACGAAGTTCAGGCAGAAGAAGCCGAGCATCATGCCCCACAGCGTGCGGTACTTGAAAAGCGAAGCCCACGACACCTTGGTCCGCGGTGCGACCGGCTGCACCGGCGCGGCATCCGTTTCGCCCGTCAGATCGCCCGTCGACTTGTTACGGTAGATCAGGAACCAGCCGAGAATCCACACGAAGCCGATCACGCCGGTGATGACGAACGACGCTTCCCAGCCAAACGAGCTGATGATGAGGGCGACGACCGGAATGGACAGTGCCGAACCCACGCGCGAGCCGCTATCGAAGATGCTGGTCGCGAATGCGCGCTGCTCCTTCCTGAACCATTGCGACACGAGCTTCGCGCACGACGGATACGCACCCGCCTCGCCGATGCCCAGCATCAGGCGGCAGCCGAACATGCCGGCGACGCTCGTCGCGACGGCGGTGAGTGCCGTGAAGACCGACCACCAGCCCACCGCGAGCGGCAACGCGATACGCGCGCCGACGCGATCGACGAACCAGCCGAACGGCATCTGCATGAGCGCGTAGCTCCAGAAAAAGCCGCTCAGGATGAAGCCCATTTCAGCGGGGCCGATGCCGAGCGCCTTTTCGATCTGCGGCGCGGCGACGGCGAGGTTCGCGCGATCGATGTAATTGATCGCAATTGCCAGAAAAGCCAGAAATATCACTACCCAACGCATTTTGCGCATCGCTTGTCTCCTCAGTGGTGCGGCACTTCATGTGTTCCGGCTCGATCCGCGATGCCGGCGCGGTGAGCCGTGATTCAAAAGGAATTCGGAAACGCGCGGGCTGCTTCTCCGGCGGACCTTTGCGCGGTGACTCAACGTGCGGCCAGCGCGTCGCGCAGGCGCTTCTGCTCGATGTCGAGATTCAATTCGCGCGCAAGCTCGATGACGGGCTGAAAACGCCGCACTTTCTTCTCGTCGTGATTGCGCGCGATGTCCGCGAGCCGATGCACGAGAAACGGGTTCTCGAAGCGGTCGCGCACGCTCGACAGGTAGTCCGCCGCGACATCGCCCTTGCCGAGCGCCTCGAACACCGGCAACACTTCGTCGCGCCACGTCGCTTCGAGCGGCTCGCGATACGCGGAATCACGCATTGCGTCGAGCACGGTCATGTCGTGCGAGCCTGCGCGCGTGCGCCAGATTTCCGCGAGCATCGTATGGCCGAGATTCAGCATCAGGAGCTTGAGTCGTTCGTAATGCGCGAGATCGTCCGTAACGACAATGTCCTCGTGCTCGCACGGCAGCACCATGCCTGCCTGTCGCTCGATCGCCCACAGCGCGTACGGCTCCGCGATCGCGCCGACAGGCACAATCGGCTCCGACACGATCCGGTCCACGAGCGAATTCACCCACACGCAGTCTTTCGTGAGATAGCCGATGAACGCCTCGTCGACGTTCCAGCCGCGCGCGACCCCGATCACCAGATCGCGCAGCGTGTCGCCGTTGCGCGAAACCAGTTCACAGGGCAAAAGCGTGACCGGCGCCGCGCCCGCTTCGTATCGCGCGTGGAGCAGCACCGCGAGCTTTGCCGCGAAACCGCGCGGGGTGCGTTCGCCTTCCAGCAGATCGACGGTGTCGGAATCAAAGAGCGCGTAGCCGGCGTCCGCCGTGTTCGAGACGATCACTTTCACGTCGCGCTTCACGCGCTCGAGCAGCAAAGCCCAGTCCTCGTTCGCGTGCAGGGCTTCTGCAATCGAGTCGCATTCGACGAGCGTATCGACGGTCTCTTCCCCTCGACGGCCGCGAATGCGAACCGGATAACGTCCGGCCGCGCGCAACGCCTCGACGCGCGCGCGGCTGTCGTCGCTGGCGGTGGTCTGAACGACGGTGATCTTTCCGAGGGCCTTCGCCGGATCGCGGCGCGCCGCGTCGCTGACGAAGAAATCCACGTGCGCCTGCAGAAAACGGCTCGTGCCGAATTGAAGAATCGGATTGCTCATCGTCGGGAGCTTGAGAATAGTCGAGTGGGAACGGTTCCAGAGCGCCGTAAAAAAAATGGCCACCTGGCCTTACCGGATTGCATACTAGAGGCTCGAAACGCAATTGGTCAAGCCACTTGTAAGCGGCCTGAGAACGACGAATGCCCACCGCACGGCGCGTCAACCCTTCCGCTGATTACAATCCACGTTTTCCCCGAGATGAAAGCAGGAGCCAGCACGTGAGCGTGAAACCAGCCGAGACGCGACGCCTGTATCTCCAGATCGCCGACAAGTTGCGCGGACTGATCGAGCAGCAGGATTTCGCCCCGAACGGCCGCCTGCCATCAGAGCGTGAACTGGCGCAGACGCTCGGCGTGTCGCGGCCATCCGTGCGCGAGGCGCTCGTCGCGCTGGAACTGGAGGGGCGCGTCGAAATACGCATGGGTTCGGGCGTGTACATCGTCGCGACGCCGGCGGCCACGCCGCCGGCGACCGAAGCGGAACTGGGCGAGAGTCCGATCGAAATCATGACCGCGCGCAGCGTGATCGAGGGCGCGATCGCGGCCAGCGTCGCACCGTTTGCGAAACCGAAGGCATTGAAGGCGCTGCGCACGGTGTACGAGACGATGGCGCGCGAAGTCGAAAACGGCCAGGTGCCGATGAGCGCCGATCGCGCATTTCACATTGCCATCGCGCAAATGACGGGCAACGACGTGCTCGTGCGAACGGTCGGCAGTCTGTACGACGAGCGGCACAGCCCGTTGTCGTCGACGCTACGCGGGCACTTCGAAGGGGAGGAAACGTGGGCGGCCGCGCTCGGCGAGCATCGCGAAATTCTCGAAGCGCTGGAAGCGCGCGATGCAATACAGGCACAGGCCGCGATGCAGCGGCACATGCGTCAGTCCGCGGCGCGCCTGATGACGAAACGCAAAGGCTGACCCCGGCGCGCGTCCGAAGCGCGCACCGAGGCCGAAGACGTGTCCGTGTCAGCCAGGATACGCTTCATCGACCTTCAGACCCGCCAGCTTGAAGATGACGCGCAGCGTTTGCGGCGCGATCTCCCGGCGTGAGGCAAGCGTCGTCAGGACGAAATCCATCACCTTGGCGTACTTCAGCATGGTCAGGCATGTCTCGATGTCGGTGGATCCGTCGCGCATCGACTCGGCGAGGCGCAACATTTCCACGGAAATCTCTCGGGCCATTTCCAGTTCGAGTTGCTGCTTTTCACTCCACGCGGGCATCGCGGTCAGTGTCGCAAGCATCTCCTGAAACTGTTTCTCTGCTTTTTTGTCGGGGATCGCATCCATCGCCGTCCTCTCATGATCATGGCGCCGGCGAGTCGCATTCGCCGCGCTGCGCGTTAGGTGTTACGTAACAAGACCGGTGAAGGGCAAAGACTTCACGTGTCGAGACGCGGCTTGTTACCAGCTTGCTGCTCTTGTTGCTGCATCGGTACGCGGCCGAAGGCCACGCGGTGTCGTCTTTTCCGATGGCCTCATCGTCGGACGACGCACAATCTGTTCCACGCGCAATTGCCGCCGCGCATTGGCTCATCTTCAATGACCGGAACGAGAGCGTCTTTGCGCTTTTGGGTAAACTTCCTCTTTTGAGACGGCAGAACCAGCGGTTAGCGCACATTCGGCGCGAACATGCTCCGTTTTTTATTGATCGAACCTATACGATGACCAGGAAGTCCCCCGCGTCGGCTCCGGGCACACCCGACCCCTCCACCAAACATGAGATTCGTCCAGGACAGTCAATCGAACTGCTGAAGGAACTGCATATCCTCACGCGCGACGGCAAGATGAATCAAGACAGCCGTCGCAAACTGAAACAGGTCTACCACCTCTATCAGTTCATCGAACCGCTTCTCGCCGAAGTTCATGCGCGCCAAGGGGCCGTATCACTCGTCGACCACGGAGCAGGAAAATCCTATCTCGGGTTCATTCTCTACGATCTCTTCTTCAAGACTCTGCGCGATCGGTCACACATCTTTGGAATCGAGACGCGTGAAGAACTGGTAAAAAGATCCGAAGAATTGGCGGAGCGCCTCGGGTTTACGGGGATGTCATTTCTGAATCTGTCGGTGGCCGAATCAATTGATTCAGATCGTCTGCCTGATTCGATCGATATCGTCACCGCACTGCATGCGTGCAATACCGCCACCGACGACGCCATCCAGTTCGCTCTGCAGAAGAAAGCGAAGTACATCGTGGTCGTGCCGTGCTGTCAGGCCGAAGTGGCTTCGGTGCTGCGAAAGAACAAAGGGCACTCGCTCTCGAAGAACGTGCTGACGGAAATGTGGCGGCACCCGCTGCATACGCGCGAATTTGGGAGCCAGATCACCAATGTGCTCCGTTGCCTGCAACTCGAATCGCACGGATATCAGGTGAGCGTGACGGAACTCGTCGGCTGGGAACATTCGATGAAAAACGAGCTCATCGTGGCGCAATTCAAGGATCTGCCGCGCGGGCGGCCCGCGCAAAGGCTCTCGGATGTGCTCGAAACGCTCGGACTGGACGAATTGCGCGAGCGATTCTTCACGCCCGCGCACTGATCAGGAGTTGTCCTTCATCCACGCGTCGAAGCCGTCATGGCCCAGACGGCGCAGCGTTTCGATATTGCGTTCGTAGATATCGGACGCATCGGGGAACGCCTCGACGGCGCGATCGATGCTCGCTTCACGTAGCAAATGAAAGATCGGATACGGCGCGCGATTGGTGTAATTGTCGATGTCGTCAGGCTCGGTGCCTTCGAACCGATACTGCGGATGAAAGCTGGCGATCTGCAAGTCGCCCGCCAATCCCAATTGATCGAGCAGGCGCTCGGCGAAGAAGAGGGCGTCGTTGTAGTCGGCGAAGTCCGCGAACGCGTGCGGCGTGATCAAGAGCGTGGTATCGACGGTTTCCGGAGCGGTGTCGCGTAGCAGACGAAGTTCATCCGTCAGTTCTACGACGAGATCTTCTACGCCACGCGCATCGCTCACCACATAGCGAATCTGCTTTTTGACATGCACGCTCTTGGCGAACGGGCATAGATTGAGTCCGATCACCGCACGGGTGAGCCAGTGTCGAGTCGCCGCGATCACCTCGTCGCGGGTGCTGCCGTGAGTCATGAGCCTTCCTGTTTGCGATGCATGGGACACGCCGCCGCGATCAGCGTGCGCGCGATGCGCGGCGCGGCGAGCAGCGGGCCCGAGCCGGGTCCGTACGTCTGGCTCGTCGCGTAGATGCCATCGACGAGCAACGCGAGCGATTCCGCCAGTTCAACGGGATTATCCGCTCCGGCAGCCGTGCAGATTTCGACGAGACGCGTGATCAGGTAATTTTTGTTGCGCTCGACCGATTGCCGCGCGGGATGCGCCGGATCGCCGAATTCGCACGCGATATTGACGAACGGGCAGCCGCGATAATCCGGCGAGGACGCCCGTTTGACCAGATCCTCCAGCGCCTGAATCATCTGCATGGCCGGTTCGTCGGGATGTTTCGCGACGCTCGCCTCGAAGCGCCGCCGAAAGCCTTCGTCCATGCGCTCCAGATACGCGACGACGAGCTCGTCCTTCGACGCGAAACGCCGATACAGGCTCATTTTATTGACGCCCGCGCGTTCCACGACGGCATCGACGCCGATCGCACGAATGCCGTCGCGATAGAAAAGCTCCTGCGCCGCATCGAGCAATTGCTCCTGCGCGGTCGCGCCATCGGTTCGCGCACTTCGACGGGCGTGGGCTTTCGGCCGGTCAGCGATTGATCGTGTCAAAGTCGGTTCCTCGAGAATTCTGCTGCACGCTTGACATGTTACCGATCGGTAACTAAGCTCGCAACTCTGATGTGACAGAGCGGTAACGTCGCAAGACAAAAATCAACGTAACGGAGCAGCGATGAATTGGGTAGCGAGACGGCTGAACGGCCGGATACATTACGGCTGGGTTGCGGTGGGCGTCGTGTTTTTCGTGCTGCTCGCGGCGGCCGGCACGCGCGCGACGCCGAGTGTGATGATGTTGCCGCTCGAAAAGCAGTTCGGCTGGTCGCGCGGCACGATTTCGCTCGCGATTTCGATCAACCTCGCGCTGTACGGTCTCGCCGGCCCGTTCGCCGCGGCGGCGATGCAGCGCTTCGGCGTGCGCCCGACGGTGCTCGCCGCGATCGCGACGCTCGCGGCGGGCGTCGGCATCTCGTCGATGATGACCGAGCCGTGGCAAATGGTGCTCGTCTGGGGCGTCATGGTCGGCAGCGCGACGGGCGTCGCGGCGCTCACGCTGTCGGCGACGATCGTGAACCGCTGGTTCACCACGCATCGCGGTCTCGCGATGGGCATTCTCACCGCAAGCTCCGCGACCGGTCAGCTCGTATTCCTGCCGTTCCTCGCTTCGATTTCCGAGCGCTTCGGCTGGCGGCCCGTCGTGTTCGTCGTCGCGGCGGCGGCGGCGATCGTGTTGCCGCTCGTCGCGTGGCTGCTGCCCGAGCGTCCGGCGGATCTTTCGCTGCGGCCCGTCGGTGAAACGGCTAATGTGCCGCCCGGCGCGATCTCGCCGCCCAAAAATCCCATCAAGGTCGCCTTCGGCACGCTCGCATCGGCAAGCAAGACCCGCGATTTCTGGCTGCTTTTCTTCAGCTTCTTCGTCTGCGGCGCGAGCACGAACGGTTACGTCGGCACGCACCTGATCGCGATGTGCTCCGACTACGGCATGACGCAAGTCCAGGGCGCGACCCTGCTCGCCGCGATGGGCATTTTCGATCTGTTCGGCACGACGCTCTCCGGCTGGTTGTCCGACCGTTTCAACGCGCGCGTGCTGCTGTTCTGGTACTACGGCCTGCGCGGACTTTCGCTGATTTATCTGCCGTATGCGTTCGGCATCGATTTCTTCGGCCTGCCGCTCTTTGCCGTGTTCTACGGTCTCGACTGGATCGCCACCGTGCCGCCGACCGTGCGCCTCGCCACCGACGTCTACGGCAAGGAATCCGCGCCGATCGTGTTCGGCTGGGTCGTCGCGGGCCATCAGCTCGGCGCGGCGTTCGCGGCGCTCGGCGGCGGCATGCTGCGTTCGAGCCTCGGCAGCTACACCGTCGCGACGATGATTTCCGGCGGCCTGTGCCTCGTCGCGGCCGTGACCGTGCTGCGCATCAATCGCGCGGGCCGGTCGATGGGCGTCGCCGCGACCTGACGATCTGCGCGCGCGCGTGAGCTTGTTTATCCTTGTCGCCTTGAACGGCGCGCGTCTTCGCCGATGCGCGCCATGTGTTTTTCATCACGCCAACGAGGACCGAACATGACCACGAAGCCCGCTCCGACCGATGTCGACATCCACGAACTGATCGCCGGCCGTTGGAGCCCGCGCGCGTTTTCCAATGCGCCCATCCAGCGCGCGCAGTTGCATCGTCTGCTGGAAGCGGCGCGCTGGGCGCCGTCGTCGAATAATTTGCAGCCTTGGCGCTTCATCGTGTTCGACCGTCATCGCGACGAAGCGGCGTTCAGGCGCGCGTTCGACACGCTCATGCCCGGCAACCAGAAGTGGAATGTGAACGTGCCGGTGCTCGTCTGCGTGACGGCTTCGACGCTCACGCCGAAGGGCGACACCAACCGCACCGCGACGTACGACACCGGCGCGGCCGCGATGGCGCTCGTGCTGCAGGCGCACGCGCTGGGACTGGCGACGCATCAGATGGGCGGTTTCGATCGGGACGCGTTCCGTCAGGCGTTTTCGATCCCCGCGGACGTGGAGCTCATCGCGATGATGGCGATCGGTCATCACGGCGACGCGAGCCAGCTCGACGAAGCGCTGCGCGAGCGTGAAGCGGCGCCGCGCGCGCGCAAGACGCTGGCGGAAATGGCCTTCGAAGGCGCGTGGGACAACGCGTTCAGGTAATCCCGCTCAAGGCTCGTCCGCTGCTGAAAGCGGTCGAGCGACATCCTCGAGCGATCTGCGCTCCGCCGCGACGCCCCAGATGCCCGCGACGACAGCCGCCGCGACCATCAAGAGCGATCCGATCAGATAGCCGACGAACACGGCGCCGCGCTCGTGGGTATCGATCAGCTGACCGAAAAGCGTCGGCCCGATGATGCCGCCGAGCGCCGTCCCGAACGCGTAGAACACCGCGATGGCGAGCGCGCGAATCTCCAGCGGGAACGTTTCGCTCACCGTCAGATACGCCGAGCTCGCCGCCGCGGACGCGAAGAAGAAAATCACCATCCACGCGATGGTCTGCGTCGTCACGGTCAGCATGCCGTGCATGAACATCCAGCCGCTTACGGTCAGCAGCACGCCCGAAATCGCATACGTGAACGCGATCATCTTGCGGCGGCCGAGCACATCGAAGAGCCTGCCGAGCAGGACGGGACCGAGGAAATTTCCGGCCGCGAACGGCAACACGTACCAGCCGATGTGATCGCCGGGCACGTGGTAGAAGTCGGTCAGCACGAGGGCGTACGTGAAAAAAATCGCGTTGTAGAAAAATGCCTGCGCCGTCATCAACGTGAGGCCGACCAGCGAGCGGCTGCGGTGCGCGTTGAAAAGCGTATGCACGACTTCGCGCAACCGCGTACCTTCGCGCGCGTGCAGGCGCAACGGCTTGACGGGCGTGTCGGGAATCTCGACGCCGTGCTGCCGAAAATGGGCTTCGATTTCCTCGACGACCTGTTTCGCTTCCTCCTCGCGATTGTGCGTGATGAGCCAGCGCGGGCTTTCCGGCACCCACATCCGCATGAAAAGGATCGTGAGACCGAGCGCCGCGCCGATCAGAAAGCACGCACGCCATCCCCAGTCGGACGGAAGCAGGGCGGGATCGAGCAGTACGATCGAGCCCGCCGCGCCGATGCCCGCGCCGACCCAGAACGTGCCGTTGATCGCGAGGTCGGTCCAGCCGCGCAGGCGGGCGGGCGTGAATTCCTGAATCGTCGAATTGATCGCGGTGTATTCGCCGCCGATGCCCGCGCCGGTCAGAAAGCGAAACAGCACGAACGTCGCGAGATTCCACGAGAACGCCGTCGCGGCGGTGGCGGCCACGTAAAGAAAGAGCGTGATGAAGAACAGCTTGCGCCGGCCGAGCCGGTCCGTGAGCCAGCCGAAGCCGAGCGCGCCGAGCACCGCGCCTGCGATATACGCGCTGCCCGCAATGCCGACATCCGCGTTCGAGAACTGCAGGGCGGGGCTCGACTTGAGCGCGCTCGCGACCGCGCCCGCCAGCGTCACTTCGAGTCCGTCGAGCAGCCAGGTGATGCCGAGCGCCAGCACGATCAGCGTATGGAAGCGGCCCCACGGCAGACGATCGAGGCGTCCGGGCAGATCGGTTTCGATGATCTCGGGACGATCGCTGGCTGTATCGATCAAACGGTTCTCCTGGGGCGCGGCGGTTTCGTTCATGTGTCGGCGGGATGCGTTCGCTGCGACTGCGCACGCAAGAGAGTGAACAAATTGCCGCGATGCACGCAAGTTACATTCCGCTTTTTGTCGAATAAACTCAATGGTTTAAAAATATCGGAAATGCGGTTGATGCCGTTTTCGGAACGTGTTAAAAACGCCGTCCATGTTTGAATGCGACGTCCTCACCCGACGCCGCCGATGCCCATGACTTATTGCGCGATCGATTTCGGCACGTCGAACTCCGCCGTCGCTTTGCCGGACGGCCTGTCGATCCGGCTGGCGCCCGTGGAAGGCGACGCGACCACGCTGCCCACCGCGGTTTTCTTCAACACCGACGAGAATAACCAGTCCTACGGCCGCGCGGCGCTCGAAGCGTACATCGACGGCTTCGACGGCCGGCTGATGCGCTCGATGAAGAGCATTCTCGGCTCGCCGCTCGCGGACAACAGCACCGATCTCGGCGACGGTTCCGCCATCAAGTACACCGACGTCATCACACTCTTTCTGCAGCATCTGAAGCAGAAAGCGCAAGCGCTCGCCGCCGAGCCGCTGACACGCGCGGTGCTCGGCCGTCCGGTTTTTTTCGTCGACGACGATCCGCGGGCGGACCATCTCGCGCAAAAACAGCTCGAAGCCTGCGCGCATGCGGTCGGTCTGCGGGAGATCCACTTCCAGTACGAGCCGATCGCCGCGGCGTTCGACTATGAAGCGGGCCTGACGAAAGAAGGACTCGTGCTGGTCGCGGATATCGGCGGCGGTACGTCGGACTTTTCGCTCGTGCGTGTCGGCCCGGAGCGCGCGCGCCATCTGGAGCGCAAGGACGATGTGCTCGCGCATCATGGCGTGCACGTTGCCGGAACGGATTTCGACCGCCGCGTGGAACTCGCAACCGTGCTGCGCGAGCTCGGTTATCAGTCGCTCGATCCCAAGGGGCGCGAATTGCCGAGCCCCGTGTACTTCGATCTCGCGACGTGGCATCTGATCAATACGGTCTATACGCCGAAACGTGTGAGCGAGTTGCAACTGATGCGCCATCTCTTTACGGACGTGCGCCATCACGACCGGTTGATGCGCGTCGTGTATCGCCGCCTTGGACACGCCCTGACGTCGCACGCCGAAGCGGCGAAGATCGATGTCGCGGCGGGCGGCACGACCGAAATCGACATGGAAGAGGTGGAAGAGGCGCTGCGCGTCGCCTTCGACGAGACGCAACTGATCGCGGCCGGCGCGGACGAAACGCGGCGGATCGTCGAGGCGGCGCAGGAAACGCTCAAACGGGCCGGCGTGGCGCCCGCCGACGTGGGCGCCGTCTATTTCACCGGCGGCACGACCGGGCTGCGGTTTTTGTCCGAAGCGCTGTCGGCCGCGTTTCCCGCCGCCCAGCCGGTGTTCGGCGATCGCCTCGCCAGTGTCGCGAAGGGGCTGGGCATCTACGCGCAGCGCATCTTCGTCTGAGCCGCGCGCGAGCCGGAGAGCCGGAAAAAAAGAAAACCCCGCCGAGGCGGGGTCTTCATACGAATCCTAGCGGTACTTAAACCGGCTTGATGTTCGCTGCTTGCTTGCCCTTCGGGCCAGTTTTCACTTCGTAGGAAACCTTCTGGTTTTCCTGAAGCGTCTTGAAGCCTTCGATGCGGATTTCCGAAAAGTGTGCGAACAGATCTTCGCCGCCGCCATCCGGAGTGATGAAGCCAAAGCCCTTTGCGTCATTGAACCACTTGACGGTACCGGTTTCCATGTTACGTATTCCAAAAAATTGATGAATAAGGCCGAAGCCCAAGGGTGCGGAAAATCAAGGAAGGGGCAATGGGACCAACCGGAGTACCGTGATGGCGAACTCGAAAGAACCAATTCACTCGCCACTTGAAATCCTGCAAGAAGGTTTATACGGCGAAACGATTTCGCGGTCAATTAATATCCGACAACTCTGAAGGGATTTTTCTGAGACAAGTGAGCAAAAGTTACAGAACTTGCAATTTCGGGCCGGATCGTCCTTCGAAAACACCACTTTAGGGCAAATCCTTTCCAGTATGCACTGCATTCGAAAGGTGCAACCGTTAAACTACGCGCCTTCTTAAAAGGTTGCACCGCGACATCGCCGGATCGGGGAAGCTCCCTGGCGGTCGGCGGAGGGGGCGGTGCTGCCGTGGGAATGCGCGCGCGGCGCGAGACACTGGAGAGAGAGTTGACGAGTTCGATACAAAGAAATATCGGCCCGATGGCACTTTTGTTGACCGGCCTTGGGTCCATCATCGGTTCAGGCTGGCTGTTCGGTGCCTGGAAAGCTGCCAAGATCGCCGGGCCGGCAGCGATCGTCGCATGGGTGATCGGCGCGGTCGTCATTCTGGCAATTGCACTGACCTATGCCGAACTCGGCGCGATGTTCCCCGAATCGGGCGGCATGGTGCGTTACGCGCGCTATTCGCACGGCGCGCTCGTCGGCTTCATCAGCGCGTGGGCGAACTGGATCGCGATCGTCTCGGTGATCCCGATCGAAGCCGAAGCGTCGATCCAATACATGAGCACCTGGCCGTATGACTGGGCGCACGCGCTCTTCGTCAACGAGTCGCTCACGCCGATGGGCCTCGGGCTGTCGGCGCTGCTCGTGATCGTTTACTTCATGCTGAACTATTGGGGCGTGAAGGTGTTCGCGCGTGCGAATTCCGCGATCACGATCTTCAAGTTCCTGATTCCCGCAGCGACCATCGCGGGCCTCGTCTTGACCGGGTTCCATTCCGAGAACTTCGGCACCACGTCGAGCTTCGCGCCGTACGGCTGGCCCGCGGTGCTGACGGCCGTGGCGACGAGCGGCATCGTTTTCAGCTTCAACGGGTTCCAGAGCCCGGTAAATCTCGCCGGCGAAGCCAGGCACCCCGCGCGCAGCGTTCCGTTCGCCGTGATCGGTTCGATTCTGCTCGCGCTCGTGATCTACGTGCTGCTGCAGATTGCGTACATCGGCGCGGTGAATCCGGCCGATGTGGCGAAGGGCTGGTCGCACTTCAACTTCGCGTCGCCGTTTGCGGAACTGGCGCTCGCGCTGAATCTGAACTGGCTCGCGTTCCTGCTTTATGTCGATGCATTCGTGAGCCCGAGCGGCACCGGCACGACCTATATGGCGACGACCACCCGCATGATCTACGCGATGCAGCGCAATAACACGATGCCGAAGATTTTCGGCATCGTGCATCCGTTCTACGGCGTGCCGCGCCCGGCGATGTGGTTCAACCTGCTCGTCGCGTTCATCTTCCTGTTCTTCTTCCGCGGCTGGAGCTCGCTCGCAGCGGTGATCTCGGTCGCGACGGTCATCTCGTACCTCACCGGCCCGGTCAGCCTGATGGCGCTGCGCCGCGCGGCTACCGACCTGGATCGCCCGCTCAAGCTGCCGATGATGGGCCTGATCGCGCCGTTCGCGTTCGTGTGCGCGTCGCTCGTGCTGTTCTGGGCGAAGTGGCCGCTCACCGGCGAGATTATTCTGCTGATGGTCGTGGCGCTTCCGGTCTACTTCTACTTCCAGGGCAAGACAGGATTTGCGGGCTGGGGCCGCGATCTGAAGGCGGCGTGGTGGCTCGTGGCCTATTTGCCGTCGATGGCGGTAATGTCGCTGATCGGCAGCAAGGATTTCGGCGGCAGCGGGCTTCTGCCGTACGGCTGGGACATGGCTGCGGTCGCCGTGCTCGCGCTGATCTTCTACTACTGGGGCGTGCATACGGGCTATCGCACGAAGTACCTCGACGAACGCGAGAGCCGCGACGACATTCTTCACGAAGTCGGCGCCTGATTCTTTCCGCTTCACGACAAATACAAAAACCCGCCCGAGCGATCAGGCGGGTTTTTTCATTTCGACGCAGGTTTCGACGTCAATCGTCGGTGAACACGTAGTTGGTCATCGCGAGCGCGCGCTGGAACGTGCCGAGCGACTGGATGCCCAGCCGATAGTCGTCCGCCGCCGCGCCGAGCGCGCTGAACACGGGCAGAAGATGTTCGTCGGTCGGATGCATCAGCGCGGCGTGCGGCGCGCGGGCGCGATAGTCGAGCAGGGCGTCGATATCGCGCTCGGTCATGCGGCGCTCGAACCAGTCGGTGAACTCGGCCACGCGCGGATCGGCGTCTTCCGGACGCGCGCTGAAATCGGCCATGCGCAGATTGTGCGTGATCTGCCCGGAACCGACGATCATCACGCCGTCATCGCGCAACTCGCGCAATGCGCGGCCGATACGGAAATGATGCGCGGCGTCGAGATGCGGCTGTATCGATAGTTGCGCGACCGGGACGTCCGCATCCGGAAACATCAGCAGCAGGGGCACCCATGCGCCGTGATCGAGCCCACGATCCGCTGTCGCCGCGGGAATGCCTTGCTCGCCCAGCACCGCCGTGGCGCGTTTCGCCACACCGGGCGCGCCTGGCGCCGGATAGCGCAATTCGTAAAGGGCGCGCGGGAAGCCATAAAAATCGTGGATCGTCTCCGGCCGTTGGGCAGTGCTCGCCGCCGGCTGCGCCGTGCCCCAGTGGGCGGACAACATCAGAATGGCGCGCGGGCGTGGCAGCGTCTGTCCGAGCGAGGCAAACTCGGCGGACGGCATCGACGGATCGATCGGCAACGTCGGCGCGCCGTGGGAAATGAAAACGGTGGGCAGTCGGCTCATGGCAGCAAGTTCCTGTGGGGTCTGCCCTCAATGTAGGGCCACGAGCTGTGTTGATAAACGGCTCGAACGGCAATGCATTGTGTCGTCGCCGTTGTTAATCCGGCGCTTCGCCGCGCAGACCTTGCCAGGCGGGCGCAACCGGCTCGCCGATACTGAATAAACCGATGACGCGCGCGACCGTGTGATCAACCATTTCTTCGATCGTCGCGGGTTTTTGATAGAACGCGGGCAAGGGCGGAAAGATCACGCCGCCCATCTCGGTGACGGCCGTCATGTTGCGCAGATGCGCGAGATTGAATGGCGTCTCGCGCACGAGCAGCACGAGGCGGCGGCGCTCTTTCAGCACGACGTCGGCGGCGCGGGTGATGAGATTGTCGGAAAGACCATGCGCGATGCTCGCGAGCGTGCGCATCGAGCACGGGGCCACGACCATGCCGTCGGTCGCGAATGAACCGGACGCGATAGTCGCGCCGACATCACGCACGCTATGGACGACGTCCGCGAGCGCGTGGACCGTGGCCTTGTCGAGATCGAGTTCGTGCTGGATGTTGAGCCAGCCGGCGCTCGAAACGAGCAAGTGCGTTTCGACGCCGGAAAGCCGGCGCAACGTCTCGAGCAGACGGACGCCGTAGATGGCGCCCGTTGCGCCGGTAATCGCGACGATGAGCCGTCGTTTTGCGGCAGCGGGGGCGCTCACTTGCGGAAAAAACTCAGGCTGCGGCGAAGAGCTGCTGCAGTTCGCCCGATTGATACATCTCCATCATGATGTCCGAGCCGCCGATGAACTCGCCCTTCACGTAGAGCTGCGGAATGGTCGGCCAGTTCGAGAATTCCTTGATGCCCTGGCGGATCTCGTCGTCTTCGAGGACGTTCACGGTCTTGATCTGATCGACGCCGCATGCCTTCAGCACCTGGATCGCGCGGCCCGAGAAACCGCACATCGGGAATTGCGCCGTGCCTTTCATGAAAAGGACGACGGGGTTTTGATCGACGATCTGCTTGATGCGTTCTTGCGTGTCCATGGCGTTCCTGCGCTTGAAGTCGGTGGAATGATGGTTGAAATGATAGCGGATTTCGGTTTGGCGGGCTGACGGGAGCCAGATGCTCAGGCCGTGAAAAGACCACCGGAGCAGCGCTCGATGCCAGCGAGATCGCGCATCGAGCGGACATCGGTGAAGCCGCGTGCCTTGAGCAGCTCGCGCACGGATTGCGCCTGATCGTAGCCGTGCTCGATCCACAAGGCGCCGTTCGTCGTCAGCAGAAACGGCGCCGTCCCGATGATCGTGCGGATCGCGGACAAGCCGTCGGCGTCGTCGGTGAGCGCGGCGCGCGGCTCGAAACGCAAGTCGCCTTGCGCGAGATGCGGATCGTCGCTCGCGATATAGGGCGGATTGCTCACGATCGCCTCGAACATGAGCGATGGATCGGTGTTCGCGGTCCAGTCGCTTTCGATGAATGTAACGGGCCCGCCTTCGCGCGTCGCTTCGAGCAGCGCGCGTGCGTTGTCTCGTGCGACATCGAGCGCGGCGCTCGATCGGTCGACCGCCCACACGCGCGCATCGGGCCGCACATGAGCGATCGAAATTGCGATAGCGCCGGTGCCGGTGCCGAGATCGAGCACGCGCGGGTTTGTCTTATCGGCGATGGACTCGAGCGCGAGCTCCACGAGCAATTCGGTTTCCGGCCGCGGGATCAGCACGTCCGGCGTCACGCCGAATTCGAGGCCGAAAAACTCGCGGCGGCCGGTCAATTGCGCAATCGGCTCGCCGTTCAGACGTCTCGCCGCGAGCGCGTCGAAGCGCGCAACCGCATCCGCATCGAGCGGTTCACGATCACGCGTGATGAGTTCGGTGCGCCGCCAGCCGAGCACATGCATCAGCAGAATGCGCGCTTCGAGTTGCGGCAGTCCGGCAGCGCGCAGCAACTCGGCTGCCGTGCTCAATCGGTTTCCCCGAGTGCCGCGAGTTGCTCGGCCTGATGCTCGGAAACGAGCGAGGCGATCATTTCATCGAGATCGCCGTCCATGATGTATTCGAGCTTGTACAACGTCAGGTTGATGCGGTGATCCGTCATGCGCCCCTGCGGGAAGTTGTACGTGCGGATGCGCTCCGAGCGGTCGCCCGAGCCGATCAGACTCTTGCGCGTCGCCGCTTCCTTCGCGTGCTGCTCGTGGTACTGCTTGTCCTTGATGCGCGCGGCGAGCACCTTCAGCGCGCGATCCTTGTTCTTGTGCTGCGAGCGGTCGTCCTGACATTCGACGACGATGCCCGTCGGCAGGTGCGTGACGCGCACGGCGGAATCCGTCTTGTTGATGTGCTGCCCGCCCGCACCCGACGCGCGGAACGTATCGATACGCAAGTCGGCTGGATTGATGACGACTTCACTGATTTCATCGGCTTCCGGCATCACCGCGACCGTGCACGCTGACGTGTGGATGCGCCCTTGCGTTTCCGTCGCCGGCACGCGCTGCACGCGATGCCCGCCCGATTCGAACTTGAGCCGCGAATACGCGCCTTGTCCGGCGATGCGCACGATCACTTCCTTGTAACCGCCGAGATCCGACACGCTCTCCGACATCGTCTCGACGGTCCATCGGTTACGTTCCGCGTAGCGAAGATACATGCGCAGCAAATCGCCCGCGAACAGCGCGGATTCGTCGCCGCCCGTGCCCGCGCGGATTTCGATGAAGATGTTGCGGTCGTCGTTCGGATCTTTCGGCAAGAGCATCATCTGCAAGTCGCTTTCGATCTTCGTCATGCGCTCGCGCGCCTCGCCGATTTCCTCTTCGGCGAAATCCCGCATCGACGGATCGGAGAGCAGTTCCTGCGCGGTGGCTTCGTCGGTCAACGCCTGACGCCAGAGCGCGTATTGATCGACGATCGGACTGATTTCCGCGTGCTCGCGCGTGAGCTTCCGATACTGGTCCATATCGGCTGTCACGTCTTCACGGCTCAACAATTCGTTGAGATCGACCTGCCGTTTTGCAAGCTGGTCGAGCTTGCTCTGCATGCTCGTTTTCATCGGGCGGAATCGGCGCGGTCAGCGCCAGGAAATACTGCGATCAGAGAGCGCCGCGCGGGCCGCGCGGAGCGTTTGAGAATAGCAAAGAGAAAGCCGCTAACGTTCCGACGAATCGGACGACGATCCGTGGCGATAGAAGCCGCTCATCAGGTCGATGAGCTGGTCGCGCTCCTCACGGCTCGCGCGGTTGAGCGCGTGTGTCGGGCCGTGAATCAGCTTGTTCGTGAGGGATTGCGACAGCGCTTCGAGCACGGCGGCGGGGTCGTCGCCGCGCGCGAGCATCTTGCGCGCGCGCTCGACTTCGGCGCGGCGCAGCGTGTCCGCCTGCGTGTGCATGTGACGGATGACCGGCACGATGCTGCGCGCATCGAGCCACTGCATGAAATTCGCGACGCGCGTCTCGATGATCGCCTCGGCCTGCGCGACCGCAGCCTGGCGCGACGCGTTG
Source organism: Caballeronia sp. INML1 (assembly GCF_023631085.1). Taxonomy (NCBI): domain Bacteria; kingdom Pseudomonadati; phylum Pseudomonadota; class Betaproteobacteria; order Burkholderiales; family Burkholderiaceae; genus Caballeronia; species Caballeronia sp. INML1. The sequence goes on along the minus strand of NZ_JALQDT010000037.1, from coordinate 14,856 downwards.
CCTTCGCGGACGATCGCGCCGAGATCGTCGACGGTGTAGAGGAAGACGTCGTGAAGATTGCCGACTTCGGGCTCGATGTCGCGCGGCACGGCGAGATCGACCATAAAAATCGGCCGATGGCGACGCGCCCGCACCGCACGCTCGACTGCACCGAGACCGATGATCGGCAGCGTCGACGCCGTGCACGACACGATGATGTCGAACTCGTGCATGCGCGCGGGTAGTTCGGAGAGCGGAATCGCGTGGCCATTGAAGCGCCCGGCGAGCTTCTCGCCGCGCTCCGCCGTCCGGTTTGCGACGACCAACTCACGTGGGTTCTGCGCGGCGAAGTGAGTCGCGCAGAGTTCGATCATTTCGCCCGCGCCGATGAACAGCACACGCTGGCTCGAAATGTTCTCGAAGATGCGCTGCGCGAGACGCACGGCGGCGGCGGCCATCGACACCGACTGCGCGCCGATTTCCGTCGTCGTGCGTACTTCCTTCGCCACCGCGAATGTGCGCTGGAACAACTGATTGAGATACGTGCCGAGCGCGCCGGCTTCGGACGCCGTGCGCACGGCGTCCTTCATTTGTCCGACGATTTGCGTCTCGCCGAGCACCATCGAATCGAGCCCCGATGCGACGCGGAACGCATGACGCACGGCTTCCGACTGCGGCAGCGCATAGACGTGCGGCGCGAGTTCGGGAACGGGGATGCTGTGATACTTCGAGAGCCACTGGATCGCGGCTTCGCGGGCGGCGGCGTCGTCAGTGGCGCAGTAGAGTTCGGTGCGGTTGCAGGTCGAGAGGATGGCCGCTTCGGGCGATGCCTTCGCGAGCGGTCCCAGCCAGATGTCCTTCAGCGCGCCCAGCGCGGGCTTGAGCTGTTCGAGCGGAAACGCCACGCGTTCGCGCAGGGCGACAGGCGCAGTGTGGTGATTGATTCCGATCGTGAGGAGCTGCATTTTTTGAGCTGATGCTTTGGGCCTAAGCCGGTCGCCTTTCAGATAGCCCAATATTATAGCCTTTTGCGTATTTCTTCATTTATAGGTGGCATTTGGGGCGCGAGCAGTGGCCGATGCCGCTTACGCCACCCAGCGTGGCGATGAGCTTCCGCCCACGGTTCATGCGCGTGACAGAAAGCCGCGGCGTACAGTTCAGCGGAAAAACTTGGCAAGCTCGGCCGCGCGCGCTTCCAGTTCTTCGATTGAGATCTCGCCGGTGCGGGACGCCATCCGACGGTTTCTGGCGCTGTCCTCCTCTTCACATATCTGGAGGCGCGAGGCAGAGTCGTGATGGAGGTGAAACAGCGCGGCCTTAGGATCCGAGAGCGCATGCCACCGCACGCCGAGTCGCGCTGCGCGCAGAAACAAGTCGTCATCTTCGCCTCCCCAGCCGATGAAGCCGGGGTCCAGCCCGCCGATGCGGATGAATTCCGCGCGTTTGAAGAGATTGATCGCCCCGGCGTATTGGCGTACAGCAGACTTATTTCGTCTGGTAAATCACTCTCCAAAAATGGAGCGAATTCGGCGAAATCGCCCGATTCGATGAACGATTGGCGGCGATTACCCGAAACATTCAATACGCGTGTAAAAGGACAAAGCGCATCGCTGTTGTTACAGTCGATCAGCGCGTCAAGCGCCGCCTTCATGAAAGACGGATTCGCGATCATATCGGCATCGTGCAGGCAAATAATCGGGCTCTTAGCCATGAGGGCGCCGAGATTGACCAGTCGCGCCTTCGGAAAAGGGCCCGTGTCATGCACGAACAAATGCCTGATTCTCGGGTCGCCGAATTCGCACCAATCGAACCTAGGCGTGGCATCTGCCTCGATCAACCAGATCTGATAGTCCGAGTAGGTACGGGCCAAGTGGCGAAGGACGGCGCTCAGATTGTCACGCCTCTCGTGGTTGGCGCCGCGATAGGTGATGATCATTTCGAGACCGCGCAGGGAAATCACATTGTTTTCCGTCATGAAAGATGCCTCTGGAAATCGCTCCGCTGCGTTAGCGATCGAGCGATATTAATGCGAGTTTTGACTGTTATATCGAGCACATTCGCGAAGCCTAAGTTCACTTCCAGCGCTTTTATCCGGATTATTCCGATAAATGCGGGTGCCATCTGATGCAAAATCGTAACATCCTGTCGAATGGGAAAAACTCGGAAAATTCACATAAGCGTCTCAACTGGAAATGCGGTTGTTGAATGTTCCTTGACTCCGGAAGACTCGTCCACGCCGTGTGCGGGGCCGGATCGGAGTCTTGCGCTGGCCATACCCGGCCCCTAAACTCAACGGCTGCATCCGCCGAGAATTGTCCAGACCATGCCCGTAATCCAGAACGCTTCACTTTTCGCTAAATCGATTCCCGCGGAGCAGCGCCGCTGATGGGTTGGATCGGACTGATTTTTCTCGGCGCGGTAATCGGCGCGGCGGGCTGGTGGCTGCATCCGCTGCGGCGTGCGGGACGCGGCGCGCGCGGTCCGGCGGGACGCATCTGGACGGCGATCGCCGCTGGCATACTGGCGACGGTCGTCGCGCGCATGCTCGGCAATATCGTCGACGTCTATCACGATGGCGATACGCTCGAATGGCTCGCGTGTGCGGTCTTCGCGTTCCTCGTCGTGACGACGACCGTCGGACTGGCGGCGCGCCGCTGATCTACTTTTTCTGCGTGCGGCGGGTGATCCTCGCCGCGCGCCGTGCTCTTCGCGCCCCACGCGGGCTTTCAAGCAGGTGACTTCATGAACGATCGCATTGCAGATTCAGCCATTCCGGAGCCCGCGATGTTCGCGAGACGCATCGAGTCGTTGCGCGGCCAGATGGCGCTCGAAAAGCTCGCCGCCGTGCTCATCCCGTCCGCCGATCCGCACCTCTCCGAATATCTGCCGGAACGCTGGCAAGGACGCCAGTGGCTCTCGGGCTTCACCGGATCGGTCGGCACGCTCGTGGTGACGGCGGATTTCGCGGGTGTCTGGGTCGACAGCCGCTACTGGACACAGGCCGAAGCGCAACTCGCCGGTACCGGCATCGCGCTCATGAAGATGATGGGCGGCCAGCAAACCGCGCCGCACGTCGAATGGCTCGCGGAACACGTGCCCTCGGGCGCGACCGTCGCCGTCGATGGCACGGTGCTCGGCGTCGCAGCGGCGCGCGCATTGTCCGAAGCGCTGACCGCGCGCGGCATCGTGCTGCGCACCGATCTGGACCTGCTGAATTCGGTGTGGCCGGCGCGCCCCGGCTTGCCTGAAGCGGCCGTCTACGAGCACGCCGCGCCACATGCGAGCGTCACCCGCGCGGAAAAGCTCGCGCAGGTGCGCGGCGCGATGCAGGCGAAAGGCGCGCAATGGCACTTCGTTTCCACGCTCGACGACCTCGCGTGGATCTTCAATCTGCGCGGCGGCGATGTGAGCTACAACCCGGTTTTCGTCGCGCATGCGCTGATCGGTCTCGATGACGCGACGATCTTCGTCGCCGATGGCAAGGTTCCCGCCACGCTCGTCGAATCCCTCGCACGCGACAACGTGCACGTCGCACCGTATCGGGCCGCGCCGGAATCGCTCGCGGCGTTGCCGGCGGACGCGACGCTCCTGATCGACCCGCGCCGCATCACGCACGGGCTGCTGGAGAAGGTGCGCGCGTCGGTGAAGATCGTCGAGGCAGTCAATCCGTCGACGTTCGCCAAATCGCGCAAGACAGCGGCCGAAGCGGACCACATTCGCGCGACGATGGAACAGGACGGCGCCGCGCTCGCCGAATTCTTCGCGTGGTTCGAAGAGGCGCTCGGCCGCGAACGCATCACGGAACTGACGATCGACGAGAAGCTGACCGCCGCGCGCGCGCGTCGTCCGGGCTTCGTCACGCTGAGCTTCGCCACGATCGCGGGCTTCAACGCCAATGGCGCGATGCCGCATTACCGCGCCACCGAGACCTCCCATGCCGTGATCGAAGGCAACGGCTTGCTCTTGATCGATTCGGGCGGCCAGTATTTGAGCGGAACGACGGACATCACGCGTGTCGTGCCGATCGGCGAAATCGAGGCCGCGCACAAGCGCGATTTCACCGTCGTGCTGAAGGGCACGATGGCGCTTTCCCGCGCGCGCTTTCCACGGGGCATCCGTTCGCCGATGCTCGATTCGATCGCCCGCGCGCCGATCTGGGAAGCGGGCGCGGACTACGGTCACGGCACGGGGCATGGCGTCGGCTACTTCCTGAACGTGCACGAAGGTCCGCAGGTGATCTCGCACTACGCGCCGGCCGAATCCTGGACGGCGATGGAAGAGGGCATGATCACGTCGATCGAGCCGGGCATCTATCGGCCGGGCAAGTGGGGCATCCGCATCGAAAATCTCGTGTTGAACCGCGCGGCGGGCAAGACCGAGTTCGGCGATTTCCTCGAATTCGAAACACTGACGCTGTGCCCGATCGATACGCGCTGCATCGACTTGTCGCTGTTGCGTGAGGACGAGCGCGCATGGCTCAACGCGTATCACGAGACGGTTCGCACACGCGTGTCGCCGCATGTGTCGGGCAAAGCGCTGGCGTGGCTCGAAGAGCGGACGAAGGCGATCTGACGAGGAGCGCGGCGAGATGACCATCAAGGCCGTGGTGTTCGATTTCGGCGGCGTGTTGATCGACTGGAATCGCGAGTATCTCTACAAACATCTGATTCCCGACGAAACCGAGCGCCGCTGGTTTCTCGACAACGTCTGCAAGATGGAGTGGGTCGTGCAGCAGGACGGTGGACAGACGATCGAAGAAGGCACGGCCGAGTTAATCGCGCAATATCCCGAGCACGAAGCGCTGATTCGCGCGTTCTATGCGCGCTGGCCGGAAATGGTGGCGGGCGCGATGCAAGAGGGCGTCGCGCTCGTCGACCGGCTCGAGGCCGCGGGCGTGCCGCTCTTTGGCCTCACGAACTGGTCGGCGGAAACTTTTCCGTACGCGTGGGAGCGCTTCGACGTGCTGCGGAAGTTTCGGGAGATCGTCGTGTCGGGGCGCGTCGGTCTCGTGAAGCCCGATCCGCAGATCTTCGATTTGATGCGCGCGGAGATCGACAAGCACTTGCCGGGCGTTCGGCCAGACGAGCTCGTGTTCATCGACGACAATCTGAAGAACGCGCAAGCCGCGACCGCGCTCGGCTGGCACGGCGTCCACTACACCGGCGCACTGGACACGGAAACGAAGCTGCGCGCGCTGAATCTGCCGATCTGAACGCGCACATGCAACGCGCTACTGCCCCAGCAGATTCTTCAGCGCGTTGCCGATTCCCCGCACCGTATCGCCCGCGCCGCGCGCGACGCCTTCGGCGCTCACGCCGAGGGCTTTCGCGAAACCGGCCGCGAGCTTCTTCGACAGACTTTCGCTGAGCGAAAACTTCGGATCGCGCAAATCGCCGTCGAGCACGAAATCGAGCTTGATCTGCTCCTTGCGGTCCTTCAGCGCGGCGATCGCGGCTTTGGTCGGGATCGAGAGAAAGGTGTCGAGCGGATTGCCGGCGTCGCTGATCTGCAGGTGATTCAGCGTGAGCGTGCCGGGCGCGTGAATGCGGTAGGCCTTCACGGTGGCATCGATCGACAAGTCGATGGTGCCGCCCGTTACGGCCGCCTTTGCGCCGGCCTTCTTGAGCAGATACGGATCGAGCGTCGCGACATCGACGTTGCGCAGTGTCGCGCGCGTCTGCGAATCCTTGTTCGCGATGACCATCCAGCCGCCCCATGTCACATTGCCCGTGTGCGACGGCCCCTTGATCGAGCCGGTCATCGAAAGCTCGGTGCGGTCGGTGAGGGCGGGCAGATGAATGTGATCGACGGTGGCGCGCGCATCGCCGATCAGCACGCGGTACGGCGGGTTCTGCACGGAGCCGTCGAAGAACTCCATCGAACCGCGCTCGAACGACACGCGATCGATGAGCTTTTCCTCTCGCGCGTGTTCCTCGCGTTCCTTGCTGTCGGGCGTGGCGTTGGCTTCCTGCGCAGTTTCCCTGAGCCCCGGCAGGATGCGCACGCGGCCCTCGGCGGAGCGGACGATGGACAGATAGTAGTTGTCGACGCTCACGCTGCGCAGATGAACCGGCTTCGTGATGAGCGAACGCATGTCGACATCGAGCACGATGCGTTCGGCGCGCATGGCGTCGCTCGCGGGCCAGTCTTTCGGGCCGCGCAGGCGCACGCGCGAGAGCGTCACCTGACCGAAGGCGACGTCGATTTCTTCCACCGAACCGCTTGGGCCGAGCGTCTCGATGATGCGCTCTTTGATCTGATGCACGGCGAAAAGCCAGCCGCCGATCGCCACGACGAAAAGCGCCACCACGATTCCGATTGCCCAAAGCGCTCCCCGCCTCGCGCTCGATCCCGCCATCTGCGTGTGTCTCCCGTGTCGGCTTATCGGAAAGTGCCGCTCGAAAATGAAAGTGGCGACTGCGTCCTACACAGTCGCCACTTTCGTACCTGATGTCCGTGCGCGCGCCCGCATTGGTGCGCGCCGCGAATCATCAGATGTTTGCCATGCTCAGCGCGTGATCGGCTTGTAGCGCAGACGCTTCGGCTTCGCTGCTTCTTCGCCGAGGCGCTTGCGCTTGTCGGCTTCGTATTCCTGGTAATTGCCGTCGAAGAATTCGACATGCGAATCGCCTTCGAACGCGAGGATGTGCGTGGCGATACGGTCGAGGAACCAGCGATCGTGCGAGATCACCATGACCGAGCCGGCGAATTCCAGCAGCGCGTCTTCGAGCGCGCGGAGCGTTTCGACGTCGAGGTCATTGGACGGTTCGTCGAGCAGCAGCACGTTTCCGCCGGCGATCAGCGTCTTCGCCAGATGCAGACGACCGCGCTCGCCGCCCGACAGATTGCCGACGAGCTTCTGCTGATCGCTGCCCTTGAAGTTGAACCGGCCGATATACGCGCGCGACGGCGTTTCGTACTTGCCGACCGTGAGCACGTCGGCGCCGCCGGAGATTTCCTCGAACACGGTCTTGTCGGCGGCGAGCGCGGCGCGGCTTTGATCCACGTAAGCGAGCTTGACGGTCGGCCCCTTGACGATCTCGCCCGAATCCGGCTGCTCCTTGCCGGTCAGCATGCGGAAGAGCGTCGACTTGCCGGCGCCGTTCGGCCCGATGATGCCGACGATTGCGCCGGCCGGAATCTTCATGTCGAGATTGTCGATGAGCAGGCGATCGCCGTATGCCTTGCTGACGTTCTTGAACTCGATGACCTCATTGCCCAGACGATCGCCGACCGGAATGAAGATTTCCTGGGTCTCATTGCGCTTCTGGTATTCCTGGCTGTTGAGCTCCTCGAAACGCGCGATGCGCGCCTTCGATTTCGCCTGACGGCCCTTGGGGTTCTGGCGCACCCATTCGAGTTCCTTCTTGATCGCCTTTTGACGCGCGGATTCGCTCGATTCTTCCTGCTTCAGGCGGTCTTCCTTCTGGTCGAGCCAGCTCGAATAGTTGCCCTTCCACGGAATGCCGTGGCCGCGGTCGAGTTCGAGAATCCATTCGGCGGCGTTGTCGAGGAAGTAGCGATCGTGCGTCACCGCGACGACGGTGCCCGGATAGCGCGTGAGGAACTGCTCCAGCCATTCGACGGATTCGGCGTCGAGGTGGTTGGTCGGCTCGTCGAGCAGCAGCATGTCGGGCTTTTGCAGCAGCAGCTTGCAGAGCGCGACGCGGCGCTTTTCCCCGCCCGACAGATGTTCGATTTTCGCGTCCCATGCGGGCAGGCGCAGCGCGTCGGCGGCGACTTCGAGCTGTTGCTCGGGGCTGCCGCCATCGCTCGTCGAGAGAATCGCTTCGTACTTCGCCTGTTCGGCGGCGAGCTTGTCGAAGTCGGCGTCGGGCTCGGCGTAGGCGGCGTAAATTTCGTCGAGCTTCTTTTGTGCCTGGAAGACGTCGCCGAGACCTTCCTCGACGGCCTGACGCACGGTCTGCTGCGGATCCAGTTGCGGCTCCTGCGGCAGATAGCCGATGTTCAGGTTCGGCATCGGCGTGGCTTCGCCTTCGATGTCCTTATCGACGCCCGCCATGATCCTGATGAGCGTCGACTTGCCGGAACCGTTCAGGCCGAGGAGGCCGATCTTCGCGCCGGGAAAGAACGAGAGGGAGATGTCTTTCAGGATCTGACGCTTCGGCGGGACGATTTTGCCGACGCGGTTCATGGTGAAGACGTATTGGGCCATGTTGTCCGTGATTGATTGAGGGTATGAACGCGGCGCGTTCGAGTCGGCGCGCGAGGATGTCCGGTCGCGCGGTTTCGCGCGTTCCCGCCGTCGCGCCTGGCGCGCGCGGGATCAAATGGCATTGTACTTCGCGGTGCCATCGGTCACTGCCAGCTCGCCACGCCGCCGTGTCTCGAACACGTGCCGCTGTGATGCTGGCTGAAGCTGTAGGTGCCGTCGCGGCATCGGGCGGTCGCGCCTGTGGGGACCGTGCCCGAGCGCGTGTGCGCGGGCGAGTGGACGAGGTTGCCGTCGTGATTGACGTAGTGGCCGTGGTTGTCGAGGTCGGATTCGTCTGGTTGCGGCTGGTATTGATATTGATAGCCGCGATAGCCGAAGGCGCCGGGTGTCCACACGACGCTCGTCACGATCAGCGCGGTCACCGCGAACGCACGCAACGCGCTCATCGACGCGTGTCTCTTCATCTTCTTTTGCTCTCTCGTTGTTGTTATTTATCGCGCATCGGTGCGCTGCCTTGCCGCGCAAGAAAAAAGCGGAGCCCCTTTATCGGGTACTCCGCTTCGCGAGGCAAGCAGCTTTGACTGTTCTTGACGTTTTACACGTTGAACAGGAAGTTCATGACATCCCCATCATGAACGACATACTCCTTCCCCTCCGCCCGCATCTTCCCCGCTTCCTTCGCGCCTTGTTCGCCCTTATAAGCGATGTAGTCATCGAACGAAATTGTCTGCGCACGGATGAAGCCACGCTCGAAATCCGTGTGAATGGCGCCGGCGGCCTGCGGCGCCGTATCGCCGATATGAATCGTCCACGCGCGCACTTCCTTCACGCCCGCCGTGAAGTAGGTGTGCAGGCCGAGTAGCTTGAAACCCGCGCGAATCACGCGGTTCAAACCCGGCTCGTCCATGCCCATATCGGCGAGGAAGTCTTTCTTGTCGGCATCGTCGAGATCCGCGATTTCCGCTTCGATCGCCGCACACACCGCGACCACCGGCGCGTTCTCCGCTTCCGCGTGCTTGCGCACCGCGTCGAGGTACGGATTGTTCTCGAAGCCGTCGTCCTTCACGTTTGCGACGTACATCGTCGGCTTCGACGTGATGAGACACAGCGGCTTGATGGTCAGCTGTTCTTCGTCGGTCAGCGAGAGACCGCGCACCGGCTTCGCCTGATCCAGTTGCGCGCGCACCTTCTCGAGCACGGCGACGAGTTTCGCCGCTTCCTTGTCGTTGCCCGACTTCGCCGCCTTCGAGTAACGCGTGAACGCCTTTTCGACCGTCGCCAGATCGGCGAGCGCGAGTTCGGTGTTGATGACTTCGATATCCGCGATCGGGTCGATCTTCCCCGCGACGTGGATCACGTTCTCGTCTTCGAAGCAGCGCACGACATGCGTGATTGCATCCGTCTCGCGGATGTTCGCCAGAAACTGGTTGCCAAGGCCTTCACCCTTCGACGCACCCGCAACGAGACCCGCGATATCGACGAACTCGACCACCGCCGGCAGGATGCGCTCTGGCTTCACGATCTCGGCGAGCGCGTTCAGACGCGGATCCGGCACTTCGACCACGCCGACGTTCGGCTCGATCGTGCAGAACGGATAGTTCTCGGCGGCAATGCCCGCCTTGGTCAAAGCATTGAAAAGTGTGGACTTGCCGACGTTGGGCAAGCCGACGATGCCGCATTGGAGGCTCATGGGATCCTTCGAACTGGTGAGACGGCGCGGGCCGCGCAGGTTTCGTCAAAATGGTGCGCAAAGAGCGGGCGAGGACCGCCCGCCACGCTGCGGCCGCCTCAGGCGGCCGGGCAAACCGCTATTGTACCGCCGTGCCGACGCCCGCAAGCGGCACCCTCGGCCGGCAAACCCGTTCGAACCCCACGGCTATAATGCCCGGATGACTCCGCATCCCCTCAGATTCCACGCAGTCGTCGTCGGCGGCGGGCTCGTCGGCAAGACGGCCGCGCTCGCGCTCGCCCAATCCGGTCTGCGCACCGCGCTCATCGCGTCGCGCCCCGCCGGTCTGCCGCCGGGCGCAGCGTTCGATTCGCGCATCTACGCGCTGTCCTCGAGCTCGCAGGCGCTGCTCGAGCGGCTGCGCGTCTGGCAGGCGCTCGATCGCTCGCGTCTCGGTCCGGTGTTCCACATGCGTGTTTTCGGCGACGCCCACGCGGAACTGCACTTCTCGGCGTTCCAGGCGTCGGTGCCGCAACTCGCGTGGATCGTGGAATCGTGGCTGATCGAACAGTCGCTCGATGCCGCGTTGCGCTTTCAGCCGAGCCTCTCGTGGTTCGAATCGCGCGCGCAGGGCATGACGGTCGAGGCCGACGCCGCGCATGTCGCGCTCGCGAGCGGCGAAATGCTCGAAACGGATCTGATCGTCGGCGCCGACGGCGCGCATTCCTGGGTGCGCGCTCAAATGGGCGCGAAGATGAATCGTCGCGATTATCGGCAGACGGGTGTCGTCGCCAATTTCCGGGCCGAGCGGCCGCACGGCGAAACCGCATATCAATGGTTCCGCGATACGGAAATCATCGCGCTGCTGCCGTTGCCCGGCGATCACGTTTCGCTCGTGTGGTCGGCACGCACGGAGCACGCCGACGAACTGCTCGCGCTCGATCCCGCTCAACTCGCGGCCCAGGTCGAACAGGCGACGCAAAACATGCTCGGCACGCTCGATTGCGTGACGCCCGCGCAGGGCTTTCCGCTCGGGCTGCAGACCGTGGACAAGCTGATCGCGCCGCGCGTCGCGCTCGTTGGCGATGCCGCGCATCTGATTCACCCGCTCGCGGGGCAGGGCATGAACCTCGGCCTGCGTGACGTGGCCGCGCTGGCTGACGTCATCGCCAACAAAGAGTCGTTCCGCGATCTCGGCGATCCGATTCTGCTGCGCCGCTATGAACGCGCGCGCCGCGAAGACATCCAGAAGCTCATGTTCGCGACCGACGGCCTGCAGCGGCTCTTTTCCGTGCCGGGCACGCTTGCGCGCGCGGTCCGTAACACGGGCATGGCGTTCGTCGGCGCGCAGCCGCTCATCAAGCGCTGGCTTGTGTCGGCGGCGCTCGGCTGAGACAGTCCATTGATATTCCACAGGCGCGACGCACGCGCTACGCTCAAGCGACTCACAGGAAACCGCATGAAAACCACCTTTCGCATCGCTCTCGCGACGGCCGCTGCGCTCGCCGTGACGCTCAGCATCGGCTGTTCGGCGCAGGCCGATGAAGTCACCGACAAGATCAAGTCGGCGCTCGAATCGCGCATGGGCGACGCCACCATCAAGAGCATCCAGAAGACGCCCGTGCCGGGACTATACGAAGTGAATCTCGGCTCGCAGATCATCTATAGCGATGCGACCGGCAACTACGTGCTGATCGGCGATCTCGTCGACACGCGCAGCAGCAAGAACCTCACCGAGGCGCGGCTCTCGGAAACGAACAAGATCGACTTCGCGAAGCTGCCGTTCGAAGACGCGGTGAAGGTCGTGAAGGGGAACGGCAAGCGCAAGATCGCGGTGTTTTCCGATCCGAACTGCCCATACTGCAAGCAACTCGAATCGACGCTGAAATCGATCGACAATGTCACCGTCTACACCTTCCTTTACCCGGTGCTCTCGCCGGATTCGACGGCCAAGTCGAAGTCGATCTGGTGCGCGCAGGATCGCGCGAACGCGTGGGAAAGCTGGATGCTCGACCGCAAGACGCCGCCCATGGCAGCGTCGTGCGACACGACTGCCATCGACAAGAACCTGAAGCTCGGCCGCTCGATGAACGTCACCGGCACGCCGACCGTGTTTCTCGCCGATGGCCGCCGTCTGCCGGGCGCCGTGCCCGCCGACCGGCTCGAAAAGGAACTGTCCGCCGTGCGCTGAGCGCGGCTCGAACGAGGAAAGGAGGCGCGTCATGCGCCTCCTATGTTTTTACGGCCTTGCTTTTGCGAAAGCGCAGCGTAAAGAAGCAAGGCGCCGGGCGTGGCCAGGCGCGCCCAGAACAAGAACAAGGACATCGAGATGACTACGCTCATGCAAACGGTGCAGCCCGTGCGCTACCGCATCGTTCCGAAAAATCCCGCCGCGCATCTCTTCGAAGTGACGCTCACCGTTGCAGAGCCGGATCCGGCTGGCCAGCGGTTCATGTTGCCGGTGTGGATTCCTGGCAGCTACATGATCCGCGAGTTCGCGCGCAATATCGTGACGCTGCAGGCGTTCAACGCGGCGGGCCGCCGGGTCGCGATCGAAAAGATCGACAAGCACGCATGGCAAGCCGCACCGGTCGACGGACCGATCACGCTGCGCTACGAGGTCTACGCGTGGGACATGTCGGTGCGCGCCGCGCATCTGGACGACACCATCGGCTTCTTCAACGGGACGAGCACGTTCCTCGCGGTGGAAGGGCAGTCGGCCGCGCCGTGCATCGTCGATATCGAACCGCCGCAGGGCGGCGCGTATCGCAACTGGCGCGTCGCGACGGCGCTCGCCGAGGCGCGCGGCACGAAGCGCTACGGCTTTGGCAGCTATGAAGCGGCGAATTACGACGAACTCGTCGATCAGCCCGTCACGCTCGGCGAATTCGCGCTCGGCAGCTTCACCGCGCACGGCGTGAAGCATGACATCGTGATTTCGGGGCGCGTCGTCAATCTCGACATGAACCGGCTCGCCGCGGATCTGAAGCGCGTCTGCGAAGCGCAAATCGCGCTTTTCGAGCCGCGCACGAAGAAGGCGCCGGTGGAACGCTACGTGTTCATGACCGTCGCCGTCAGCGATGGTTATGGCGGGCTCGAGCATCGCGCATCGACGGCGCTGATCTGCAATCGCACCGATCTGCCCGTGCTGGGCCGCCCGGAAACGACCGAAGGCTATCGCACCTATCTCGGTCTGTGCAGCCACGAGTACTTCCATACGTGGAACGTGAAGCGCATCAAGCCGGCGGCGTTCGCGCCGTACGATCTGTCGCAGGAGAATTACACGACGCTGCTGTGGCTCTTCGAAGGCTTCACGTCCTACTACGACGATCTGTTGCTCGTGCGCAGCGGCCTCATCTCGGCGGGCGATTACTTCAACCTGCTCGGCAAGACGATCGGCAGCGTGCTGCGCGGCACGGGGCGCCTCAAGCAGTCCGTCGCGCAAAGCTCGGTCGATGCTTGGGTGAAGTACTATCGCGCCGACGAAAACGCGCCGAACGCGATCGTCAGCTACTACCAGAAAGGCTCGCTCGTCGCGCTGGCGTTCGATCTGTCGATCCGCGCGCAAACCGACAACCGCAAATCGCTCGACGACGTGATGCGCCTCCTCTGGCAACGCTACGGGCGCGAGTTCTACCACGGCAAGGCGCGCGGACTTATGGAGGAAGACGTCGAGGCGCTCTTCGCCGAAGCGACCGGCGCGGACCTGCGCTCGCTCTTCCGCGACGGCGTGCGCGGCACGCGCGATCTGCCGCTCGACGCGCTGCTCGAGCCGTTCGGCATCGCGATGGCGCCCGATTTGCCGGGCAACGGCGCATCGGTCAAGCCTTCGCTCGGCGCGCGTGTGCGCGGCGGCGCGGATTGCACGCTTGCCGTCGTGCATGAAGGCAGCGCGGCGCAGAAGGCGGGATTGTCGGCGGGTGATGTGCTCGTCGCAATCGACGGACTGCGCATCACCGGCTCCAATCTCGACGCGCTGCTGTCGCGCTATCTGCCGGGCACGAAGGTGGAAGTGCACGCGTTCCGCCGCGACGAGCTGCGCCGCACCGAGCTCAGGCTCGACGGGCCGGAAGTCGCGCGCTACGTGCTGACCGCCATCGACGGACGCGGCCCGTCGAAACAATGGCGCGAGCGCTGGCTGAAAGGCTGATTCCGGAGGCGGATTGTTCTACCGGTGCAACGATCCGTCACGACCGCACGGCTTTTTCTCGACCGTCGAAAAACGAAGAATGCTTCCTAAGCCGGGCGCCGACGGTGCCCGAAACCCGATCAAGGAACAGGAACCCATCATGACGACGATTCTGCAAATCAACTCCGCCGCCCGTTCGCAAGGTGCTCAATCGACGCTGCTCGCCGACGAACTGACCGCGAAACTGCAACAAAGCAACCCGGGCGCAAAGCTGGTCGTGCGCAATCTGCTGGGCGACAACCTTCCGCACCTCGACGACGCCACGCTCGGCGCGTTCTTCACGCCCGCCGATCAGCGCAGCACGGAACAAGCCGCGATCAACGCGAAGAGCGAAGCGCTGATCGCCGAGTTGCAGGCGGCGGATGTCGTCGTGATCGCAGCACCCCTGTACAACTTCGGCATCTCGTCGCAACTGAAGACGTACTTCGACTGGATCGCGCGTGCCGGCATCACCTTCCGCTATACCGCGAACGGTCCGGAAGGCCTCGTGAAGGGCAAGAAGGTGTACGTGGTGTCGGCGCGCGGCGGCAAGTACGCAGGCACGCCGAACGATTCGCAGACGCCGTTCCTTACGACGTTCCTCGGCTTCCTCGGCATGACCGACGTGAGCTTCATTTACGCCGAAGGCCTGAACATGGGGCCGGAAGTGGCTGGCGCGGCGCTGGCGTCGGCGCGTGAGGCCATTGCGGCTGTCTAAGCGTCTCTCTTCAAGAAGAAAACCCCGCTTATGCGGTAATGCCGTTCAGTTAGCGCTGAACGGCATTTTTGTTTATGGGGTGAGAAGTGGTTGTAAACGGAGCGCCGGGCTGTTAACTTTCCGGTGCGATGCTTGCCGACCACCTC
>NZ_JALQDT010000036.1:0-14890 GCF_023631085.1 Caballeronia sp. INML1 | reverse complement strand
TCAGCGCCTGCGCGAAAGGCTCAAGTCTCTCCCCAACGAAAAACGACCCGGACGCGCATGCGACCGGGTCGTCAAATCCCGCCCTAAACGGTACACCGTTCGTTATCTAAGAAAAGACCTTAACTGAACGGCATTACCGCTTATGC
Source organism: Caballeronia sp. INML1 (assembly GCF_023631085.1). Classification (NCBI taxonomy): domain Bacteria; kingdom Pseudomonadati; phylum Pseudomonadota; class Betaproteobacteria; order Burkholderiales; family Burkholderiaceae; genus Caballeronia; species Caballeronia sp. INML1. The sequence continues at coordinate 14,744 of NZ_JALQDT010000036.1, read as the reverse complement.
GGGGTTTTTTTGCGTTCAAGCGAGCAATTCCGGCTCGGCGGGCAAGCGCCAGTCGATTGCCTCACGCCCGTACTCGGTCAGGTATTCGTTCGCGCGCGCGAAATGTCCGCAGCCGAAAAATCCGCGATACGCCGACAACGGTGAAGGATGCGCCGCCTCCAGCACGCAATGCGATTTCCCCGTGCCTTCGATCAAACCGCGCTTTGCCTGCGCGTGCGCACCCCACAGCATGAACACGAGCCCGTCGTGACGCTGCGCCATTTCGTGGATCAGCGTATCGGTGCATTGCTCCCAGCCGCGTTTCGCGTGGCTGCCGGCTTTGTCGCGCTCGACCGTCAGCGACGTGTTGAGCAGCAGCACGCCTTGCTTCGCCCACGAATCGAGACAACCGTGCGCGGGCGCGGGAAACCCGAGACTTGCGTGAATCTCCTTGAAGATGTTGCGCAACGAAGGCGGCGGACGCACCGGCGCGGGCACCGAGAACGCCAGGCCGTGCGCTTGCGGCGCACCCTTGTCCTCGCCGTGATACGGGTCTTGCCCGAGAATCACGACTTTCACGTCGCCGGGATTCGTGAGACGCAGCGCGCGGAAAACATCGGCGGGATAAACTGTCTTGCCGGCGGCGCGCTCGTCATCGACGAATGCGCACAACGCGGCGTAGTGCTTGCTTTCGATGAAAGGCTTCAGATGCGTGCGCCAGTCGGCGGGCAGCGCTTCGAACTGGCTTTCGAGCGTCGCGAAAGTCGACGCAGGCGCGGATTCGTTATCCGCGAAAAGGGACGGCTGTTGGCTCATGCTCGGGCGTTGCGGTTTTTTTCGGGCTGTCCGCGCAGCAGATATCCGCGCTGGGCTTTGCTGAGATCCTCGGGAACGAGTTCGGGAAACGCGCCGCGCAATTCGGCGGCGAGCATCGAAAGCGCGGTTTCTTCGCCGGACTTCAGTTCCAGTTCCAGTTCGCTGATGTCCGCGCGACGCGTCTCGCCGTCGACGTCGGCGGTGATCTGGCCGACATCCAGCGCGACTTCGATCTGCGAACCTTCCCGCTCGATATCCCACACGATGCGCCTGAAGTCGGTCTTGAAGAGCGCGATCAGACCGGGCGCGGCGCGTGCCAGCGCTTCGCGTGCGGTGTCGTCGTCGCAAGCGGCGATCAGGGCGTCGATTTCGAGCGCTTCGCCTTCGACGGGCAATTCCCACTCGTGACGGTTGCTCAAACCCGCGACCGATTTGCCGAGCGTCTTGAACGTCTGCAGCCATTGCTCCGGCGTGCGGCGCAGGCGCAGCGCGGACTTCGCCTTCGCGAGCGCGCAGTCCGGCGTATCGAAATAGACGTTGGCAAGCTCGATCGGCTTGCCCGCGCCCGTGCGCTCGTCGAAGAAGCGCGCGACGTCGTCATGTTGCGACGGCGCGAGCGCGAGCTTGAGTTCCCGTTCGATGCCCATGCGGTTCCTGTCGGTGAAATCAGAAGAACATGCGTGCGAGTTCCGCGCCCGGATCGTCGGCGCGCATGAACGCTTCGCCGACGAGGAACGTATGCACGCGCATCGCTCGCAGCCGGTCGACATCGAGGCGCGACAGAATGCCGGATTCCGTCACGACGATGCGGTCATCCGGCACCGATTCCAGCATGCCGATGGTCGTGTCGATCGTCGTCTCGAACGTGCGCAGATTGCGATTATTAATGCCGATGAGCGGTGTCTTCAGCGTGAGCGCATCGCGCAGTTCGTCGGCGTCGTGCACTTCGACCAGCACCGCGAGCCCGAGCGAGTGCGCGTAGGCTTCGAGATCCTGCATTTGCGAGAGTTCGAGCGCGGCCGCGATCAGCAGGATGCAGTCCGCGCCCATCGCGCGCGCTTCGATGATCTGATACGGATCGATGATGAAGTCCTTGCGCAGCACCGGCAGGCTGCACGCGGCGCGCGCTTCTTCCAGATAGGCGACGCTGCCCTTGAAGAACTGCACGTCGGTGAGGACGGAAAGGCACGCGGCGCCGCCTTTTTCGTACGAGCGCGCGATATCGGCAGGCACGAAGTGCTCGCGCAGCACGCCCTTCGACGGACTCGCTTTCTTCACTTCGGCAATGACCGCGGCCTGATTCGCCGCATGTTTCGCCCGCAATGCGCCGACGAAATCGCGAAGGTCGCGCGCGCTGGCTTCGAGTTTCAGCTCTTCGAGCGGCGCGCTTTGTTCGGCGGCGCGAATTTCCTCGCGCTTGACCGCGATGATGCGATCCAGAATGTCACTCATGTTGGCTTCCGTTATTTCTTCGCAAACTGCTGCGTGAATTTCACGAGCGCTTCAATCTTTTCGCGTGCGGCGCCGCTCGCAATCGCTTCGCGCGCGGCGGCCATGCCCGCGTCGATCGAATCGACGACGTCCGCGGCATAAAGCGCCGTGCCGGCATTCAAGGTGACGATTTCGCGCGCCACGCCCGCCTTGTTGTTCAGCGCGCCGAGCAGCATGGCCTTCGATTCCTGCGCGTCCTGCACCTTCAACGAGCGGTTCGACACCATCTGCAGGCCGAAATCCTCAGGATGAATCTCGTACTCGGTCACTTCACCGTTCTTCAGTTCGCCGACTTTCGTCGCGGCGCCGAGCGACACTTCGTCCATGCCGTCCTTGCCGTACACCACCAGCACGTGTTTCGCGCCGAGACGCTGCATCACGCGAACCTGAATGCCGACGAGGTCTTCGTGAAATACGCCCTGAAGCTGGTTCGGCGCGGCGGCCGGGTTCGTCAGCGGCCCGAGAATATTGAAAATGGTCCGCACGCCCAGTTCGCGGCGCACGGGCGCGATGTTCTTCATCGCCGGATGATGGTTCGGCGCGAACATGAAGCCCATGCCGGTTTCGGCAATCGACGCGGCCACTTGTTCCGGTGTCAGATCGATGTTCACGCCGAGCGCTTCGAGTACGTCCGCGCTGCCCGACTTGCTAGACACGCCGCGGTTGCCGTGCTTTGCGACCTTCGCGCCCGCCGCGGCCGCAACGAACATCGACGCGGTGGAGATGTTGAACGTGTGCGAGCCGTCGCCGCCCGTGCCGACGATATCGACGAAATGCGAGTTGTCCTCGACTTCGACATGATTCGCGAACTCGCGCATCACGGTCGCGGCCGCCGCGATCTCGCCGATGGTTTCCTTCTTCACGCGCAAGCCGGTGATGATCGCGGCCGCCATGACGGGCGACATCTCGCCGCGCATGATCTGGCGCATCAGGTGCAGCATTTCGTCGTGAAAAATCTCGCGATGCTCGATCGTGCGTTGCAGCGCTTCCTGTGCGGTGATTGTCATGTTCTTAAGCCCGCTTGCCGGTGGATGAGTTCTTCACGAAGTTTTCCAGAAGCGCGTGGCCGTGCTCGGACAGAATCGATTCCGGATGGAACTGCACGCCTTCCACTTCGAGTTCCTTGTGACGCACGCCCATGATCTCGCCGTCCGGCGTCCATGCGGACACCTCGAGACAGTCGGGCAAAGACTCGCGCTCAATTGCCAGCGAGTGATAGCGCGTCACGTTGAAGTGTTTAGGCAGATCGGCGAACACGCCTTTACAGTCCGTCTCGATCTGACTGACCTTGCCGTGCATGATCGTCTGCGCGCGCACGACGCGCCCGCCGAATGCCTCGCCGATCGCCTGATGGCCGAGGCACACGCCGAGAATCGGCAGCTTGCCGGAGAATTCGCGCAATACGTCGAGCGTGATGCCCGCGTGTTGCGGATTGCTCGGTCCCGGCGAGAGGCAGATGCGCTCGGGGTTGAGCTTCGCGATAGCGTCGAGCGTGATTTCGTCGTTGCGATAGGTGCGCACGTCCTCGCCGAGTTCGCCGAAGTACTGGACCAGGTTGTAGGTGAAGGAATCGTAGTTGTCGATCATCAGCAGCATGGTCTTGTCTCCTCAGAAGTCGCTGTCGAGGCCGTCTTGCACTTGCTCGGCGGCGCGCAGCACGGCGCGCGCCTTGTTCTCCGTTTCCTGCCATTCGGATTCGGGCACCGAATCGGCGACGACGCCCGCTGCCGCCTGAACGTAGAGATTGCCTTTGTGGATCAGGCCGGTGCGAATCGCGATCGCGAGATCCATTTCGCCGCTGAACGACAGATAACCGACTGCGCCGCCGTAAAGACCGCGCTTGACCGGCTCCAGTTCGTCGATGAGTTCCATCGCGCGGACCTTCGGCGCGCCGGACAGCGTGCCGGCGGGGAAGGTCGCGCGCAGCACGTCGTAGTTATTCATGCCGTCTTTGAGCTTGCCTTCGACCGAGCTCACGATGTGCTGCACGTGCGAGTACTTCTCGATGATCATCTTGTCCGTCACGGAAACCGAGCCGGTCTGCGCAATGCGGCCGACGTCGTTGCGCGCGAGGTCGATCAGCATCACATGCTCGGCGATTTCCTTCGGATCGTTCAGCAGTTCGGTGGCGAGCTCGGCGTCGCGCTCGGGCGTGTTGCCGCGCGGACGGGTGCCGGCGAGCGGACGAATCGTCACGATGCGATCGTCCGCGCGCTTTTCCTGACGCACGAGAATTTCCGGCGACGCGCCGACCACGTGCATTTCGCCGCCGAAGTTGTAGTAGTACATGTACGGCGACGGATTCAGCGAACGCAGCGCGCGATACAGCGAAAGCGGATTGTCGCGGAACGGCTTGATGAGGCGCTGGCCGACCTGCACCTGCATCAGCTCGCCAGCCGCGATGTATTCCTTCGCCTTGCGCACGGCGTTCAGATAGTCATCCTTCTTGAACTCGCGGTACGTTTCAGTGCGCACGCTCGCGGACGTCACCGGCGGTTGAACCGTCGTACGCAGCCGCGCGCGCAGTTCGCGCAGACGATGCTTCGCTTTGGCATACGCTTCCGGCCTGGTCGGATCGGCGTAGACGATCAGATAGAGCTTGCCCGCGAGGTTGTCGATGACCGCGACTTCTTCGGTCAGCAGCAGTTGAATGTCGGGCAGGTCGAGATCGTCGGGCGGTGCGGTGTGCGCGAGCTTTTTCTCGATGTAGCGCACCGCGTCATAACCGAAATAGCCGGCGAGACCACCGCAGAAGCGCGGCAAGCCGGGGCGCGTCGCGACTTTGAAGCGCTTTTGAAATTGCTCGATAAACGCGAGCGGATCGCCGTCATCCGTTTCGACGACGTTGCCGTCCGTGACGACTTGCGTCTTGCCGTTGCGCACGCTCACGGTCGTGCGGGCAGGCAGGCCGATGAACGAGTAGCGCCCGAACCGCTCGCCGCCCACGACGGATTCCAGCAGGAACGAGTTCGCGCCGTTGCGCTCGGTCTGCGCGAGCTTGAGGTAAAGCGAGAGCGGCGTTTCGAGATCGGCGAGGGCTTCGGCGATGAGCGGAATGCGGTTGTAGCCTTCGTTCGCCAGCGATTGGAATTCGAGTTCGGTCATGTTGCGATCCTTGAGCGACGCGCGCTTTCAGGGGTGGCGCGGCATCGGGGAGTGCAGGGCGCTGCGGTCGGTCGAGTCCCGTGATGATCGCATACGGCGGCCCCGCCGCTTCGAATTGCCGAAGCGGGTAAGGCGACTCGCGCAGCACGACACGACGCGTGCCTGAGCGAGGCTCGATATACAGCGAATCAACGGAAACGGCGCGGAATGCGCAGCGAAACAAAAAACGGATGCCGAAGCAGATGAAGCAAAACGCGACATGGCTTCAGCGAACCTCGGGCGAGGTTAGCGCGACCAGCGACGCCAGGGCCAGGCTCCCCGGTCGATGCTGCTCAGACTCCGTTTTCTGTTGAGAAACATGAATGGATGGACTTATTCAGTGAGTGTTGCATCCGGCGGCGCCAGAGTGGCGGCTATCGCCAGCGCTGCGGTGCGCAGCGAGGAAACTATACCATCGGATTTCACCGATTGCACAGGTTTCCCATGGTTGTAGCCATACGGAACGGTCAGTGTCGCGAGGCCGGCGGCACGACCCGCGAGCGCATCATTTTCCGAATCGCCGACCGCCACGGTTTCGCGCGGCAAGACGTCCAGGCGTTCGCATGCGGTGAGCATCGGCAGCGGATCGGGCTTCTTCGCGGGCAGAGAATCGCCGCCGAGAATCACCTTGAAGAAATCCGCGATGCCGAAGTGCGCGAGCAACTCCACGGCGAACCGATGCGGCTTGTTGGTGACGCACGCGAGCAGGACGCCGCTTTCGCGCATCGCTTCGAGGCCTTCCTTCACTTCCGGGAAGAGTGCCGAGTGCTTGCCGTTGACCTTCGCGTATTCGCTCTGATAGATCGCGAGCGCGTCATCGAATTGCGCGGCCGCTTGCAACGGCGACAGGCGCACCGCGAGCACGCTGCGAATCAGATTCTCCGAACCCTTGCCGACGTAGTCCGTAACTTCATCGCGTGTGACCGGCTGTGCGATGCCGATGCGCGCGAGCATCGCGTTCAATGCGGCGACGAAATCATCCGCGGTGTCGACCATCGTGCCGTCGAGGTCGATGATGGCGGCCCGGATCGGGCGGTTCACAAAAGGCGACTGCGCCGCTGCGAGCTCACTCATTCCTTCGCTCCCGATTCGACCGTGGCCAGTTCCGCGCGCATCGCGTCGATGACCTCCTTGTAGTCCGGTTTGCCGAAGATGGCGGAGCCGGCGACGAACGAATCCGCGCCGGCTTCGGCGATTTCCGCGATGTTGTCGATCTTCACGCCGCCGTCGACTTCCAGATGAATCTCGCGCCCCGTGCGATCGCGATACGCATCGATGCGCGCGCGCGCCTCGCGCAACTTGTTGAGCGCCTCGGGAATGAACGATTGCCCGCCGAATCCCGGATTGACCGACATGATCAGCACGAGATCGACCTTGTCCATCACGTGGTCGAGGTAATTGAGCGGCGTCGCGGGATTGAACACGAGACCCGCCTTGCAGCCGTGATCGCGGATCAGCGACAGCGTGCGGTCGATGTGATCCGAACCTTCCGGGTGGAAACTGATCATATTGGCGCCGGCTTTCGCGAAATCCGGCACGATGCGGTCGACCGGGCGCACCATGAGATGCACGTCGATGGGCACGTCCACGTGCGGGCGGATGGCTTCGCACACTAGCGGGCCGATCGTGAGATTCGGCACGTAGTGGTTGTCCATGACGTCGAAGTGGATCCAGTCGGCGCCGGCGGCGACGACGTTGCGGACTTCCTCGCCCAGGCGGGAAAAGTCGGCGGAGAGGATACTGGGAGCGATGTGGAATTGCGCCATGGACGTATGCGGGTAGCGGCTTAAAGCAGTGATTTTAACCCGCGTTTTCCTTCGAGTCCTTCGTCCGAATGGCCAATGGATCGCGTGCGAACATGTCGTCGGGCGCCAATCGTGTTGCGGGCGCCGCTCGCATCAAGCAGAATGCCAGACCAATGATGGCGCGGTCGCGCGCTTTTCGTCCGCGGTTTTCGTCCGTGCTTTTGTCCGCGCTTTTGTCCGGTGAGGCAGCGACCAGTCGAACTGATATTGGAACAACGATGAGCCAGTACGAATTCAGCGTTTCCGTGGAGACGCGGTATTTGCCCGAACAGTCCGACCCGGATAGCCGTCAGTACGCATTCGCCTACACGCTGACGATTCGCAATACCGGTCAGGTCGCGGCGCAATTGATCTCGCGACACTGGATCATTACCGACAGCAACGATCACGTGCAGGAAGTGAAGGGGCTCGGCGTCGTCGGGCATCAGCCGCTTCTGCCTCCGGGCGAGCAGTTCGAATACACGAGTTGGGCCGTGATCGCAACGCCGGTCGGCACGATGCGCGGAGAGTATTTCTGCGTGGCTGAAGACGGCGAGCGTTTCGAGGCGCCTGTAGCGGAATTCGCATTGCATATGCCGCGCACGCTCCATTGAGCTGTAACCGGCGGCGCGTGACGCATATCAGCGGCGTTTCGCCGGATCGTTCGAGCGGTTCTGGTTCTTCTTCTTGCCCGATGCCGTCCACACGACGATGAAGATCAGCAAGGCGAGCGCCACGAGCGACTCGAGCGCAAAAATAAGCATTGGATATTCGTCGAACAGATCAGACATGGCGGTTCCCATCAAGAACGAGCATTGTATGCGTTTCGTGCGGCCGACCGCACGAGCAGCGGCCTGGGCCGCATCGATTGCAACCGCTGTCCTGCTCGCCTCGTGCGGAGGCGGCAACTACGTGAAGCCGGGCGCGAGCACGGCGACTGGCACGCCGATCGTTCCCGGACAGCGCTCCGCGTCGCGGCTAACCGCAGTGAGCTGGCAGCAGGTGCCGGGCTGGCAGGACGATTCGCTGATCGGCGCGACAGCCGCGCTGCGTCAGAACTGCAGCCGGCTCGCGCGACAGGCCAACTGGCAGAAGGCGTGCACGGCGGCGTTGCGGCTCGACGACCTGGATATGTCGGCGGCGCGCAGCTTCTTCGAAACCTATTTCACGCCCTTCCAGCTTGCCAACACCGACGGCACGCTCGACGGTCTCGTGACCGGCTACTACGAGCCGCTGCTGCGCGGCTCGCGCACGCGTCACGGGCCATATCAGTACGCGCTGTATCGCTGGCCATACCGCTATAAGCCCGGCTCCGCGTTGCCTGCGCGCGCGCAGCTCGAACGTTCGGGCGTATTGAACGGCAACGAGCTCGTGTGGGTCGACGATCCGATCGAGGTGTTCTTCCTGCAAGTGCAGGGGTCCGGACGCGTAAAGATGGAAGATGGCAGCGTCATGCGCGTCGGCTTCGGCGGCACGAACAATCAGCCGTACCGGTCGATCGGCAAGGAACTGCTCGATCGCGGCGAGCTCGCGCCCGCGCAAGCAACGATGCAAGGCATCAAGGCGTGGGCGAAGGCGAACCCGGCGCGTGTCGACGCGCTGCTGGACGTGAATCCGCGCTTCGTCTTCTTCCGCGAAATGCCCGCGAACGAAACGATGCCCGCAAGTCTCGGTGACGGGCCCGTCGGTGCGCTCGGCGTGCCGCTCACGCCTGAACGTTCGATCGCGGTCGATCCCTCGGCGATCCCGCTCGGCACGCCCGTCTTTCTTCAGACGACGCGTCCGCTCAGCAACCAGCCGATGAACCGCCTCGTGTTCGCGCAGGACACCGGCACGGCGATCAAGGGCGGCGTGCGCGCGGATTACTTCTGGGGTCTCGGCGACGATGCCGGCGATCTCGCCGGACGCATGAAGCAGGGCGGCAGGATGTGGCTGCTGTTGCCGAACTCCTGATTCTCGTGTGCTTTGCTGGCGACAAAAAAGCTCGCGGCTTTTACGGCTCGCGAGCTTTTTTACGTCATGACGTCAAGTTGCGCCGATCGATCACGCGTCGAGCCTTCCCAACCGAACGTTCGATGCCGTTCACCGCGAGCACCTTCACCTCGGCGCTCACGCCGATCAGCGCCTTGATGTCGTAGGCGAGCGCGGCCTTCGCGCTGTCGAGCGCCGCGATGTCTGGCGCCGATTCCGGACAAGGCTCCACGTTCAGCGTGAGAACGTCGAGAGGACCTTCCTTGGTAAGCACGATCTGATAGTGGGGCGCGAGCACCGGCCGCTTGAGCAGCAACTCTTCGATCTGCGTCGGGAAGACGTTCACGCCGCGCACGATCATCATGTCGTCGGAGCGACCCGTGATTTTCTCCATGCGACGCATCGTGCGAGCGGTGCCGGGCAGCAGGCGCGTCAGATCGCGCGTGCGATAGCGAATGATCGGCAGCGCTTCCTTCGTGAGCGATGTGAACACGAGCTCGCCAAATTCGCCGTCGGGTAGCACTTCGCCGGTTTCCGGATCGATGATCTCGGGATAAAAATGATCTTCCCAGATCGTCGGGCCGTCCTTGGTCTCCGCGCATTCGGACGCCACGCCAGGCCCCATCACTTCGGAGAGCCCGTAAATGTCGACGGCGTCGATGCCCATGCGCGTCTCGATCGCGCGACGCATGTCGTTCGTCCAGGGCTCGGCGCCGAAAATGCCGATGCGCAAGGAGCACGACGCCGGATCGATGCCCTGGCGCTCGAGTTCATCGGCGATCGAGAGCATGTAACTCGGCGTGACCATGATGATGTCGGGGCGGAAGTCCTGAATCAGTTGCACCTGTTTTTCGGTCTGACCGCCGCCGAAGGGAATGACCGTGAGGCCCGCGCGCTCCGCACCGTAATGTGCGCCGAGTCCGCCGGTGAAAAGTCCGTAACCGTAGCTCACATGGACCTTGTCACCACGCCGCGCGCCGGCGGCGCGGATCGAGCGCGCGACGAGGTTCGCCCAGTTGTCCAGATCTTGCGCGGTGTAGCCGACGACTGTCGGCTTGCCCGTCGTGCCGGACGACGCGTGAATGCGCGAGACGCGTTCCTGGGGCACGGCGAACATGCCGAACGGGTAGTTATCGCGCAGATCCTTTTTGGTCGTGAAGGGAAAGCGCGCGAGATCCGAAAGCGAGTTGACGTCATCCGGATGCACGCCGGCTTCGTCGAACTTGCGCCGATAGACGGGGGAATTCTCGTACGCGTGTTTGAGCGTCCATTTGAGGCGTTCGAGTTGCAGCGCGGCGAGTTCGTCGCGGCTTGCCTTTTCGATCGGCTCGAGCGGCAGCGGTGTGGTCATTGCTGTCTCCTTGATGCTGACTGTGCGGCGCGGCTTTTTCGTGCCACGTCCGTCATATGACGAGTCCCGTCATGCGGGGATCACGGTACCTCTGATTTGCGCTGACTTGCCGCGAAACATTGCGACCGCTTCGCCTTCCCGATTCGTGACGCGGATGTCGTAGATGCCCGTGCGGCCGCTCAAGGTCTGCTCGATCGCCTCGGCAGTCAGACGATCGCCGCCCCGCACAGGACGTAGAAACTCGATCGAGCAACCCGCGGCGACCGTGCTGATGTTGTATGAATTGCAGGCGAAGGCGAACGCGGAGTCCGCCAGGGTGAACATCAGCCCGCCGTGGCAAATCGCATGACCGTTGAGAAAATCGGCGCGCACTTCCATTTGCAGCCGCGCATAGCCCGGCCGCACTTCAATCAGCTCGATGCCGAGCGCGCGGGTGCACGCGTCCGCTTCGTACATGGCTTTGGCTGTGGCTTCCGCGAGTTGTTGTGGCGTCACAAGTGTCTCCAGATTCCAGATTGATTCGGTGCTCACAGGCCTTCGAAGCGCGGCGCGCGCTTCTCCTTGAACGCCGCGACACCCTCGATGTAATCGGGCGAGGCGCCCAGCTCGCGCTGCAGATCGCGTTCGAGGTCGAGCTGCTGATCGAAAGTCTTGTTCGCGCCCGCTCGGATCGCCTGTTTGATCGCGATGACCGCACGCGCCGGCTGCTGCGCAAGTTGCGCGGCCAGTTGCGCTGCCGCCTGCGGCAACTCGGCGTCGTCGACGACGCGCCACACGATGCCCCAAGCCTCCGCTTTTTCCGCGCTGAGCTTTTCGCCCGTCAGCGCGAGGCCGAGCGCGCGCGCTTCACCGACGCGGCGCGGCAAGAGCCAGGTTCCGCCCGAATCCGGCACGAGGCCGATCTTCACGAATGCCTGGATGAAACTCGCCGATCGCGCCGCGACGACGAGGTCGCACGCCATCGCGAGATTCGCGCCCGCGCCAGCGGCGGTGCCGTTCACAGCGGCGATGACAGGCAGCGGCATGGCCTGCAGTCGTCGGACGAGCGGATTAAAGTGCTCGTCGATCAGGTCCCCGAGATCCGAGATCGAACCGGGCGTGAAATCCAGATCTGCGAGATCCTGGCCCGCGCAAAAACCGCGGCCGGCGCCAGTAATGACCAACGCGCGCGCGTTGCCCGCCTCTATTTCAGTAAGCACCCGATTCAGTTCACGATGCATCTCGCGCGTGAAGCTGTTGAGCTTGTCGGGTCGATTGAGCGTCAACGTCGCGACGCGCGTTTCGCGATCGACGTGGACCAACACGGACTTCTCTGTCATTGCTTCTCCTCCGTCGCCGAGTCTGGCCGCAGCGGCTGTGCCGGCCTGTTTTCCTTGCAATCCGATACTAGCCGCGCAGCCGGCTGCTTTCCATTAGGCCGAATGGCATAAGCCGTTTGCACGGCGGTTCGGCCTTCGCGTTGTGCAGTTTGGCTTATGCCGTTTGGCCGACTTCCGCTTGCGCAGCCTTCGGAGCAACATGAACTCGGCTCTGCACCACGCGGAAGCGATTGGCGACGAACGCGGCGTCAGACAGCGCGGCATTGGCTGCCGGATTGGCGCCCGTTCCGTGGAAGTCCGAGAACGCAGCCGTTTGATTGACGAAAACGCCGCCGGTGAGGTTGATCGAGAGCGCGACGCCGCCTTCAATGGCTGCTTCATGCGCGGCTTCGATGACCTTGTCGTCGGTGCTGTAGACCGACAACGTCAACGCGCCGTGTGTGCGTGCGATCGAGCCGGCGAGTTCGAGCGATTGCGCGGTCGAGTCAGTCGCGATCACGAACGAGATCGGGCCGAACCATTCCTTGGTGAAGTTGGCCTCGTCGGTGCGTGCGTCGAGCTTGAGCATCAGCGGGGTGTGCACGCGTGCTTCAGGAAATGCCGGGTGCACGAGCGATTGACTGTCGAGGAGAACGTCGCCAAGTTTGCGCGCTTCGGCGACGCGTTCCACGACGCCTTCGTTCTGAATGGCGCCCGTGAGTTCGACAGCGCGTGCCGCATCGGACGTTAGTTTTTCGAGGGCGCTCGCGAGCGCTTTCGCGACGTCATCGAAGCTCAACTGGCCGTCGGCTGTGCGTATGCCATCGCGCGGCACGTAGATATTCTGCGGCGCCGTGCACATTTGACCCGAATAGAGGGCGAGCGAAAAGGCGATGTTGCGTGCGGCGGCCTTCATGTCGTCCACGGAGTCGATGACGATCTGATTCACGCCGGCCTTTTCGGTGTACACCTGGGCCTGATGCGCATTGCGCTCGAGCCACGTGCCGTTTTGCGTGCTGCCCGTGAAGTCGATCAGCTTGATTTCGGGACGCACGGCCAGTTCTTGAACCAGCCCGCCGTCGTTGGGTTCGGTGGCGAGCAGGGTGACGACGTTTGGATCGAATCCCGCCTCGCGAAGGACTTCACGGGCGATGCGCACCGTGATTGCGAGCGGCAGGATCGCGCCTGGGTGCGGCTTGACGATGACGGTGTTGCCCGTTGCGAGATCGGCGAACATGCCGGGATAGCCGTTCCAGGTCGGGAAGGTGCAGCAGCCGAGCACGAGGCCCGTGCCGCGCGGGACGACGGAGAAGCGCTTGTGCATCGCAAGCGGCGGGTTCTTGCCTTGCGGTTTTTCCCAATGCGCTTCGGCGGGAATGCGGCGCAGTTGGTCCCACGCGTAGACGACGGCTTCGAGCGCGCGGTCTTGCGCGTGCGGGCCACCGGCCTGGAAAGCCATCATGAATGCCTGGCCGGTCGTATGCATCACGCTGTACGCAATCTCGAAACTGGCGCGGTTCAGACGCGAAAGAATTTCGAGGCTCACGCCGACCCATGCTTGTGGCCCGGCAGAGCGCCAGTCGGCCTGAGCGTCGGCTGCGGCTCGGATGAGCGCGTCCGGACTGGACTTCGGATAGCGGATGTCGAGCGCGATGCCGAACGGCGAGCGCTCCTTCCCGACCGTCTCGTCCGTCGACGGCTGATCGAGTTCGAAGGTCTTGCCGAAGTGGGCTTTGAACGCGGCTTCTCCATCGGCGTTGGCCGTTTCCCCGTACACTTTGGGGCTCGGCATTTCGGCAAACGGGCTCCAGTAGCCGCGCGTTTCGATGGCTGTGAGCGCTTTGGCGAGCGTCGCTTCGTGCTTCGTGAATAGCGGATGTGTCATGGTCGAGAGAAGAGAACGAAGGGAAGGTGCCGGGCCGAATAATTAACCGACCGGTTGGTTGGTAATGGTAGCATTATCGGAATGCTGTGACGACGTCTTTTCATTAGGGCTTACCTGAGGATCCCAAGGAGGAGCGAATGGCTTACGAGAATCTGCTGGTGGAAACGCGCGGTCGGGTCGGGCTGATTACGCTGAACCGCCCGAAAGCGCTCAATGCGCTCAACGATGCGTTGATGGACGAACTGGGCACGGTGCTCAAGGCCTTCGACGCCGACGAGAACATCGGCGCGATCGTCTTGACCGGAAGCGAGAAGGCGTTCGCGGCCGGCGCTGACATTGGCATGATGGCCAGCTATTCCTATATGGATGTCTATAAGGGCGACTACATCACGCGCAATTGGGAAACAATCCGCACGATTCGCAAACCCATCATCGCAGCGGTCGCGGGCTTCGCGCTCGGCGGCGGCTGCGAACTTGCGATGATGTGCGACATCGTCATCGCAGCCGATACCGCCCGGTTCGGTCAACCGGAGATCAAGCTTGGCGTGATCCCAGGTGCTGGAGGCACCCAGCGCTTGCCGCGCGCCGTCTCCAAGGCCAAGGCGATGGATCTCTGCCTGACCGCGCGCATGATGGATGCTGACGAGGCCGAGCGCGCTGGGCTTGTGTCGCGGGTCGTCGGGGCGGATCGCCTGCTCGATGAGGCTGTCGAAGCGGCGACGATCATCGCCGGCTTCTCGCTTCCCGCCGTAATGATGGCCAAGGAGGCGGTCAACCGCGCTTACGAGACGACGCTTGCCGAGGGCGTGCATTTCGAGAGGCGCTTGTTCCATTCGCTGTTCGCAACGGAAGATCAGAAGGAGGGCATGGCGGCGTTCGTCGAGAAGCGGAAGCCGGTCTTCAAGCATCGGTGATTATTAGGTGAGAAAGCGCTTGCGCTTCTCGGTCTCACTCACTAGAATTCCGTTCCTTCGCGATTCGATGAACGCGAAGGAAGCGAGAGTAGAGGCGGTATCGGTGGTGTG
>NZ_JALQDT010000035.1:0-93627 GCF_023631085.1 Caballeronia sp. INML1 | reverse complement strand
GCCGATGATAGTGCGGATACCCGTGTGAAAGTAGGTAATCGTCAGGCTCCTCATGCGATAAACAAAAACCCCACCCCACAAAGGTGGGGTTTTTGCGTTTGGAAACCGCAAACTTGTCAACGCGAGGACTCAAAGCGAAAAGCGATGGCCGTTTTGCCGCCGCAGCCGTCAGCGAGCCAGAAATCGCTCGGCCAAACGAACCCAATACGACGATCCAACAGCCAACAAATCATCGTTGAAGTCATAACTTGCGTTGTGCAACATACAAGGTCCGGCGCCATGTCCGTGCTCGCGATGTCCACCATCGCCGTTACCTAAGAACGCGTAACATCCAGGCTTTTCAAGAAGCATAAAGGAGAAGTCTTCCGCGCCCATTGTTGGTTCGACGGCGTTGTCGACCTTATCCTTCCCTACGACTTCCGCCATCACTTCTGCCGCGAATCTCGTCTCTTCAGGCGCGTTGATTGTCGGCGGATAATTTCTGCTGAAGTGCATCTCTACCCCGCAATCGTACGCCGCAGCAGTTGCTTCGACGATTTTGCGCATGCGCTCTTCGATCAGATCGAGCGTTGCAACCGTGAAAGTACGCACAGTCCCGCCGAGCCAGGCCAGATCGGGTACGACATTCGCCGCTTCCCCTGCATGAAACTGAGTAATGGACAGCACTGCTGTATCGATCGGCTTCTTGCTTCGCGTAATGACGCTCTGAAGTCCATTCGCAATCTGGACCGCCGTAAAAACCGGATCGCGTCCGTTATGCGGCAAGGCGGCATGCGAACCGGTTCCCCGGACCGTGATACGAAACTCATTGCTCGAGGCCATAATCGGCCCTTCGATCACGCCGAAATGACCCGCGGGCATGCCAGGCCAATTGTGGATGCCGAACACGGCGTCGACTGGAAATCGGTCGAACAGACCGTCCTCGATCATGGCCCTGGCGCCGGCCCCACCTTCTTCGGCCGGCTGGAAAATGAAAACGACGGTCCCGTCGAACTTGCCACGCTCGGCCAGATGTTTTGCGGCGCCGAGCAGCATTGCGGTGTGACCATCGTGGCCGCAGGCATGCATGCGGCCGTCGTTCGTCGAACGATGTCCGAACGTATTGAGTTCCTGAATAGGCAACGCATCCATATCCGCGCGCAGCCCGATCGATGCGCCTCCGGTGCCGCGCTTCAGTATTCCCACGACACCAGTCTTGCCCATTCCACGATGCACCTCGATCCCCCAACGTTCGAGGTTTTCGGCCACGAGTTTCGCGGTGCCGACTTCTTCATAACGTAATTCGGGATGAGAATGGATCGTTCGTCGGAGCGTTTTGATTTCATCGTGTGATGCTTCGATTTCTGGGATCAGATTCATTTGAACTGCTCTCACGTTTGAATTCCGAGCGCGCATAGTGAGCGCGCGAGTCATCCATTCTACGCGGCCACTATTTGCGGCACCGGACGGTCGATCGCATAGTAGCCGTAATAGAATTCGTTCATCTGCCGCCTTTCTTCTGATTAACGGGACTTTCCGATGAACGCTCCAGCCGAGTTCGCCCGCGCCGTATGCCCACACGATTGCCCGGACACCTGCGCAATGCGCGTAACGGTAAAAGACGGCAAAGCGGTCAAGATCAGCGGCGATCCCGATCATCCGCCGACGCAGGGCGTCCTTTGCACGAAGGTCGCTCGATACGCCGAGCGCACGCATCACAGAGATCGTCTCCTGACTCCCTTGCGACGAGTCGGCAAAAAGGGCGAGGGCCGTTTCGAGTCGATTGGATGGGACGAGGCATTGCGACTCGCCGCTGACCGCCTGAAACCGATCGCCCGGCGTGCGCCCGAATCCATCCTGCCGTACAGCTACGCGGGAACGATGGGTCTCGTCCAAGGAGAGAGCATCGCCGCCCGATTTTTCAATGTGCTGGGCGCATCGCGGCTCGAGCGCACGATTTGCGCCGCCGCCGGTGCGGCGGGCTTGCGCTATACGTACGGCGCCAGCCTAGGCATGCATGCGGAGTTTTACGAAGAGAGCGAAATAATCCTGATCTGGGGAGCGAATCCGATCGCCTCGAGTCTGCATTTCTGGACGCGCGCGCAGGAAGCCAAGCGGCGAGGCGCCAAGCTGATCGCGATCGATCCTTATAAATCGCTCACTGCGGAAAAGTGTCATCAGCACGTCGCGCTGCGCCCGGGCACCGATGCCGCGCTGGCGCTCGGCATGATAGACGTACTGATTCGAGAAAACCTCATCGACGATGAGTATGTGAGCGCGCATACCGTAGGCTTCGAAGAACTCGCGGCGCGCGCGGCGCAGTATCCGCCTTCACGCGTTGCGCAGATTTGCGGCATCGAAGAGAACGTCGTCGTAGAACTCGCTCGCGCGTTCGGATCGACAAAAAAGGCCGCGATCCGGCTGAACTACGGCATGCAGCGCGTGCGCGGTGGCGGCAACGCGGTTCGCGCGATAGCCTGCTTGCCCTCGTTGACGGGCGCGTGGCGCGAACGCGCCGGAGGTTTGCTGCTTTCGTCCTCAGGATGGACTCCAATCAACGGCAGCGCCCTCGAGCGCCCCGATTTGCTGCCGGGGTGGCCTTCGAAATTGCCGCGCGCGGTCAACATGAACGCGATCGGTGACGCGCTGCTCCATCCCGGTGACGAGAAGTTCGGGCCGAAAATCGAAGCGCTGATCGTCTACAACTCAAATCCAGTAGCGGTCGCGCCCGATTCGGCGAAAGTCGAGACCGGTTTCGCGCGCGAGGACTTGTTCACGATCGTGCTTGAACACTTCCAGACCGATACTGCCGATTACGCCGACCTGATCTTTCCCGCGACGACACAACTCGAGCATCTGGATGTCCACAAGTCGTACGGACACACGTATGTGATGGCGAATCTGCCGGCGATTCCACCCGTCGGCGAAGCGCGCCCGAACACCGAGATATTTCGCGGCCTCGCGCGCGCGATGGGCCTCGTCGAGCCCGCGCTTTTCGAAACCGACGAGCAGATCGCGTCGAATGCTTTTCGTTGGGACGACCGGACGCTGGAAGGTCAGAGCTGGGACAAGCTGAAGTCGTCCGGCTGGCTGAAGCTCGACATCGCAGAGGCTCCGCTGGCCGAGGGCGCGTTCCGCACGCCGTCGGGGAAATGCGAGTTCTACAGCGAACGCCTGAAACGCGAAGGCCTCGACCCGCTGCCGGATTACCTGCCTCCCTACGAATCCGCGGATGGCTCGCCGGAGTTGGCCGCGCGTTATCCGCTCGCAATGATCTCGCCGCCGGCCCGCAACTTCCTGAACAGTAGCTTCGTGAACATCGAGAGCCTGCGCGCGACGGAACGCGAACCGCATCTCGACATTCATCCCGCCGATGCTCAGGCGCGAGGCATCGCCGATGGCGCGCTGGTGCGCATCTTCAACGATCGCGGCTCGATGCAGGCCCGCGCGCGCGTGACAGATCGCGCGCGCGAAGGCGTCGTCGTTGGCTTGTCGATCTGGTGGAAGAAGTTATCGCCGGATGGCTGCAATGCGAATCAGGTGACTAGCCAGGCGCTGACGGACCTCGGAGGCTCAGCGACGTTCTACGACTGCCTCGTCGAAGTGGAGCAGATGGATCGCTGTGCATGACACGGCGGACTCAGACGATTCTGGTGTATGGCGTCTAACCCAGTTGTCGGAGGCTTGATGAAAAGCTACGATCTCGCTTCCGCACGACCATTCTAAAATCATATAAAGGAGACGCCGTATGGAGAAACCCTGGCTACAGTCTTACCCGGCCGGCGTGCCAGCGTTCATCGATGCCTCCGTGTATCGGTCGGTTTCCGAACTGCTCGAGGACAGTTTCCGCGCGAACCGCGACCGCCGCGCGTTCGTCTGTCTGGGCCAGGCGATCACTTACGCAGAGCTCGACGCAATGTCGAGAAAGCTGGCCGCGTGGTTCCAGAAGCGGGGGATGAAACCCGGCGCGCGAGTCGCGCTGATGATGCCGAATGTCTTGCAGTACCCCATCGCGATTGCGGCGGTGCTCCGCGCCGGATATATCGTCGTCAACGTCAATCCGCTTTACACGCCGCGCGAACTCGAGCACCAGCTCAAAGACAGCGGCGCGGAAGCGATCGTCATTCTGGAGAACTTCGCGGTAACGCTTCAGGCCGTCGTCAAGAACACTGCAATCAAACATGTGGTCGTCGCTGCGATGGGCGATCTCATGGGCCTGAAGGGGCTCCTGGTCAACTTCGTCGTGCGTCGCGTGAAGAAGATGGTTCCCGAGTGGAGTCTGCCCGGCAGCATTCGTTTCAACGATGCGCTCGACCAGGGCGGCCGCCTCACGCTCCAGCCCGTCACCCAGACTCCCGACGACGTCGCGTTCCTGCAGTACACCGGAGGCACGACGGGCGTTGCCAAGGGCGCGACGCTCACGCATCGCAATATCATCGCGAACACGCTCCAGTCAGAAGTCTGGCTCGATCCTGCCCGCAAGCGCCGTCCCGACATCGACCAGTTCGTTTGTGTGGTCGCCCTGCCGCTGTATCACATCTTCGCGCTCACGGTGTGCGGGATGCTGACGATCCGGACGGGCGGCCTGGGCGTGCTGATTCCGAATCCGCGCGACATCGCGGGCACCATAAAGGAATTGAAGGGCGTTCCCATCAACACGTTCCCGGCGGTCAACACGCTCTATAACGCGCTGTTGAATCATCCCGATTTCGGCAAGCTCGACTTCTCAAAGCTCATCGCGGCAAACGGTGGAGGCATGGCGGTTCAGGAAGCCGTCGCAAAGCGCTGGTTTGCGGCGACCGGTGTACCGATCATCGAGGGTTACGGCTTGTCCGAGACTTCGCCGTGCGTGACCTGCAATCCGGTGACCGCGACCGAATACACGGGCACGATCGGCTTGCCGCTTCCGTCGACGGAAGTCTCGATCCGCGACGACGACAACCGGGAAGTGCCGCTTGGCCAACCGGGCGAGATCTGCATTCGCGGGCCGCAGGTGATGGCGGGCTACTGGAACCGCCCCGACGAAACGGCGAAGGTGATGACTCACGACGGCTTCTTCCGCTCCGGCGACGTCGGCGTGCTGGACGAGCGCGGCTACGTCAAGATTGTCGATCGAAAGAAGGACATGATTCTCGTGTCGGGCTTCAACGTGTATCCGAACGAAATCGAGGATGTCGTCGCGATGTTGCCGGGCGTGTTCGAAGTCGCCGCGGTCGGGGTAAAGGATCAGGCCTCCGGCGAAGCGGTGAAGCTCTTCATCGTGCGCAAGGATCTGAGCCTGACGGAAGCCGACGTCATCGCTTTCTGCAAGGAGCGGCTCACCGGCTACAAGCGCCCGCGGATGATCGAATTCCGCAATGAATTGCCGAAGAGCAATGTCGGCAAGATTCTGCGGCGCGAGTTGCGCGACGGCCGCGCGTAGCGTTCGCATCCTACGAACCAGAAAAGCCATCGCGTCGTGAGACGCGGTGGCTTTTTTGTTGGACGCACGCGACGCGGCGTCATGCGATCTGCACGCACAGGAACGAAAAAAAGGCGCCCGAAGGCGCCTTTCAGAGGATGCTGCTTTGTTACGACCTTATTAGAACTTGTGACGGATACCGACAACAGCGGCAACCTGGTTCGACGTCGACGACGGCGACAGACCGTTGATGTTCGCAACCGCTGTTTGGTTCGTCGAGTCCGTGCCGCTCGCGTGCTGGTAGATACCGTCGATGTACACGTCCGTGCGCTTCGACAGGAAGTAGTCCGCACCGAGCATGCCCTGATGGTACTTGGCGTTGGTCAGGCCGTAACCCTTCGTGTAGTCATATGCCGCGCCGAGCAGCAGGGCCGGGGTCAGCTGATACTTGAAGTTGATTTCGGCGTTGTGGAACTTGCCCGAGCCGCCCGTGTACCCAGCCGGGTTCAGGCCAGCGCCTGCTTCGTTGTTGACGTCCTTGAACTGCGTGTTGCTATACGTCGCGCCGACGGTCGCTGCACCGAACGTGTAAGCACCGCCAGCCGTGATGACTTGCTGCGTCTTGGCCGATGCGAAGCCCGAGTACACGCGGCTCGACATGTTCGAAGACGAAGGCGTCGTGGTCGCCGTGCGGCTCGTCGCGTTGTTGCCGAAGAACGAGAAGTTCGGATCCTTGACGTTCAAGTAGCCCGCGCCCAACTGCAGGGGACCTTGCGAATAGCCGAGGCCAACCGACCAGATCTGGTTGCGGTTGAACTGGCCGGCCTGGCCGCCGAGGCTGTACAGGCCGCCGAACGTGAAGCCGGCGTAGTTTGCGCTCGTGTACTTGACCGCGTTGTTCACGCGATTCGAGTTGTTCATGTTGTCCAGGTCGCCCGGGTGCGCGCCGAAGTACGACGCCCACTGGCTACCGACTTCGAATGCGCCGGTGTAGTCAACCACGGAGTCGTACTGACGACCCAAGGTGACCGTGCCGAATTGTGCCGTCGACAGACCGACGTAAGCCTGACGGCCGAACATGTCGCCGCCTTGGCCCAGTTGGCCGTTGAACACGTTGAAGCCGTTTTCCAACACGAAGATGGCCTTCAGACCGCCACCGAGGTCTTCCGTGCCGCGCAGGCCCCAACGGCTACCCTGCAGGTTGCCGCTGTTCATTGCATACAGCTTCTGACCGTTGCTGTTGTTGTTGTAGGCGAAGCCTGCGTCGATGATGCCGTACAGCGTCACGCTGCTCTGCGCATGTGCAGCGCCTGCGAATGCGCCCAATGCGGCGAGAGCGAGAAGCGACTTTTTCATTGAATAGATCTCCAGGGAGTGTTTGCGACTTTTGGCAAGGTCACTGTTCTTAGCGCCAGTGTGTTGACGGTCCCTGCCGGGCTTCTTAATGAAGTTGAGACGTAATGTAACAAAGAGACTTTGGAGGACAAAGGAAAAGGGGAAGATCCGCCGGACTCGTGTGACGTTTACGCAACAGACGCTAAAATGTTGGTTTTGCAGGACTTTTGCGAGTCGTGTTTGCCCTAATTACCAAAACGGGGCTTGCGAAGGGGCGTCTGCGGTGCGCTCGCGCGCGTCGAAGGGGTGCGTCGCCGGCAGTCGCAGATGCGTCGATCGCGAAGCGTTCCATAGTCCTTGTCACGAAGAGCCTGGCTGCGCTTCGGGCTGCTGAAACCTAGGCCCTGACAAGCCTGCGCGGCTTCGAGGCCCCTCGATGTGCGCTAAAATCCGCGTTTTCTTCGCATGCTCGCTCAGCCGCTTGACGAAACACCCGGTCAGCGCCGAGGAGCCAGCGCATACGGTTTGCTGAAAACGCGCAAACGCCGTGACCACGAACTATGAAGAGAGGTGGCAACATGACGCTCGATGAAGTCATCAGCGAGTTCGATCGGGGCTTGCGCTCCATGACCGGCGTGAGTCGCATGTCGCGGCCGATTCCCGAATCGACGATGTCCGGTCCGGACGCGCAAGGCGATGTTCTCTCGGAGGAATCACAACTCACCGAGAAAGAGCGCGCTCATTCGGCCGGCTTGATGCGTGTGAACCACGTCGGCGAAGTCTGCGCGCAGGCGCTGTATCAGGCGCAGAAGCTCGCCACCAATTCGCCCGAACTCAAAGCGAGCTTCGAGCGAGCCGCGCGCGAGGAAGAGGATCATCTCGCGTGGACGTCGACGCGGCTCAAGGATCTCGAGTCGCGGCCGAGCTTATTGAATCCGCTCTGGTACGCGGGCGCGCTCGCGATCGGTTTCGTCGCGGGCCGCTTCGGCGATCGTGCGAGCCTCGGCTTTATGGCGGAGACCGAACGCCAGGTCGAGCAACATCTCGATGGTCACATGAAGACGTTGCCGGTGAACGATCACGCGTCGCGCGCGATCGTCGAACAGATGCGTCTCGACGAAAGCGCGCACGCCGCCGCGGCAATCGGCGCGGGTGGCAGCGAAGTGCCGTTTCCGGTTCGCGCCCTGATGCGTGCAGCGTCCAAAGTGATGACTCGCACGGCCTACTACATATAGCGTGTTAGACGCCTCGGCAATCGCCGCCGCGTGGCGCCCCATGGCGCTCGCTGTCCGAACCCACGAGTGGACCACTAGTTGGCCAGAAGAACCGTTACATTTCCCTCATTTCGCCTGCTCATTTCACGTACTACCTTCACATCCCGCACTAGCCCTCTAATTCATAACGGTTTTCTCTTTCGCCGTCACTTCAAGCTCCTGCGCTAAGTCCTTGTTCTAGCGAATAAAAACCACTCGAAAAAAAGTTACGCGTCTTGACCGAGGAAATGCGTTCCTCTAAAGTGGGAGACAGTGTGAGAAAGTGGTCTTTTGTGTGATTCGCAGGCCATTTTCAAGCAAAAGCAGGTGGGACGGGCGTCAGGGTGGGCGTCCGAAACGGGGAGAGGGTGAGTGTTCCAAGGGGCGTCGGCGCTGACGCTCGATGCGAAAGGGCGGATGTCGGTTCCGTCGCGCTATCGGGAAGCGCTGCAAGGGCAGGCAGAGGGCCGGGTGACGCTCACGAAGAGCCCGGATGGATGCCTGTTGCTCTTTCCTCGCCCGGAGTGGGAAGTCTTTCGCGCCAAGGTCGCCGCGCTTCCGATGGAAGCCATGTGGTGGCGGCGCATCTTTCTCGGTAATGCAATGGATGTCGAACTCGACAGCGCCGGGCGCGTGCTGGTCTCGCCCGAGCTGCGTGCTGCCGCGTCGCTGGAAAAAGAGGTGACCTTGCTCGGCATGGGCGCGCACTTCGAGTTGTGGGATTCGCAGACCTACGCGGCGAAGGAAGCGGCGGCGATGGCGCAGGGCATGCCCGAAGCGCTGAAGAATTTCACTTTCTGACGCGGCGCTGAAGAACATGGCGAATTCGTCGGGAAAAGAGCTGCAGCACCGCACGGTGCTGCTGAAGGAAGCGGTGGATGGGCTGATCACGCGCACGGACGGCATCTATATAGATGGCACTTTCGGGCGCGGCGGTCATAGCCGGGCGATCTTGCAACGGTTGGGGGAAGCGGGGCAGCTCATCGCCTTCGACAAGGATCCTCTTGCGATCGCCACGGCACAACAGATTCACGACTCGCGTTTTTCGATCGTGCACGACAGCTTCGCGGCTTTGCGCGATGCGGCGAACGAGCGCGGTGTCGGGCGGGTGTCGGGCGTGTTGCTGGATCTTGGCGTGTCGTCGCCGCAGGTGGACGACCCGGAGCGCGGCTTCAGCTTCCGCGCAGAAGGTCCGCTCGACATGAGGATGGATCCGACTCGCGGCGAGTCGGCGGCCGAGTGGCTCGCACGGGCTACGGTGCAGGAAATCACGGAGGTCATCAGAGATTATGGGGAAGAACGGTTTGCTTTTCAGATTGCAAAGGCGCTTGTTGCTCGCCGGGCAGAGTCCGACCGTCTTGGGCCTCTCGACAGCACGAGCGAGCTTGCCGAAATCGTGGGTCACGTCGTCAAAACCCGTGAAAAGGGCAAGGACCCGGCAACTCGCACCTTTCAGGCTATACGGATTCACGTCAATCAAGAGCTTGCGGAGCTGCAAGTAGTACTCGAGTCGGCATTGGCATTGTTGGAGCAAGGGGGGCGGCTGGTCGTGATCAGCTTTCATTCACTCGAAGACCGGATCGTCAAGCGGTTCATGCAGGCGCACGCGAGCGCGCCGGCGGTGGACCGTCGCTTGCCGATCCGCGCGGTCGATCTGCCCAGCCCGCCGCTGCGTGTGGTCGGCCGCGTGTTTCCGAGCGATGCCGAAGTCGCCGACAACCCGCGCGCGCGGTCCGCGGTGATGCGTATCGCTGAGCGGATCGCCCCATGAACCGTCTCAATATCTTCCTGCTGATCGTCGTACTCGGGTGCGCGCTGTCGGTCGTCAGCTCCACGAACCAGCAGCGGGAGATCTTCATCGACTTGCAGCGGGCGCAGTCGCAGGAGCGCCAACTTCAGCAGGATTACGCGCAGTTGCAGTATCAGCAGAGCGCGCTCTCGAAGACGTCGCGCATCGAGCAGTTGGCCACTAACTCACTGAAAATGCAGCCCGTGACGACCGGCCGCACGCAATATCTCACCTACGACACGGCGACCGGCAAGGCCGCCGACGCACCCATGCCGCCGCCGCTGCCGGCGTCGGCGCCGCCTGCACGCGGAGCCAAGCGATGAAAAAATCCGCGAAGCAGAAAGACGTCGCTCATACGCCGAACCCGCTGCTCGCCGTGCGCCTGCCGATGTGGCGCTCGAAGTTCGTCGTATTCCTGCTTTTTATGGCGTTTGTCGCCCTCGCCGCACGCGCGTTCTGGATTCAGGGGCCTGGCAACGCGTTCTTCAAGAAGCAGGGGGAGAGCCGCTATCAGCGCACGCTCGAAATGCCGGCGACGCGCGGCCAGATTCGCGACCGTAACGGCCTTGTGCTTGCGACGAGCCTGCCGGTGAAGGCCATCTGGGCGATTCCCGAGGCCGTGCCGAACGATCTCGGCGCGGACAAATTCGCGCAACTGTCCAAACTGCTCGAAATGCCGGAAAAAGAGTTGCGCGCGAAGCTCTCGATGGACAAGACCTTCGTCTACGTGAAGCGCCAGGTGCCGCTCGAAGTCGCGCAGAAAGTCGCCGCGCTCGACATTCCCGGCATCTATTCGCGCGGCGAATACAAGCGCTTTTACCCGGAAGGCGAAATCACCGCGCACCTGATCGGCTTTACTAATATTGAAGACAAGGGACAGGAAGGCGTCGAACTCGGCGACCAGAACGTTCTCGCCGGCACGCCGGGCATGCGCCGCGTCATCAAGGACCGCATGGGCCACATCGTCGAGGACGTCGACGAGCAAGTCGTGCCGCACAATGGTACGGATGTCGAACTCTCGATCGACAGCAAGATTCAGTACATCGCGTACACGAACCTGAAAGCGGCCGTCGAGAAGTCGAAGGCGAAGGCAGGCGCGGCGATCGTGATCGACGTGAAAACGGGCGAGGTGCTCGCGCTCGTCAACTATCCCACTTACAACCCGAACGACCGCTCGCGCATGACGGGCGAGCAGTTGCGCAACCGCATTCTGACGGACACGTTCGAGCCGGGCTCGATCATGAAGCCGTTCACCGTTTCGCTCGCGCTCGATCTGCATCGCGTGACGCCGAATACGCTCGTCGAAACGGGTGGCGGCGTGTTCGTCCTCGACGGGGCGCGCATCACGGACGATTCCGGGTTCGGCACGCTCACGGTCGGCGGCGTGATTCAGAAGTCGAGCAATATCGGCGCGACCAAAATTGCGATGCAATTGCGTCCTGAGGAAATGTGGAACATGTACACGAGCATCGGGCTCGGTCAGGCGCCGAAGGTCGGTTTTCCGGGCGCCGTGACAGGACGCCTGCGGCCGTGGAAAAGCTGGCGGCGCATCGAGCAGGCGACGATGTCCTATGGTTACGGCTTGTCCGCGTCGCTGTTTCAGCTTGCGCGCGCGTACACCGCGATCGCCAACGACGGCACCATTCTGCCGGTCTCGATTTTCCGCACGCCCGGCGATCAGCCGCCGATCGGTCAGCAGGTATTCTCGCCCACGACCGCGCGCCAAGTGCGCGCGATGCTCGAAACCGTGACGGCGAAGGGCGGCACGTCGCCGGATGCGGCCGTGGCGGGCTATCGCGTCGGCGGCAAGTCGGGCACGGCGTACAAGCACGGCGGTCACGGCTACGACCATTCCAAGTACCGCGCATCGTTTGTCGGCATGGGGCCGATGCCGAATCCGCGCATCGTCGTGGCGGTGTCCGTCGACGAGCCGACGGTCGGTAGCCACTTCGGCGGTCAGGTATCGGGTCCGGTGTTCTCGGGCATCGTCGGCGACACGCTGCGCGCGCTCAACGTGCCGCCCGACATGCCGGTCAAGCAGATGGTCGTGACGGACGATTCGAACGCCGCCGCACAACCGGCAGCCCAGCAGCCGGCGAACAGGAATAACGTGAACACCGCGAAGAAAGTCGCGGTGTCCAGCAACACGAAGACGCACCCGGGAGTCGTGCGATGAGCGCGCAGGCCCGACAGAGCAAAATGCAAAAGGATGTATCACATGCCGTTCAGTGGCTGCGCGCGCACGCGCGGCCCGAGGCGCAACTGCACGCCGACACGCGCTCGCTCAAAAGCGGCGACGTGTTCCTCGCCTATGCGGTGGATGGCGCGGACAACCGCCCGTATCTCGACGCCGCGCTCGCCGCGGGCGCGGCCGCGGCGCTCTATCAGCCGGAGAGGTTCGCGGGCAAGCCCGATCAATCGAAAACGCTCGCCGTGAAGGCGCTGAACGAACTCGCGGGCCCGATCGCGTCCGCGTGGTACGGCGAGCCGACGGCATCGATGCTGACCGTCGGCGTGACAGGCACGAACGGTAAGACCTCGTGCAGCCAGTGGATCGCCACGGCGTTGACGGCGCTCGGCCGCCCGTGCGCGATCGTCGGCACGCTCGGCATCGGCATGCCGGGCAAGCTCGTACATAGCGGCTTCACCACGCCCGACGCGCCGCAATTGCAGCGCAATCTCGCGCAATTGAAGGCGCAGGGCGCGGAAGGCGTAGCAATGGAGGTGTCGTCGCATGCGCTGCACCAGGGCCGCGTGAATGGCGTCGATTTCGACGTCGCCATTTTCACGAATCTCACGCAGGATCATCTCGATTACCACGGCACCTTCGACGCCTACGAAGCAGCGAAAGCGCGTCTCTTCGCGTGGCCGTCGCTCAAGACGGCAATCGTCAATCGCGACGATGCGGCGGGTCGGCGCCTGATCGAATCGCTGCGCGGCAACGTGCGCACGATCGCCTATGGCGTCGAAATGCCCGCCGATGCCGCGCCGAGCGCCGACGCGATGCTGCTCGCGACGCAGGTCCGCGCGACCGCGACGGGTACAGCGTTTCATTTGTCGTCCGACTGGGGCGAAGCCGATGTCGAAGTGGGCACGCTCGGCACATTCAACGTGAGCAATCTGCTTTCCGTGCTCGGCGTGCTGCTCGAAGTCGGCGTGCCGTTCGATGCCGCCATCGCGCGCATCGAGAAGCTCGAATCCGTCAACGGACGCATGGAGCGCCTCGGCGGACGCATTCAGAGCGATGAGCCGCTCGTCGTGATCGACTACGCCCACACGCCCGACGCGCTCGACAAAACGCTCACCGCGCTGCGCCCGATCGCGCAGGCGCGCGGCGGCGAGCTCGTCTGCATGTTCGGCTGCGGCGGCGACCGCGATGCGACCAAGCGTCCGCTCATGGGCGCGATCGCGGAGCGTCTCGCGGATCAGGTCGTCATCACGAGCGACAACCCGCGCAGCGAAGATCCGCAAGCCATCATCGATCAGATCGCAGCCGGAATGACCGACGCCGCCAAAGCGCGCCGCATCGAGGACCGTGCGAGCGCGATCCTGCAGGCGATCCGCTCGGCGGCGCGCGAGGATGTCGTCGTGCTCGCCGGGAAAGGACACGAAGCCACGCAGGAAATCATGGGCAAGAAGCGCGCGTTCTCGGATCAGGATCACGCGCGGCTCGCACTTGCCGCGCGCGCCACGCAACAGCGCGGAGGTGGCGAATGACGATGTTCACCTTGCGCGAAGCCACCGCGATGATTCCCGGTGCCGTTCTTAAGGGCGACGAAAACGTGGCTATCGAACGCATCGTCACGGACAGCCGTGGCGTTCAGGCCGGTGACCTGTTCGTCGCGGTGCGGGGCGATCGCTTCGATGCGCATGATTTCCTCGATCAGGTGGCAAAGAGCGGCGCGGCTGCGGCGCTCGTGTCACGCGACCCGAGCAACGCTGATGCCTGGCCACTTCCTGTCATCAAGGTAAAGGACACGCGCGCCGCACTCGGTGCGCTGGCGCACGGCTGGCGTACGCGCTTCACGATGCCGCTCGTCGCCGTCACGGGCAGCAACGGCAAGACGACGGTCAAGGAGATGATCGCGTCGATTTTCGCGGCTGCGGTCGGCGAGCAATCGCGTCTCGCGACCGCTGGCAACTTCAACAACGACATCGGCCTGCCGCTCACACTGTTCCGTCTGAACACGTCGCACAAGCTCGCGGTGGTCGAGCTCGGCATGAATCATCCGGGCGAAACGGAAGTGCTCGGCAAGATCGCCGCGCCGGACGTCGCCGTCGTCAACAACGCGCAGCGTGAGCATCAGGAGTTCATGGCGACGGTCGAAGCGGTCGCGCTAGAGCACGCGTCGGTGATTCACGCGCTCGGTGAAACGGGTACGGCCGTGTTTCCCGCCGACGATCAATACGCCGTCTTCTGGCGCACGGCCGCGACGGGCAACCCGATCATCGACTTCGCGCTCACGGACGACGCGTCGAAGGCAGCCGTCACCGGCACGCTCGAAGGCACGACGGTGCGCATGCAGACGCCGCAAGGCGCGCTCGATGTCGCGTTGAACGTGCTCGGCGAACACAATGCGCGCAACGCAATGGCCGCGACCGCAGCCGCGCTCGCCGCGGGCGTTTCGCTCGATGCGATCAAGCGCGGCCTCGAATCCTTCCAGCCGGTGAAGGGCCGTCTGCAGGTGAAGCGCGCGATCCTCGGCGCGCTCGCAGGCGCGACCGTCATCGACGACACGTACAACTCGAATCCCGATTCGATGCGCGCCGCGATCGACGTGCTCGCATCGCAGGCAGCACCTCGCGTGCTCGTGATGGGCGACATGGGCGAAGTCGGCGAGGAAGGTCCGGCGTTTCATCGCGAAGTCGGCGCGTATGCGGCCGAGCGCGGTATCGATGCGCTCTTCGCGCTCGGCGCAGCCAGTGTCGATGCGGTGAACGCATTCACCGCCAGCGCATCGAAGCAAACCGCGGCGCATTTCGGTGACGTCACCGAAATGGTCGCCGCACTCGAACGCGCAGGTTACGGCAGCAACGCAACGTATCTCGCGAAAGGCTCGCGCTTCATGAAGATGGAGCGCGTAGTGGACGCCTTGACGACTTCCCAACAATCCGCTGCGGGCAGTGCGCCCGCGGCACATTGATTCACTGAAAGAGAAGGACCAGCATGCTACTCGCACTCGCGCAATGGCTCCAGAATGACGCCAGCTTCATGCGCGTGTTTACCTACATCACGTTCCGCGCCGTGGGCGCCACGGCGACGGCGCTTTTGATCGGCCTGGTTTGCGGCCCGTGGGTCATCCGCAAGCTGAGCGCGCTCAAAGTCGGCCAGGCCGTGCGCAAGGACGGCCCGCAGACGCACCTCGTCAAGTCCGGCACGCCGACGATGGGCGGCGTGCTCATTCTCATCGGCATCGCGGTGTCGACGCTGCTGTGGGCCGACCTCACGAACCGCTTCGTGTGGATCGTGATGCTCGTCACCTTTGGCTACGGCGTGATCGGCTGGGTGGATGACTATCGCAAGGTCGTGCACAAGGATCCTCGCGGCATGTCCTCGCGTGAGAAGTATTTCTGGCAATCGGTGATCGGCATTTTCGCGGCCGTTTATCTCGCGTTCAGCGTCTCGGAGGCGAACAACGCGCGCGTGTTCGATCTCTTCATGGCGTGGGTGAAGAGCGGCCTGTCGATGGGCCTGCCCGCGCGCGCAGACTTGATGCTGCCGTTCCTCAAGTCGATCACCTATCCGCTCGGCGTGTGGGGCTTCATCGCGATGACGTATTTCGTGATCGTCGGTTCGAGCAACGCGGTGAATCTCACCGATGGTCTCGACGGTCTCGTCATCATGCCGGTCGTGCTCGTGGGCGCGTCGCTCGGCGCGTTCGCGTACGTGATGGGCAGTTCGGTTTATTCGAAATATCTGTTGTTCCCGCACATTCCCGGCGCGGGCGAACTTTTGATCTTTTGTTCCGCAATGGGGGGCGCGGGTCTCGCGTTTCTCTGGTACAACACGCACCCCGCGCAAGTCTTCATGGGCGATGTCGGCGCGCTCGCGCTCGGCGGCGCGCTAGGCACGATCGCGGTGATCGTCCGTCAGGAGATCGTGCTCTTCATCATGGGCGGCATCTTCGTCGCGGAAACGCTTTCCGTGATGCTGCAGGTCTTCTGGTTCAAGTTCACGAAGCGCCGCTACGGCGAAGGCCGGCGTTTCTTCAAGATGGCGCCGCTGCATCACCACTACGAGTTGTCCGGCTGGACCGAGACGCAAGTGGTCGTGCGCTTCTGGATCATCACGTTGATGCTGTGTCTCTTCGGCTTGTCGACGCTCAAGTTGCGTTGATTTTTTTGCGGTTTCGCGGTTTCAGGTTTTTGGGAAAGGTAAAGCGATGTTTGGCGAGAAGTTTGTCGGTCGGCAAAGTCCGATGGTGCTCGTGCTGGGACTGGGTGAATCCGGTCTGGCGATGGCGCGCTGGTGCGCCAGGCACGGTTGCCGCCTGAAGATCGCCGACACGCGCGAAACGCCGCCGAATCTTTCCGAACTCGCGGTTCACAAGATCGATGCGGACTTCATCGGCGGGGCGTTCACGCCCGCATTGCTCGATGGCGGCATCGAACTCGTTGCGATCAGCCCGGGGCTTTCGCCGCTCGCGCCGGATCTCGCGCCGTTGATCGCCGCAGCAAAGGAACGCGGTATTCCCGTGTGGGGCGAACTGGAACTCTTCGCGCAGGCGCTCGCCGGACTGGGCGCGAACGGTTATGCGCCGAAGGTCATCGCGATCACCGGCACGAACGGCAAAACCACGACCACCGCGCTTACCGGTCTTTTGTGCGAGCGTGCGGGCAAGTCGGTCGCAGTCGCGGGCAACATCAGCCCGTCGATGCTCGACAAACTGACCGAAGCGATCGATCAAACCGCCCTCCCGGATGTCTGGGTACTCGAACTGTCCAGCTTCCAGCTCGAAACCGCGCATTCCTTCGCACCGCACGCGGCCGCGGTGCTCAATATCACGCAGGATCATCTCGACTGGCACGGTGGCCTGGACGCGTATGCCGCCGCGAAGGGCCGCATTTTCGGATTGCGCACGACGCGCGTGCTGAACCGTGACGACGCCCGCACGATGGCGCTCGCGAAGAACATCGCGCAGGACCGCGTCGTGACGTTCGGGCTGAACGAGCCGTGTCATGTCGGTGACTATGGTTTGCTGCGCGACAACGGCATGACGTGGCTCGCCATCGGCGTCGATCGCGACGCCGCCGATGAACCCTCGCCGTCGCGTCGCCGCAAGCAGGAAGTCAGCGAGCCGAACGTCGTCTCGAAGCGACTGATGCCTGTCGATGCGCTGCGTATTCGCGGGCTTCACAACGCGGCGAACGCGCTTGCGGCGCTCGCGCTCGCGCGTGCGATCGATCTCCCGCTCGCCGCGCTGTTGCACGGCCTGCGCGAGTATCGCGGTGAGCCGCATCGCGTGGAAGTGATCGCGCAGATCGACGGCGTCGATTACGTCGACGACAGCAAGGGCACCAACGTCGGCGCGACGGTGGCCGCGCTCGATGGACTCGCGCAACGCATCGTGCTGATCGCTGGTGGCGACGGCAAGGGCCAGGACTTTTCGCCGCTCGAAGCGCCTGTCGCACGCTGGGCGCGCGCGGTCATGCTGATCGGACGCGACGCGCCGCGCATTCGCGAAACGCTCGCATCGACGGGCGTCGTGCTCGAAGACCACGCGACGCTCGAAGCCGCGACGAATGCCGCCGCGCGCATCGCGGAAGCCGGCGACGCCGTGTTGCTCTCGCCCGCGTGCGCGAGCCTCGACATGTTCAGGAACTACGCACACCGCGCCGACGTGTTTCGCAGCGCCGTGGAAGATATCGCCGCCGCGCGGGGAGTGATGCTATGAGCTGGTCGGACCGCTTCGGATCGAAACTCACGGGCCAGCGCAACGCGATGCCGAGCGACTCGCTCGCGGGCCGCTCGAATTCCGGCACGCGCGGTGGCATTTCGAGCGCGGTGAACGGCGTGCGCCCCGCGCGCTCGCGCATGCTCGACTACGACTATTCGCTGCTCTGGGTGATGATCGCGCTGCTCGGTCTGGGCATCGTGATGGTGTACTCGGCGTCGATCGCGATGCCCGATTCTCCGAAGTACGCGAGCTACCGCGACTATCACTTCCTCGTGCGCCACCTGATCTCGATTACGACGGCGCTCGTCGGCGCGATCATCGCGTTCAAGATCCCGATCAAGACCTGGGAAAAATACGCGCCGAAGCTGTTTCTCTTCGCGCTGGTGTTGCTGGTCATCGTGCTGATTCCGCACGTCGGCAAAGGCGTGAACGGCGCGCGCCGCTGGATTCCGCTCGGCATCACGAACATGCAGCCGTCGGAAATCATGAAGCTCGCGGTGACGATCTACGCCGCAAACTACACCGTGCGCAAGCAGGAATTCATGCACAGCTTCGGCAAGGGCTTCCTGCCGATGGCGGTGGCGGTCGGCGCGGTCGGCGCGCTTTTGCTGCTCGAACCCGATATGGGCGCGTTCATGGTGATCGCCGCCATCGCGATGGGCGTGCTGTTCCTCGGCGGCGTCAATGGCAAGCTGTTCGGCGGACTGGTGGCGACGGCGGTGGGCACGTTCACGTTGCTCGTGTGGGCATCGCCGTGGCGTCGCGAGCGAATCTTCGCTTACCTCGATCCGTGGGACGACCGTTACGCGCAAGGCAAGGCGTACCAGTTGACGCACTCGCTCATCGCGTTCGGACGCGGGGAGTGGTTCGGCGTCGGACTCGGTGGCAGCGTCGAAAAGCTCAACTATCTTCCAGAAGCGCATACCGACTTCATTCTTGCCGTGATCGGCGAGGAACTCGGTTTCGTCGGCGTGATTTGCGTGATCCTGCTGTTCTACTGGATCGTGCGCCGCGCGTTCGAGATCGGCCGTCAGGCGCTCGCGCTCGATCGCACGTTCGCCGGTCTGATGGCGAAGGGCGTCGGCATCTGGTTCGGCGCGCAGACGTTCATCAACATGGGCGTGAATCTCGGCCTCCTGCCGACCAAGGGTCTTACGCTGCCGCTCGTCAGCTACGGCGGCTCGGGCATTTTGCTGAACTGCGTCGCGCTGGCTGTCTTGCTGCGCGTGGATTACGAAAATCGGGTTCTCATGCGCGGAGGAAAAGTATGACCGCGCAACGCGGCCGCACCTTGATGGTGATGGCGGGCGGCACCGGGGGCCACGTGTTCCCGGGGCTCGCGGTCGCGCACTGGATGCAGGCCCACGGCTGGCGCGTGGTATGGCTCGGCAATGCGAACGGCATGGAAGCGACGCTCGTGCCGAAGCACGGCATTCCGATGGAATACGTGCGCTTTGGCGGCGTGCGCGGAAAAGGCATCAAGACGAAGCTGATGCTGCCGGTGAATCTGCTGCGCGCATGCTCGCAGAGCCTCGCCGCGCTGCGTCGCGTGAAGCCGGATGTCGTACTCGGCATGGGCGGCTACATCACGTTTCCGGCGGGCATCATGACGAAGCTCGCGGGCTGCCCGCTCGTGCTGCACGAACAGAATTCGATCGCGGGACTCGCGAACAAGGTGCTCGCGCATCTTGCGAAACGCGTGCTCGTCGCGTTTCCAAATGCTCTGCCGAATGCCGAATGGACCGGTAATCCGATCCGTGCGGAACTAACGAGCGCGTTGCCACCCAAAGTACGCTACGCCGCGCGTTCGGGGCGTCTGAATGTGCTCGTCGTCGGCGGCAGTCTCGGCGCGGCCGCATTGAACGAAACCGTGCCGAAGGCGCTCGCGATGCTGGCGCCGGACGAGCGTCCGCGCATCGTTCATCAGGCGGGCGCGAAGCATATCGAAGCACTGGAAGCGAACTACGCGGCGGCGGGTCTCACGCGCGGAGAAGATTTGCAACTCGTGCCGTTCATCGAAGACATGGCGGGCGCTTACGCATCGGCGGATCTCGTCATCTGTCGCTCAGGCGCGATGACGGTCTCGGAGATTGCGGCGGTGGGCGTAGCAGCGCTCTTCGTGCCGTTCCCGTTCGCCGTCGACGATCACCAGACGACCAACGGCGCCTTTCTCGCGAAGAACGGCGCGGCTGAACTGATACAACAACGCGATTTGTCGGCGCAAAAGCTCGCCGACTTGCTACGCGTACAGACGCGCGCATCGCTCGAGCAAATGGCCGAGCGCTCGCGCGCACTCGCGAAACCGGACGCGACCGAAAAGGTCGCGAGCATATGCGCCGACGTGGCCGGCGCGCGTGTGAACGCGCAAGCTCGGGAGGCACATTAATGAAACATATCGTCAAGCATATTCACTTCGTCGGGATCGGTGGCGCCGGCATGAGCGGCATCGCGGAGGTGCTGCTCAATCTCGGCTATCACGTGAGCGGTTCGGATCTCGCGAACAACGCCGTGACCGAGCGGTTGCGTGCGCTCGGCGCGCGCGTCGACATCGGCCATCAGGAACAGAACATCGAAGGCGCGAATGCGGTCGTCGTGTCGACGGCCGTGCGTCCCGACAATCCCGAGGTGCTCGCGGCGCGCCATCGCCGCGTGCCGATCGTGCCGCGCGCCGTGATGCTCGCGGAACTCATGCGGCTCAAGCAGGGCATCGCGATCGCCGGTACGCATGGCAAGACCACGACGACTTCGCTCGTCGCAAGCGTGCTCGCCGCGGGCGGACTCGATCCGACGTTCGTCATCGGCGGCCGCCTGATTAGCGCGGGCGCGAACGCGCGGCTCGGCACGGGCGATTTCATCGTCGCGGAAGCCGACGAATCCGACGCATCGTTCCTGAATCTCTTCCCGGTGATCGAAGTCATCACGAACATCGACGCCGATCACATGGACACCTACGGCCACGACTTCGCGCGGCTGAAGCAGGCGTTCATCGAGTTCACGCATCGTCTGCCGTTCTATGGCATCGCGGTGTTGTGCGTCGACGATCCGAACGTGCGCGAAATCCTGCCGTTCGTCTCGAAGCCGATCATCCGCTACGGCCTGGGCGCCGAAGCGGAAGTGCGCGCAGTAAATGTCGAGGCGCGCGACGGCCGCATGCATTTCACCACGTTGCGCGCGGATGCGCCGTCGCTCGACATCGTGTTGAACCTTCCGGGTACGCACAACGTGCAGAACGCGCTCGCGGCGATTGCGATTGCGACTGAACTTGAAGTCGCGGATGCCGATATCCAGCGTGCGCTCGCCGAATTCAACGGCGTGGGCCGGCGCTTCCAGCGTTACGGCGAAGTGAACGCGAGCACCGGCGAAGGCGCGTACACGCTGATCGACGACTACGGTCATCACCCGGTTGAAATGGCCGCGACGATCGCGGCGGCGCGCGGTGCGTTTCCCGACCGGCGTCTCGTTCTCGCGTTCCAGCCGCATCGCTATACGCGCACGCGCGACTGCTTCGAGGATTTCGTACGAGTGCTGTCGACGGTCGATGCGCTCGTGCTCACCGACGTTTACGCAGCAGGCGAAGCACCCATCGTCGCAGCGGACGGCCGCGCATTGGCGCGCGCGATTCGCGTCGCGGGCAAGGTGGAGCCGGTATTCGTCGAGACGATCGACGAAGTGCCCGACGCGGTAACGACGATCGCGCGTAACGGCGACGTGGTGATCACGATGGGCGCGGGTTCCATCGGCGGCGTGTGCGGAAAGCTGGCGAACGTGGCAAATGGCCAGTCTCAGTAAGAGCGGTATCAAGAACATGAGCAATCAGGTGAATCAAATCGATCCCAAAGCCTTCGGCAAAGTCGCGGTATTGCTCGGTGGAAATTCCGCCGAGCGCGAGGTGTCGCTCAATTCCGGGCGCCTCGTGCTCGAAGGTCTGCGCGACGCGGGCATCGATGCGCATCCGTTCGATCCGGCCCGGCGTCCGCTTTCGGAACTGAAGGCCGACGGTTTCGTGCGCGCGTTCATCGCGCTGCACGGCGGCTATGGCGAGAACGGCCAATTGCAAGGCGCGCTGGATTTCTACGGCATCCGTTACACGGGCAGCGGCGTGCTCGGCTCGGCGCTCGGTATGGACAAGCTGCGCACGAAGCTCGTGTGGCAGCAGACCGGCATTCCGACGCCGCCGTTCGAAACCGTCTTTCGCGGTGAAGATTACGCGGCGCGCGCGCAGGACATCGTCGCGAAGCTCGGGCTGCCGCTCTTCGTGAAGCCGGCCAGCGAAGGCTCGAGTGTCGCGGTTATCAAGGTGAAGAGCGCGGAAGCGCTCGTGCCGGCGCTCGCTGAAGCTGCGAACTTCGACAAGATCGTGATCGTCGAGAAGAGCATCGAGGGCGGCGGCGAGTTCACGTGCTGCATCGCGGGCGATCTTGATTTGCCGGTCATCAAGATCGTGCCGGCGGGCGAGTTCTACGACTATCACGCGAAGTACGTCGCCGACGACACGCAGTATCTGATTCCTTGCGGCCTGACCGAAGCCGAAGAAGCACGCATGAAGCAGCTGACCAAGCGCGCGTTCGAGATTCTCGGCTGCACCGACTGGGGCCGCGCCGACTTCATGCTCGACTCGGACGGCAACCCGTATTTCCTCGAAGTGAACACGGCGCCCGGCATGACCGATCACTCGCTGCCGCCGAAGGCCGCGCGCGCGGTCGGCATCAGCTACAAGGATCTCGTCGTGAAGGTGCTGTCGCTCACGCTGAAGAATTAGGTCGATCACTCACAGGATACGAACAAGCGAAACCATGTGGAACAACGTTCGCCAACTCAACCTCGCCGCCAACGCGCTGCACGTCGTGCTCGTGCTGCTGCTTCTGGGCGCCGCGGGTTACTGGGCGATCCAGCGTCCCGAGTTTCGCCTGCGCGAGATTCAGATCGACGGAGACACGACCCACGTCAGTTCGCCGGTCGTGCGCGCGAGCGTGGTCGGTCATCTCAAGGGCAACTTCTTCACCGTCGATCTGGATGCGGCGCGCGCCGCCTTCGAGCAGGTGC
Organism: Caballeronia sp. INML1; assembly: GCF_023631085.1. NCBI lineage: Bacteria > Pseudomonadati > Pseudomonadota > Betaproteobacteria > Burkholderiales > Burkholderiaceae > Caballeronia > Caballeronia sp. INML1. The sequence continues at coordinate 70,929 of NZ_JALQDT010000035.1, read as the reverse complement.
CGTGGGTGCGCCACGCGAGCGTGCGGCGCGTGTGGCCGAACGCGCTCGCAGTGACGCTGGAGGAATACAAGCCGCTCGGCACATGGGGCAACGATCAACTCGTGAGCGTCGACGGCGATCTCTTCACGGCGAACCAGGGCGAACTCGACGACGACCTGCCGTCGTTCGACGGTCCCGAAGGCACGGCGAAGGAAGTGGTTGCGCGGTATCGCGATTTTCAGAAGTGGTTCGCGCCGCTGGATGCGAAGCCCGAGGAAGTGACGCTGTCGCCGCGCTTTGCGTGGACGGTCAAGCTCTCGAACGGCACGCAGATCGAACTCGGCCGCGAGCGCAACCAGGACACGCTGAACGACCGTTGCAAGCGATTCGTCGCGTCGTGGACGTCCGTCACGGGACGATGGGGGAAAGACATCGAATATGCGGATTTGCGGTACCCGAACGGCTTCGCCATACGAGCCGCGAACATGCGCTTCATCAACGACACCGATAAGGCCAAGAAGTAAGCAGACATCACAGGCATGAGCACGCTATGAGCAAAGACTACAAAGACCTGCTGGTTTCCCTCGACATCGGAACGTCGAAGGTGGTCGCGATCGTCGCCGAACTGAAGGGCGAAGGCCACTACGAGGTGATCGGACTCGGTCAGAGCGACTCGAAGGGGCTGAAGAAGGGCGTCGTGGTCAATATCGAGGCCACGGTGCAATCCATCCAGCGCGCGCTGGAAGAGGCCGAACTAATGGCCGATTGCAAGATCACGAACGTATTCACCGGGATCGCGGGCAGCCACATTCGCAGCTTCAATTCGAGCGGCATGGTTGCGATCAAGGACAAGGAAGTCACGCAGGCGGACGTCGCGCGCGTGATCGAGACGGCCAAGGCAATCAACATCCCGACCGATCAGCAGGTGCTGCATATCCTGACCCAGGAATTCATCATCGACGGCCAGGAAGACGTGCGCGAACCGATCGGCATGAGCGGCATCCGCCTCGAAGTGAAGGTGCACATCGTGACGGGCGCGGTGAGCGCCGCGCAGAACATCGTGAAGTGCGTGCGCCGCTGCGGACTCGAAGTGAACGACCTGATTCTGCAACCGCTGGCGTCGTCGCTTGCCGTGCTGACCGAGGACGAGAAGGAACTCGGCGTCGTGCTGGTCGATATCGGCGGAGGCACGACCGACATCGCCATCTTCAGCGAAGGCGCGATCCGTCATACGGCGGTGATTCCGATCGCAGGCGACCAGATCACGAGCGACGTGGCCATGGCGCTGCGCACGCCGACGCCCGACGCCGAAGATATCAAGGTGAGCTACGGCATCGCGAAACAGGCGCTTGCCGATCCGGACGAAATGATCGAAGTGCCGGGCCTCGGCGAGCGCGGTCCGCGCACGCTGTCGCGTCAGGCGCTGGCGGCGGTCGTGGAGCCGCGTGTCGAGGAGCTCTTCTCGCTGGTGCAGCAGGTCGTGCGCGAGTCGGGCTACGAAGAGCTGCTGTCGAGCGGCGTCGTGCTGACCGGCGGCGCGGCGATGATGCCCGGGATGGTCGAGCTCGGCGAAGACATCTTTTTGAAGCCGGTGCGCATCGGCGTGCCGGAATACGCGGGCGGTCTCGCCGACGTGGTGCGCAATCCGCGCTACTCGACCGCGATGGGCCTGCTCGCCGAAGGACGCTCGCAACGTATGCGCGGACGCAAGGTCGCGGTGCAAAACGGTTCGATGGGACAAGTGTTCTCGCGGATGAAGGACTGGTTCCTCGGGAACTTTTAAGCAAAACGCAGTTAAGAACTACGCGCTGGTACCGGCGGCTGGCGCGCGACGAAAGGTTGCCCGATCTCTCGTCGAATAACGCCGATCTTCATTCTTGACGGAGGCAACATGGATTTCGAAATGCTGGAAACGGAAACCAACGGAACGATCATCAAGGTCGTGGGCGTTGGTGGTGCTGGCGGCAACGCGGTACAGCACATGATCAACCGGGGTGTGCAGGGCGTCGACTTCATCGTGATGAACACCGACGCACAAGCGCTCGCGCGTTCCCGCGCGCCGGCGGTTCTGCAACTGGGCATGACCGGTCTCGGCGCGGGCGCGAAACCGGAGAAGGGCAAGGAAGCGGCGGAAGACGCGCGTGAGCGCATCGCCGACGCACTGCGCGGCGCGCACATGGTGTTCATCACCGCCGGCATGGGCGGCGGCACGGGCACGGGCGCGGCGCCGGTCGTCGCGCAGATCGCGAAGGAAATGGGCATTCTGACTGTCGGCGTGGTGAGCAAGCCGTTCGAGTTCGAAGGCGGCCGCCGCATGCGCGTGGCGGAAGCCGGCTCGCAGCAACTGGAGGATCACGTCGACTCGCTGATCGTCGTGCTCAACGACAAGCTGTTCGAGGTGATGGGCGATGACGCCGAGATGGACAAGTGCTTCCAGTGCGCGGACGACGTGCTGAACAACGCAGTGGCCGGTATCGCGGAAATCATCAACGTCGATGGTCTCGTGAACGTCGACTTCGAAGATGTGAAGACGGTGATGGGCGAGCAGGGCAAAGCGATGATGGGCACGGCGACGGTTGCCGGCGTCGATCGCGCGCGTCTCGCCGCCGAGCAGGCTGTCGCAAGCCCGCTGCTGGAAGGTGTGGATCTGTCGGGTGCGCGTGGCGTGCTGGTGAACATCACGTCGAGCCGCTCGCTGCGTCTGTCGGAAACGCGCGAAGTGATGAACACCATCAAGAGCTACGCAGCCGATGACGCCACGGTGATCTTCGGCGCCGTGTACGACGACGCGATGGGCGATGCACTGCGTGTGACGGTGGTGGCAACCGGTTTGGGCCGCGCGGCGAAGAAGCAGCAGCAAGCGCCGATGACCCTCCTGCGCACGGGCACCGATAACCAGCCGGTCGCGCACGGTCATCAACCTTCGCACAACACGTACGGCGCGCAGCACGGCCAGTCGACGACGGATTACGGTCAACTCGACACCCCCGCCGTGTGGCGTTCGACGCGCGAAACCGCGGCATCGCACGTGCAGGCTCTGCAGGAAAAGGGCGTCGATACGTATGACATTCCGGCGTTCCTGCGCAAGCAGGCGGACTGAGCGGCGCACGTTATTTGCTGCTGAGTCAGCTATGGCCATGCAGCGCACCGCGTGCACGCGCTGAACATATCGTGCGGATGATGCAGGCTTCGCGTGGGGCGACTGTCCAAGGCCGCGTCCTGGATGCAAAATGGACGCCGGGCCGTGGCCAGCCGACCCCCACGAATTTGCCCCTGACGTCGAGGAAGCAAATCGAAGCCGAAGTTGCCGCAATGACGTTCGGCAAGGTCGCGGGATGATGCAATCGCGAGGATGTTCGCGAGTCCTGATGAGGGAAGGACCGAGCATGATCAAAGTGGGTGATACGTTGCCCGATGTGGGTCTCTTCGAGTTCATCGAGGAGGCGACCGAGGGCTGTGCCGTGGGACCGAATGCGTTCCCGGTGCGCGAGCGGTGCGCCGGCAAGCGCGTGGTGATCTTCGGATTGCCGGGCGCGTTTACGCCGACATGCTCCGCGAGACACGTGCCCGGCTACGTCGAAGCAGCAGCGGATCTGTCCGCTGCGGGAATCGACGAAATCTGGTGCGTTTCCGTCAACGACGCGTTCGTCATGAGCGCGTGGGGACGCGATCTTCAAGCCTCGGGCAAGGTGAAGATGATCGCGGACGGCAGTGCGCGTTTCACTCAGGCACTCGGACTGGATCAGGATTTGTCCGAGCGTGGCATGGGAATTCGTTCCCAGCGCTACGCGATGGTGGTCGACGATGGCGTGGTCAAGACGCTGTCAGTCGAAGCGCCCGGCAAGTTCGAAGTCAGCGACGCTCGAAGCATCCTGGCGACGTTGCGCTGAGTGCAGCGGCGCCGCGTTGCCAGCGCGCAACGCTAAACGCGCCCTCGCACTGAGCTGCAGCTTGGGGCCGATGACCGGAAATGCCTCCATTCCGGGCATCGGCCCGTTCTACTTCATAATTCGCCGCCGCGACGTAACACTGGGAAACAGTTGATACCTCCTGGATCAGGACGGCGCGAGACGAATGGAGTATAATTCGACCTATTAGAATTTAACGCACGATTGATTCTCTTTATAGGGAACTTAAATCGGAAAGAACATCATGTTGAAGCAGCGAACAATCAAGACCGTCGTCAAAACCGTGGGGATCGGGCTCCATTCCGGTCGCAAGGTCAATCTGACTCTGCGCCCCGCACCGATTGGCACGGGCATCGTTTTTTCGCGCATCGACCTGCCCGAGCCGGTCGACATCCCCGCGTCCGCAATGGCAATCGGCGATACCCGTCTCGCATCCGTTTTGCAGAAGGATGGCGCGCGCGTGTCGACCATCGAGCACTTGATGTCGGCGTGTGCGGGTCTCGGCATCGACAACCTGTATGTCGATGTGACCGCTGAGGAAATCCCGATCATGGACGGCAGCGCGGCTTCGTTCGTGTTTCTCATCCAGTCGGCGGGTATCGAAGAGCAGAACGCGCCGAAGCAGTTCATCAAGGTGACGAAGCCCGTCGAAGTGCGCGACGGCGACAAGTTCGCCCGTCTCGAACCGTATTTCGGCTTCAAGTTGAGCTTCACCATCGACTTCCGCCATCCGGCCGTCGATAAAACCGGACAAGCGCTCGAAGTGGACTTCGCGACGACTTCCTACGTGCGCGAAATCGCCCGCGCACGCACGTTCGGCTTCGCGCACGAAGTCGAGATGATGCGTGAACTGGGACTCGCACGCGGCGGCAGCATGGACAACGCAATCGTGCTGGACGAATACCGCATCCTGAACAATGACGGCCTGCGCTACGACGACGAATTCGTGAAGCACAAGATGCTCGACGCGATCGGCGACCTGTACGTAGTCGGCCATCCGTTGCTGGCGTCGTACAAGGCGTACAAGGGCGGCCACGCGATGAACAACATGCTGCTGCGCGAGTTGCTCGCGAACGAAGACGCTTATGAAGTCGTTACGTTCGAGGATACGCAGAAGGCGCCGCGCGGTTTCGGATTCGATACGCAGACGGCATTTGCCTGATTTAAAGCATTGATTCAGTGGTCAGAGATGAGCGGCAGCGAAAGCACCGCTCATTTTTTTTGCGTGCGCCCCTGATGACGTGAAGCCATCCGCGCGAGCGCTTCCTGCAGCGGCGACGGCTCCAGCGTCTCGGCCAGTTCCTGCAACGCCGAAGCGCCTGCCGGCGACATCCGGGCCTGCTTCGGCGGCGCGGGTTCTTTCATCGATTGAGGACGCACTCGAATCTTCAGCGCGTTGACGGCCCAGCCGCGCTGCTGAAGATCCGAGAGCAGACGCGGTTCCAGATGCCGCAGACGCGCGGCGAGCGCGTTATGCGCAGCGAAGAGCGCGAGCACGCCGTCTTTGATGAATCCCGGCTCCACGTTCGACGCCAGATAATCCGGCAAGAGCGCGCTCAAATCGCGCTGCAGCGCCGCCACTTGCTCGACACCCGCACGCAGCGCGCGAAACGCATCGGTGCGATCGAGCACGTCTGCGACGGCTTGCGGCCTGCGTGGATCGAAACGCGACCTTGAATTTGTAGAAAAGCGGCTCATTTTTTTAGGTGGACGCCCGACGGGACGGTTCGATTGTACGCGACGCAAGTTATTGTTCCCGGTCGACAGCCTTTTCCGGCGTTGCTTGCCGGAAAGCTTTCAACCCGTTGACTGTCGCGCCCCGCCGACGCGCGCGCGGGTACGCCGACGCAAGGTCTGCCAAGCTCGCGTGCTAAAATTCCCGATTCGAATTTCACCCTATGGACTTAAGTCGCCGAGGTTCTCCGAGCCCGGACGCAGCTTGCACATGCGCCCGTCCGAAGCCGCGACGCAGACACTGATCCGATGACGACCGGTTTCCTTCAGAAGATTTTTGGCAGCCGCAATCAGCGGCTGGTCAAGCACTATCAAAAGACCGTTGCGGCGATCAATGCCCTTGAGCCGACCGTCGAGAAGTACTCGGACGACCAGCTGCGCGCCAAGACCGACGAGTTCCGCCAGCGTGTCGCGGGCGGCGAATCGCTCGACGTGATCCTGCCCGAGGCGTTCGCCGTCTGCCGCGAAGCGAGCAAGCGCGTGCTGAAGATGCGCCACTTCGACGTACAGCTCATCGGCGGCATGGTCCTGCACTACGGCAAGATCGCCGAAATGCGCACCGGCGAGGGCAAGACGCTCGTCGCGACGCTCGCCGCGTATCTGAACGCGCTGTCGGGCCGCGGCGTGCACGTCGTCACGGTGAACGATTACCTCGCACAGCGCGACGCCGAATGGATGGCGCGTCTCTACAACTTCCTCGGGCTCTCGTGCGGCGTGAACCTGTCGCAGATGGAGCATTCGCAGAAACAGGAAGCGTACGCGGCGGACATCACCTACGGCACGAACAACGAGTTCGGCTTCGACTATCTGCGCGACAACATGGTCTACGAGACCACCGCGCGCGTGCAGCGGCCGCTCAATTTCGCGATCGTCGACGAAGTGGACTCGATCCTCATCGACGAAGCGCGTACGCCGCTCATCATCTCCGGCCAGGCGGAAGACCACACCGATCTCTACGTGCGCATGAACGCGCTGCCGCCGCTGCTCGAGCAACAGATCGGCGAGGAAAAGGCAGACGGCACGGGCGTCGAGAAGCCGGGCGACTATACGCTCGATGAAAAGGCGCGCCAGGTGTTCCTGACGGAATCGGGCCACGAAAAGGCCGAGCGTCTGCTCGCCGAGTGGGGCCTGATCGGCGAAGGCGAGAGCCTCTATGCGCCGCAGAACATCACGCTGATGCACCACATCTATGCCGCGTTGCGCGCGCATACGCTCTTCCTGCGCGATCAGCACTACGTCGTGCAGAACGGCGAAGTCGTGATCGTCGACGAATTCACGGGCCGCATGATGACGGGCCGCCGCTGGTCGGACGGTCTGCACCAGGCCGTCGAAGCGAAGGAACACGTCCAGATTCAGGCCGAGAACCAGACGCTTGCGTCCATCACGCTGCAGAACTACTTCCGCATGTACGCGAAGCTGTCCGGCATGACCGGCACCGCGGATACGGAAGCGTACGAATTCAACGAGATCTACGGCCTCGAAACGGTCGTGATTCCGACCAACCGTCCGCCGAAGCGCGTCGACAAGCAGGATCAGATCTACAAGACGTCGAAGGAACGCTATGACGCGGTCATTCGCGACATCCGCGATTGCGTCGAACGCGGTCAGCCGACGCTCGTCGGCACGACGTCGATCGAAGCGTCCGAACTGCTGTCCGGCCTGCTCACTCAGGCGGGCGTGAAGCACGAGGTGCTCAACGCGAAGCAGCACGCGCGCGAAGCCGCGATCGTCGCGGAAGCGGGCCGTCCGGGCGTCGTCACGATTGCGACGAACATGGCCGGTCGCGGGACGGACATCGTGCTCGGCGGCAACGTCGAGAAGCAGGCGTCGTTCATCGAAGCGGATCTGTCGATCCCCGAGAACGAGAAAGCCACGCGCATCCAGAAGTTGCACGACGAATGGCAGACGCTCCACGATCACGTGAAGGCCGCGGGCGGCCTGCATATCATCGGCACGGAGCGTCACGAGTCGCGCCGTATCGACAACCAGTTGCGCGGCCGCGCGGGCCGTCAGGGCGATCCGGGTTCGTCGCGCTTCTATTTGTCGCTGGATGATCCGCTCCTGCGCATTTTCGCGGGCGACCGCGTGCGCGCGATCATGGATCGCCTGAAGATGCCGGAAGGCGAGCCGATCGAAGCGGGCATGGTCACGCGCTCGATCGAAGGCGCGCAGCGCAAGGTCGAAGCGCGTAACTTCGATATCCGCAAGCAACTGCTCGAATATGACGACGTCGCCAACGATCAGCGCAAGGTGATCTACCAGCAGCGCAACGAACTGCTCGAAGCGAACGACGTCCAGGAAACCATCGCCGCGATGCGTCAGAGCGTGATCGGCGACGTCGTGCGCACCTTCGTGCCGGCCGGCAGCATCGAGGAGCAGTGGGAAGCGCCGGAACTGGAAGAAGTGCTGCGCAACGACTGGTCCCTCGACCTCGCCGTGCAGGAGATGATCAACGAGTCGAACTCGATCGACGCCGAAGAGATCTGCGAAGCCGTGCTCGCCGCCGCCGACGAAGCGTACGAAGCGAAGGTCGCGCTCGTGGGCCGCGAGTCGTTCAGCGCGTTCGAACGCTCGATCATGCTGCAGACGCTCGACAGCCGCTGGCGCGAGCACCTCGCCGCGCTCGATCACCTGCGTCAGGGCATCCATCTGCGCGGCTATGCGCAGAAGAATCCGAAGCAGGAATACAAGCGCGAGGCGTTCGAGCTCTTCGCCGCGATGCTCGATGCGGTCAAGCAGGAAGTCACGCGCGTCGTGATGAACGTGCAGATCCAGTCGCCGGAACAACTCGAGGAAGCCGCCGAACAGTACGAAGAGAAGGGCAGCCATCTCGAGAACGTGTCGTTCACGCACGCGGACTTCAACGCGCCGGCCGCGGAACCGACGCCCGCCACAGCCGCGGCGAGCGCGACCGCGCAGATGGTTAGCCAGGCAATGGCCGCCGGCGACGACATCAGCGTCGTGACGCGCCCGTCGGACGACGTGCCGAAGGTCGGCCGCAACGATCCGTGCCCATGCGGAAGCGGCAAGAAGTACAAAAACTGTCACGGCAAGCTGGCTTGATCGGCTGCTGACCAGACTCAAGCGACGCAGCGATGCGTCGTTTGTCTTTGCAGGTCCAATATTTCACGGCGCCGTCCCGCTCAGCGGAGCGGCGTCAGTCTTTCAAAGCGTGCCGGTCAGCCAACCGGCACTCGCCACCTTCAGCGAGACGCGAACATGGCCGTCAACTTCCCCTCGATCGATCCCGCAGCGCTTCATCCCGTCGCCGGCGTCACGCTCGGCTGGGCCGAGGCGAATATCCGCAAGCCCAATCGCAAGGATGTGCTCGTCATTCGCGTCGATGAAGGCGCGAGCGTCGCGGGCGTGTTCACGCAGAATCGATTCTGCGCCGCGCCCGTCACCGTGTGCCGCGAGCATCTGGCAGCCGTGGCGAAGGGCGGCAAGAGCATTCGCGCGCTCATCGTGAACACCGGCAACGCGAACGCCGGCACGGGCGAGCCGGGCATGGCGCACGCACGCGAGACGTGTGCGGAACTCGCGCGGCTTGCGGGCCTCGATGCGCAACAGATCCTGCCGTTCTCGACGGGCGTGATTCTCGAGCCGCTGCCGGTCGATCGTCTGAAAGCCGGCCTGCCCGCCGCGCTCGCGAATCAGAAGGCCTCGCACTGGTTCGACGCCGCGCAAGCCATCATGACGACGGACACGCTGCCGAAGGCATCGTCGCGTCAGGTGACGATCGACGGTCACGTCGTCACGCTGTCGGGTATCAGCAAGGGCGCGGGCATGATCAAGCCGAACATGGCGACAATGCTCGGCTTCCTCGCGTTCGATGCCAACGTGGCGCAGCCCGTGCTGGATCAACTGGTCAAGCACGTTGCGGATCGCTCGTTCAACTGCATCACCATCGACGGCGATACATCGACCAACGATTCGTTCATCCTGATCGCATCGGGCAAGTCGAGCCTGCCCGCGATCACGTCGACGGACTCGCCCGCCTACGCCGCACTGCGCGACGCGGTGACCGAAGTGGCGCAGGAACTCGCGCAACTCATCGTGCGCGACGGCGAAGGCGCGACGAAGTTCATGACGATCACGGTGGAAGGCGGCAAGGACGCGGCGGAATGCCGTCAGATCGCGTACGCGATCGGCCATTCGCCGCTCGTGAAGACCGCGTTTTACGCCTCCGATCCGAACCTCGGCCGCATTCTCGCGGCGATCGGGTATGCGGGCGTGACGGATCTCGACGTCGGCAAGATTGATCTTTATCTCGATGACGTTCTCGTTGCGAAGTCGGGCGGGCGCAATCCCGAGTACAAGGAAGAAGACGGCCAGCGTGTGATGAAGAAGAGCGAAATCGCGATTCGTGTGCTGCTCGGACGCGGCACTGCGAACGCAACGATCTGGACCTGCGACCTCTCGCACGACTACGTCAGCATCAACGCCGACTATCGCTCGTAAAAGCGACGCGCATCGATACGAACATGGACAAGCTCGAACAATTTCTCACGCGCGCCGAGGCGGTGCTGGCGCGCATCGAAGGCATGTTGCCGCCGGCGGCGCCCGATATCGATTGGGAATCCGCGGTGGCGTTTCGCTGGCGCAAGCGTCAGGGGCGTGGTTTCCTGCAACCCGTGCCGGCGATCTCGCAAATCTCGCTCGACGACCTGCAGAACATCGATCGTCAAAAAGGCCTGATCCAACAGAACACGCAGCAGTTCGTGAACAAGTTGCCCGCGAACAATGTTTTGCTGACGGGCGCGCGCGGCACGGGCAAGTCGTCACTGATCAAGGCGTGTCTGAACGCTTATTCGAAGGACGGTCTGCGTCTCATCGAAGTCGACAAGGACGATCTGCACGATCTCGGCGATATCGTCGATCTGATCTCGACGCGGCCCGAGCGCTTCCTCGTGTTCTGCGACGACCTTTCCTTCGAGGAAGGCGAGTCGGGCTACAAGGCGCTGAAGGTCGCGCTCGACGGTTCCGTCGCGGCGCAATCGGACAACGTGCTGATCTACGCGACGTCGAATCGCCGTCATTTGTTGCCGGAATACATGAGCGACAACGAGACGTACAAGCACACGTCCGATGGCGAGATTCACCCCGGCGAAGTGGTCGAGGAAAAGATCTCGCTGTCCGAACGCTTCGGGCTGTGGGTCAGCTTCTATCCTTTCAAGCAGGACGACTATCTGTCGATCGTCGCGCATTGGCTTAAGCACTTCGGCTGCCATGAAGCTGAAGTCGAAAGCGCTCGCGGCGACGCTCTCGTGTGGGCGCTGGAACGCGGGTCGCGGTCGGGGCGCGTCGCGTGGCAATTCGCGCGCGACTGGTCGGGACGCAAGCAATGACCGATTCGAAGAGCGACATCGCGCCCGATGGCCGCAAGGTAACGGAAGTGGCCGTCGGCGTGATGGTGCAGCACGACGGGCGTTATCTGCTCGCGCAGCGGCCCGCTGGCAAGCCGTACGAAGGCTACTGGGAGTTTCCCGGCGGCAAGCTCGAGCCGGGCGAGAGCATCGAGACGGCACTTGGGCGCGAATTGCACGAGGAACTCGGCATCGACGTCACCGCATGTCAGCTTTGGCGCACGCTCGAGCACGATTACCCGCACGCGTACGTGCGTCTTTTTTTCTGCAAGGTGACGGACTGGAAGGGCACGCCGCTCGGACGGGAAGGCCAGGCGATTGCCTGGCAAACGCTTCCTGTCGATGTCGCTCCGCTTCTGCCTGCGGCTATTCCGATCCTCGAATGGCTCGAAGAGGAAGAGCGCGAATAAGCGCGAGCGAAGGTCAGTTCAGGCCGCCGCGCGTATCGTCGTCCGGCGGCGTTTCCTGTGAATTACCCGAAATTTTGTACTTCTCGGCCGCCCACGCGCCCAGATCGATCTGCTTGCAGCGCTCGGAGCAGAATGGGCGAAAGCGGTTTTCCGGAACCCAGCGGACATCCTTGCCGCAGGTCGGGCATTTGACGACAGTGGTCATGACGGTAAGACGTGGCGAATCGCGCCGGCTTTGTTCGACATCTGATCCATATAGGGCCGGCTGATTCTATTCAAAGGCTGCAAAGCGTCAGATGGAAGGGGACGTCCACGTCCACGGCGCGCGGCTTCAGATCGCCGTCCTGCACCGTGAAGCGGACCCACAGCATGTACTTGTTCGCGCTCGCTTCGGGAATCACGCGAGTGTCCGGCGAAACGCGCACTTGCATCAGTTGATAGGTGCGGCCGGACAACATCTGCTGATAGCTGCCCTGCATCGCCATGACTTTCGACGCCTGACCCGATTCACGCGCGAGCCGCAACACGATGGCCGCCGCGTCGCGTAACGCGAGCATCGGCATGACCCACTTCGCGATGTCCTGACGCCGTTCTTCGACGGGCAACTGCTGCCACGCGTAATACGACGGCAGATCGAACTTGCATGTTCCGCCCGGAATGATCGTGCGGCTGCGGATGCTCGCGAGCCATTCGTTGTCGGCGAGATGCTGACCGGTCTTGCCATGCATGTCGGTGAGGCCGCCGAGCGTTTGCTCGATTTCGCCGAGCACCGCTTCGAGCGCTTCCTGTTCGATTCCAGGATTGCCACGGAACGGCGCGAGCGTCTGACGCTGCCGCTCCAGTTCCTTCATGAGGTCGGCCTTGAGATCCGTGCGGCCAGCGACTTCGGCGATCTCAAAGAGTGTCGTGAGCGCGACGTGATGTTCTCGCGCGTCTTCCTGAGTCAGAAAGAACGTGAAGCGCTCGAACAGGTCTTCGAGGCGCAGCAGCGTCCGGATTCGCTCGTTGAAGGGATACTCGTAAAGGATCAAGCGCACTCGCCTCGGCGTGGGTCGGTTGCTTCCATGAGCGGAAGTGAGCACATTCTAATGCCGCATCCTCACCCTAGCAAATCGGGGCATATTCGCTCGCGAAAGTGCTTGTTTTGGCGCAAATTCGGGAACTTTTCGACGATTTGGCTAACTCAGGCGATCGGCTCACCTTATCCGGATGACAGCGACAAATAACGCGCGTGCAGCGCGTCGACTTGCTGCGCCAGTGCGTCGTGCGTGGCCGTTTCGTCGTTGATGACGATATCGTCCGCTGCGGCGAGTCGCGCTTCGCGAGACGCCTGCTTCGCGATGATCGCGAGTACCTGTTCTCGCGTGAAGCCATTGCGCCGCATGACGCGGGCGATCTGCGTCTCGACCGGACAATCCACGACGAGCACACGTGACACGCGTGCAGCCCATTCGCCCGACTCGACCAGCAGCGGCACGACCACGATGTGATACGCACCTTGCGCCGCAAGTCTCTGTCGCTCGGTTTCAGCGCGAATCAACGGATGCACGATATGTTCGAGCCGCGCTTTCGCAGTGTCGTCGGCGAAAACGAGCCCGCGCATCTTCGCGCGATCGAGCGAGCCGTCTTCGGCGATGAAATTGTCGCCGAATTCGCTCGCGATGAGCGGCATCGCGACGCCGCCCGGCGCGGTGATCTGGTGCGCGATCAGATCCGTATCGATAAGCGGTACGCCGCGCGCCGCGAAGAGATCGGCGACGGTGCTCTTGCCGCTGCCGATGCCGCCGGTAAGACCAATGCTGAACATCCGTTGCTCCCTTCGATCATCCCAACAATGAATAGAGCGGTGTGCCGACGAAGAGCGTGATGACTCCGCCCGCCGCGAGAAACGGCCCGAACGGCAAGGGCTCCTCGAAACGCATGCGCTTGCGCCACGTCGCAACGATGCCGACCGCCGCGCCCGCTACGGCAGCGATCAGGACCACTTGCGCGAGTGCGGACCAGCCGAGCCACGCGCCGATCGCGGCGAGCAGTTTGAAGTCGCCGTAGCCCATGCCTTCCACGCCGCGCACGAGCTTGAAGAGCCAGTACACGCACCACAGAAAAAGATAACCGACGATCGCGCCCGTTACGGCGTCGTGAAGCGTCGCGAATCCGCCTTCGCCGAAATTGACGATGAGTCCCGCCCACAGCAGGGGAAGCGTCAGCACATCGGGAAGATAGCGCGTGTCGTAATCGATGAGGCCGGCCGTCAGCAAGGTCGCACACAGTCCGAACGCGGCCAGAGCCGGCCACGCGGGGCCGTAGGCGTAGAGCGAGAGCGCCGCGAGCGCGCCGCTTGCGAGTTCGATCAGCGGATAACGCGGGCTCACGCGCGCGCCGCACGCCGAGCAGCGCCCGCGCAATGCGAGATAGCTGATGACGGGAATGTTTTCCCACGCGCGCAGCACATGCTTGCAATGCGGGCATGCACTGCGCGGCACCGCGAGATTGAAGCGTTCGGGGTGCGAATCGGCGGCGGCGCGTTTGCCGGATTCGGGAGCTTCAGGAATCGTCGCGTCGACTTCGGCGCGCCATGCGCGCTCGAGCATGACCGGCAGGCGATGCACGACGACGGTGAGAAAACTGCCGATCACGAGACCGAACACGACAGCGAACCCGTACTGCATGGCGACGGGGAGCGCGGCGAACGCCGCCAGATAGCGGCTTGCGAAATGCGCGGCGGACGGATCGAACGAAGGCTGCATGATGGACGAACGGTTGCTTTGGCCCGCGATGCTACACCACGTTGCCGAGCTGAATGATAGGAAGATACATCGCGATGACGAGTCCACCCACGAGCGCGCCCAGCAGCGCGATGACGATCGGCTCGCACAGGCTCGCGAACGCGCCGATGCGCTCGTCCACCTGACGGTCCGCCAGCGTGGCGAGATCGAGGAGCATCGCGTCGAGCGAGCCCGATTCTTCGGCGACCGCGATCGGCTGCACGACATCTTGCGGAAAGCAGCCGGCGGCGCCCATGGCGACCGCGAGGCGCTCGCCATTGCGCAGGCGCGCGGCGATGTTGACCGTGGCGGCGTCGAATACGCGATTGCCCGTGGCGTGCGTGAGCGAGTCGAAAGCATCCGACAGCGGCGTGCCCGCCGAGAGCAGCGTCCCGAGCGCGCGGCTCCATCGGGCGACTGCAAGGGAGCGCAGCAACCTGCCTGCGAGCGGCAGGCGCAGCGCCGCGCGATCGACGGTTTCGCGCGCATCCGGCGAACGCTTCATCCAGCGCGACACCACAACCGCCGCGCATACGCACGCGAGGACGAACGGCACGCCAGCATGCGCGACGCCGTCCGACAGTGCGAGCACGAAACGCGTCGGCGCGGGCAGCGCGGCGCCGAAGCCGTCGAAGATCGTCTTGAATGTCGGCACGACGCCGACCAGCAAACCTGCGGTGATCGCGAGCGAAAGCAGCAGCACCATGACCGGATAGGTGAGGGCGGCGCGCAGTCTGGCGCGTTGCGATGCGGCGCGCTCGCGATCGTCGGCAAGCCGGGCGAGCACGGACGGCAGCGCGCCTGCCACTTCGCCAACCGACACCAACTGGCAGTACAGCGGGCCGAACGCCGCGGGATGCGCGGCGAGTGCAGCTGAGAACGGCACGCCACGCGTGATGTCGCGAGCCAATGCGCGCACGATGCGCGGCAGTCCGCCGCCCGTCGCACTGCCGGCCAGCAATTCGAGCGCCCCAGCGAGCGGCAGGCCTGCGCGCAGCAGGCCGGCGAGCTGCCGTGTGAAAACGGTCACCTCCGTCGTCTTCGCTTTGGGCGGCGGCGCGGCACCGAGCATGTCGAGTCCGGTGACGATCACGCCTTCCCGACGCAGCGAGCTGCGGGCCGAGAGCGCGTCGGCGGCAATGATCTTTCCCTGCTTTGGCCGGCCTTCGCTATCCATGCCACGCCAGGCGAAACGCAATTCGGGCGCGTGACTCATTATTCGGTCTCCGTCGCTTCGGCTGGTTCGGCGACGCTCGTCGCGCCTTCGCGGACGCGGGCGAAGGCTGCGTCGCGTAGCGAGGGCATGCCTTGCGCCTGCGCCGCGCGCGCGATTGCATGTGTTGCCGCGCGTGAGACGATCAGTTCCCGTAGTTCATCCGATACTGGCATCACCTGATGCACGCCCACCCGCCCGCGATAACCGATGCCATGACACGCCGGACAGCCGCGCGCTTCGAACGGATGAAATCCGTCCGTGAGGGGCAGCGCCGATGGCGTGCGGCAGGATTCGCACAGCTTGCGCACGAGCCGTTGCGCGGTGACGAGCCTGAGCGCGGACGCGAGGTTGTAGGGCGCCACGCCGATATCGATGAGCCGCGCGATCGCGGCCGGTGCATCGTTGGTATGCAGGGTCGAGAGCACGAGGTGTCCCGTCTGCGCGGCCTTCACCGCGACATCCGCGGTTTCTGCGTCGCGAATTTCGCCGACCATGATCACGTCCGGATCCTGACGCATGAACGCGCGCAGCGCCACGGCGAAGGGCAGCCCCGCCTATTCGCGCACGCTCACCTGATTGATGCCCGCGAGCTGGATCTCGACGGGATCTTCGACGGAGCACACGTTGCGCGCTTCGGCGTTGAGCATTTGAAGGAAGCAGTAGAGCGAGAGGGTCTTGCCGCTGCCGGTCGGGCCGGTCACGAGGATGAGACCGTGCGGAGCGCGAATCGCCGATTCGACCGTGCCGCTTTGCGCATCATCGAGGCCGAGCGCGGCGAGCGACAGATCGGGCGGCAGCGCGTCGAGGCGCCGCAGCACGAGCTTCTCGCCGAAGAGTGTCGGCAGCGAGTTGACGCGATAGTCGCCGATCCGCCCGCCCGGAAGAGTCAGACGCAGCCGACCGTCCTGCGGCACGCGCCGCTCGGCGATGTCCATGCGCGCCAGCACCTTGATGCGCGTGACAAACGCGTCGCGCAGGTGCGGCGGCGGACGCTTCAACACATGCAGCGCACCATCGACGCGCAGCCTGATGCGCCAGTCGTGCTCCGATGGCTCGACATGGATGTCGGATGCGCCGCGCTCGGCGGCCTCGCGCAGGGTCTCGGTGAGCAGCGAGACGGCGGGCGTTTCGTGATCGGATGCGCTATCGCGGGCCGCCTCGGACGTGCGGGCCTGGCGCGCGAACGTGTCGAAAGCGTCGCGGGAAGGGGAAGTCATGGGCGTCGGGACGTCGGAGTCGAGATGGTCCGATCATCCCGCCCGGCATCGCCCCCGCCCAGTCGTCCGAATGGCTAACGCAGCGCGCGTTTCTCGGGCCCGAGCGGACGGAAAATCTTGACGGTGCGGATCGCCTGATCGTCGCTGCGCATGACTTCGAAGGTCACACCCGCGATGCGCACCGACACGTCGCCGTCCGGGATGTCTTCGAGCGTTTCGAGGATTAGGCCGTTGAGCGTCTTCGGGCCGTCCGTCGGCAGCGTCAGATGCAGCCAGCGGTTCAGTTCGCGCAGCGGCATGCTGCCCGCGACGATGCATTCGCCATTCTCGTCCCAGCCGCCGCGCGAGCCGGTGCCGCGCGGGATCGTCGTCGTGAACTCGCCGATCAGCTCCTCGATGATGTCCTCGGGCGTTACGAGCCCCTGCAATTCACCGTATTCGTCGACCACGATCGCGATACGGTGACCGCTTTCCTGGAAGAACTGCAGTTGCTGGAACACCGGAGTGCCCGCCGGCACGAAGTAAGGCTCGGTGAGCAGCTCGCGCAGCGTTTCGCGTTCGAGCTCCTGGTTATGCAGCGCGGAGAGCGTCTTGCGTACATGCAGGATGCCGAGCACCCGGTCGATATCGCCCTGGAAGACGACCAGCTTGTTGTGATAGCACGTCTCGAGCTGATGCAGGATCTGTTCGAAGGGCGCGTCGAAGTCGAGCGCTTCGATGCGCCGGCGCGGGATCATCACGTCGTCAACGGTGATGTTCTCCAGATCGAACAGATTGAGCAGGATGCTGCGGTGCTTGGTCGGCATGAAGCTGCCGGTTTCGAGCACGATGGTGCGCAGTTCTTCCGGCGAAATCCGCTGATCGCGCTTGTTTTTCGTGTTGATGTGGAGCGCGGCGAGAATCGCATTGGCGAACAGGTTGACGAACCAGATCAGCGGCCGCGCGATGCGCATGAGCGGCGCGAGCACGAGGCTTGCGGGAAGCGCGACTTTCTCGGGATACGTCGCGCCGACGATCTTCGGCGCGATTTCCGCGAACACGATGATCAGGAACGCGATGACGCCCGTCGTGATCGACAGGACGAGGTTGTTATGACCGAAGGTGCGCAGCGCGATCGATGTCGTGAGCACGGGGATGATCGTGTTGATCAGGTTGTTCCCGATCAGGATCACGGAGAGAAGCTGGTCAGTCTTGGCGAGCAGCCCTTGCGTCGTGCGGGCGCGTAGCGACCCCTGGCTCGCCAGATATTTCAGGCGATGGCGATTGAGCGCCATCATCGACGTTTCGGAAATCGAGAAGAAGCCGGAAAGGAAGAGAAGCAGAAAGATGGCGCAAATTTGCGCCCATAAGGGAAGGTTGTCCACGCGGTGATCGAGTAGGGGCGGAGATGGGAGGCAATATAGCAGACGGGGCAGGAAAGCCAGCCCTGGCCGTTTGGCAAGCGTACGCGGTTTTCTTTGCCGGAAATAAAAAACCCGCATGGCGAACCATGCGGGTTTTTGCAATTCTGGTCGGGGTGAGAGGATTCGAACCTCCGGCCTCTACGTCCCGAACGTAGCGCTCTACCAGGCTAAGCTACACCCCGAATTCGACCAACTTGGACTCTTACGCCGTCTCAGTCTCGTTTAAGACTGTCTCGACGTCGAGTAAGAACATAATTCTAGCAGGCTCTCTTTGTAGATGGAAGAGGGAAATGAAGAAATCGCTTTCGCCGCTGCTTCTGCTTCCTTGCGCGCGCATTCGAGCGTGTGATCGAGTGCGCCGGACGTGGTGATCGCGTCGAAGATCGTCTCGAAACGATCCGTGCCGCCTTGCTCGATCGCTTCGCGCGCGAGCGCCGCCTGCTCCGGCGTGCCGTGTTCCATGAGATAGATGAGCGGCAGCGTAGGCTTGCCTTCGCGCAGGTCGTCGCCGGCGTTCTTGCCCATCGATTCCGGCGTGCCCGTGTAATCGAGCCAGTCGTCCATGATCTGGAACGCGGTGCCGATGCGCCGGCCGTACTCCGCCGCCGCCGCTTCGGTGCGCGCATCCGCGCCCGAGAGCACCGCGCCGAGTTGCGCGGCCGCTTCGAACAGCTTCGCCGTCTTGTAGCGAATCACTTGCATGTAGCGCGCTTCGTCCACGTCCGGGTCGTGCATGTTGAGCAGCTGCAGGACTTCTCCCTCGGAAATGATGTTGGTCGCGACGGAGAGAATTTCCATCACGCGCATCTTGCCGACGCTCACCATCATTTCGAACGAGCGCGAGTACAGGAAGTCACCGACCAGCACGCTCGCCGCGTTGCCGAACAGCGCATTGGCAGTCTTGCGGCCGCGCCGCAGATCGGATTCGTCGACGACGTCGTCGTGCAGCAGCGTTGCCGTATGGATGAACTCCACCACGGCGGCCAGTTCGTGGCGATGCCCGGTCGTGTCGCCCAGCGCGCCGGAGACGAGGAGCAACAGCGCCGGACGCAGCCGCTTGCCGCCCGCCCCGATGATGTACTCCGAGATCTGGTTGATCAGCATCACTTCTGATGCCAGGCGCTGCCGGATGACGCGATTGACGTGCTGCATGTCCTCGGCGATCGGGGCGAGCAGCGCGGCGGCGTTGGGGAAGGAAGTGGCGGTGGACGACATGATCGGCAGTAAAGGTAATCCGGCGGATTATAAGGCGAATCCGACAGACGACGGGACTTGGCTGCGTCGATTCGCGCGACGTCGGCGAAATTCAGACATGATTCGCTCCATTTTCGCCGAGGTTGGGGGCCGGATCGCGTGCCGTGCCGCGCGCGCGGGAGACGTCACGACACTTTGACGTCGAGCGTAACCCTATGTATAATCGCGTGTTTTCCCCGCGTGGTGCGTGGAAAAAGAATTTTGAGTGAGGTTCTCAATGTACGCGGTCATAAAAACCGGCGGCAAGCAGTACAAGGTTGCCGTTGGCGAAAAATTGAAAGTAGAACAGATACCGGCAGACATTGACGCTGAAATCACGCTCGACCAGGTTCTCGCAGTAGGCGAAGGCGAATCGATTAAGTTCGGTACGCCGCTGGTGGGTGGGGCTTCCGTCAAGGCTACCGTCGTGTCGCAAGGTCGTCACAAGAAAGTGACCATCTTCAAGATGCGTCGCCGGAAGCACTATCAAAAGCACGCTGGCCACCGCCAGAACTACACCGAACTGCGCATCGACGCGATCAACGCCTAAGGCGCGATCGTTCCGCACAGATATCGGTTAAGGAGCTAATGAAATGGCACACAAAAAAGCAGGCGGGTCTTCCCGCAACGGCCGGGACTCAGAGTCGAAACGCCTCGGCGTGAAGGTGTACGGCGGCCAGGCAATCAACGCGGGCGGCATCATCGTTCGCCAGCGCGGCACGCGCATGCATCCGGGTGAGAATGTCGGCATCGGCAAGGATCACACCCTGTTTGCGCTGGCCGACGGTCACGTTAAGTTCGTGACCAAGGGCGCCGCGAAGAAGCACACGGTCGTCGTCGTCCCGGCAGCGTAAATTTTACGCACGGGCTTCAGGACCGAAAAAAGGCCCCGCGAAGTTCGCGGGGCCTTTTTCATTTGATGCGTACAAACGGCGCATTGGATGAATTCAAGGATATCGGTGACCGGCAACGTCAGGTCACGGCAAAATAGCTGCAAGTACACGGGACGGAGCAACGCATGAAGTTCATTGACGAAGCGAGGATCGAAGTCATCGCCGGCGACGGAGGAGATGGCAGCGCGTCGATGCGCCGCGAAAAGTTCGTCCCGTTCGGCGGGCCGGACGGCGGCGACGGCGGCCGCGGCGGCAGCGTCTACGCAGTCGCCGATCGCAATATCAATACGCTGATCGACTATCGGTTTTCCAAGAAGCATCAGGCGCGCAACGGCGAAAACGGCCGCGGCTCGGATTGCTACGGCAAGGGCGGCGACGACATCACGCTGCGCATGCCGGTCGGCACCATCATTTCGGATCAGGAAACAGGCGAGATCATCGCCGATCTGACCGAGCATAACCAGCAAGTGTTGATCGCGCAGGGCGGTGCGGGCGGACTCGGCAACCTGCATTTCAAGTCGAGCACCAACCGCGCGCCGCGTCAGAAGACCGACGGCAAGCCGGGCGAGCGCCGCATGCTCAAGCTCGAGCTGAAGGTGCTGGCTGACGTGGGTCTGCTCGGCATGCCGAACGCGGGGAAATCGACGTTCATTTCGTCGGTGTCGAACGCGCGGCCGAAGATCGCGGATTATCCGTTCACGACGCTCGCGCCGAATCTCGGCGTGGTGCGCGTCGGGCCGAGCAAGAGCTTCGTGATCGCCGACATTCCCGGCCTGATCGAAGGCGCGGCGGAAGGCGCGGGGCTCGGGCATCGCTTCCTGCGTCACCTGCAGCGCACCGGCGTGCTGCTGCATCTCGTCGACATGGCCCCGTTCGATGAAAACGTGGATCCCGTCGCCGAAGCGAAGGCCATCGTCAACGAACTGCGCAAGTACGACGAGTCGCTCTACGAGAAACCGCGCTGGCTCGTGCTGAACAAGCTCGACATGGTGCCCGAGGACGAGCGCGAAGCGCGCATTGCCGATTTCGTCGGCCGCTTCGAGTGGGACGGCCCGGTTTTCGAAATTTCGGCGCTGACGGGCCAGGGCTGCGAGGCGCTCACCTACGCCATCTACGACTACATTTCGCAGCATTCGGACGCGTCGCGCGCGGCGGAAGCGGAAGATCTCGCCGCCGACGTGCGCTTTCGCGACGACGCAGCGAAGGATTAAACGCTACCACGAGGAGAAAGCGCACGATGCGTTCGGTCATCGCCGCTGCGAAGCGAATCGTAGTGAAAGTTGGGTCCAGCCTCGTCACCAACGACGGGCGCGGGCTCGACCACGCGGCAATCTCGCGCTGGGCGTCGCAGATCGCGGCGCTGCGGGAGCAGGGCAAGGAAGTCGTGCTCGTGAGTTCGGGCGCGATTGCGGAAGGCATTCACCGGCTCGGCTGGACCAAGCGGCCGCGTGAAATCGACGAACTGCAGGCGGCCGCCGCCGTTGGACAGATGGGCCTCGCGCAGGTCTACGAAAGCAGTTTCGGCGCGCACGGCATCCGCACCGCGCAGATTCTGCTCACGCATGCCGATCTCGCCGACCGCGAACGCTATCTGAACGCGCGCTCGACGCTGCTCACGTTGCTGCGCCTCGGCGCGGTGCCGATCATCAACGAGAACGACACGGTCATCACCGACGAAATCAAGTTCGGCGACAACGACACGCTCGGCGCACTCGTCGCGAACCTGATCGAAGGCGATGCGCTCGTCATTCTCACCGATCAACGCGGTCTCTTCACCGCCGATCCGCGCAAGGACCCGAACGCGACGCTCGTCGAGCAAGCCGATGCCGGCACGCCCGAGCTCGAGCAGATGGCCGGCGGCGCGGGCTCGAGTCTCGGACGCGGCGGCATGCTGACCAAGATCCTCGCGGCGAAGCGCGCGGCGCACAGCGGCGCGAACACGGTGATCGCGAGCGGCCGCGAAGCCGATGTGCTGACGCGCCTCGCGTCGGGCGAGTTGATCGGCACGCAGCTCATCGCGCGCACGGCCCGCATCGCGGCGCGCAAGCAGTGGATGGCGGATCACTTGCAGGTGCGCGGCCACGTCGTGATCGACGGCGGCGCGGTGCAAAAGCTCACCGCTGACGGCAAGAGCCTTTTGCCGATCGGCGTGATCGACGTGAAAGGCGCGTTCGATCGCGGCGAGGTGATCGCCTGCGTCAACGATCAAGGGCAGGAGGTCGCACGCGGCATCACGAATTACAGCAGTTCGGAGGCGCGGCTGATTCATCGGCGGCCGAGCGGCGAAATCGAAACGGTGCTCGGTTACATGCTGGAGCCCGAGTTGATCCATCGCGACAACCTGGTGCTCGTGTGATACGAAAAAGCCCGCTGATCCAGCGGGCTTTTTGCACTTTGGCGCACCGTGAAATCAGCGCAGATTGATCGAGCTCTGCGTGCGCTTGTACTGCATGTTGTTGACGATCTGCTTCGCCGTACCGACCGGCAGCTTGCTCGCGCAGAAGTAGTCCTGATACAGCGCCGCCTGATACGCGTTCAGCTCGCCGTTCTCGATACGCTTGAAGTCGAACGCGGAACCCTGATCCCAGCCGTTCTGATCGTCGTTGATGCTCGCGTAGCGGCGCCATTCGTAGGTGTCGCAACGAATGCCTTCATAGTTGACGTTTCGCGCGCCCGCCGGGCTCGTCGCGACGATCACGTAACGCACGACGCCATCCTGACCGACCGTAAGCGTCGTCTTGTCGACGGAAAACGTGAGCGGCGTGTTCTGCGATACGGTGAACGCGATCAGATTCGACGCCTGCGGCAGAGGCGGCATGGTGTCGATCTTCTCCTCGGCCCAGGTCGATTTGCGATCGAGCAGATAAGTGAAGACGCCGTCGTCCTGCGTGGACGGGCCTTTGTTGCTGGAGCAGCCGGCGAGCACGGCAAGCACTGCCGCGGATGCCGCGATTACCGCGAGTGAGGCATTCACTTTCAATTGAGTTTTCCCGGAAACATGCGCGCGGGACACGAAGCGCCCGCCCGGCGGAACAAAGCGAAATGGCACGGCGAGAAGTTCGCCGTGCCATCGATCGAAGTCGTGTCGAGTGTCAAAGTGTGCGAGGAACCGCTGCGATCAGTCGCACGCCCGGGTTCACGATGAGCGCTGCACGATCACATGCACTTCTTCGCTGACCGTGCATTCTGCCTGAACCGCCGCGCCGGAGGCAGTAACGGCAGGCGCTTCGATCGTCATTGTCTGGAGCACGCGTGGATAGCGCGGCCCATGATGCGCGGCTCGCTCGCCGCGTTCGCCGCGGGAGTTGGTTCGCCGCAGGAAGCGGGACAGCTCGGTGAGAGCCATTTGATAAACGTCGCGCTTGAACTCGATGACCGCATCCAGCGGTACCCAATACTCGTTCCAGCGCCAGGCATCGAACTCCGGATGGTCCGTCGCACGCAGGCAGATGTCGCAATCACGTCCCACCATGCGCAGCAGAAACCAGATCTGTTTCTGACCGCGATAATGTCCGCGCACCTCGCGCTTGATGAACTTGTCCGGCACCTCGTAACGCAGCCAGTCGCGCGTGCGACCAACAACTTTCACATGCTCCGGTAGCAGGCCGGTTTCTTCGTGTAACTCCCGATACATCGCTTGCACAGGGGTCTCACCGTATTTGATGCCCCCTTGCGGAAACTGCCAGGAATGTTCACGCAGCCGCTTGCCCCAAAACACTTCGTTGCGCGCGTTCAAGAGGATGATGCCGACGTTCGGGCGAAAGCCTTCACGATCCAGCATACAGCCACCTTCAAATCCTTTAAAATTGCTTTGATTATAAACAGTTAACGGACCCCGCGCACCGGCACGAACCCGAATTCGGGGCACGTTGTCCGAGCAGGGTGCAAGGCGCTTTGCCAGGCCACGCGGAAGACGGCAAAATCTTCTTCCTTGCAATGCCGTCGACCGTTTCCGTCGTTCACCCTCGTTTCGCTTGCTCCGGCGCCGCAACGGCTCCGAAGCGCGCGCCGCTTTTGGAAAATTTGAATGAAAGCATCCCGTTTCTTCATCGGCACCCTGAAAGAAGCTCCCGCCGACGCCGAGATCGTCAGCCACAAGCTCATGATGCGCGCCGGCATGATCCGTCGTGTCGCGGGCGGCATCTACGATTACATGCCGATCGGCCTGCGCTCGGTGCGCAAGGTCGAAGCCATCGTGCGTGAAGAGATGAACCGCGCGGGCGCGCTGGAGTTGCTGATGCCCGCCGTGCAGCCCGCCGAACTGTGGCAGGAGTCGGGCCGCTGGGAGCAATACGGTCCCGAACTGCTGCGCTTCAAGGATCGCCACGAGCGGGACTTCGTATTGGGACCGACGCACGAGGAAGTCGTCACGGACATCGCGCGCCGCGAGATCAAGAGCTATCGCCAGTTGCCGGTGAACTTCTACCAGGTTCAAACGAAATTCCGCGACGAGATCCGCCCGCGCTTCGGCGTGATGCGCGGCCGCGAATTCATCATGAAGGACGCCTATTCCTTCGATAAGGATCTCGACGGTCTCGCCGAGTCGTATCGCAAGATGTACGAAGCCTATGTGCGCATCTTCACGCGCATCGGGCTGGAGTTCCGGGCGGTCGCGGCGGACAACGGCTCGATCGGCGGCAGCGGCTCGCATGAATTCCATGTGATCGCGGACACGGGCGAGGACGACATCGCCTATTGCCCGAGCTCGGACTTCGCAGCGAACGTCGAAGCCGCGGATGCCTTGCCGCTCATCGCGCAACGCGCCGCACCCACGGAAGAACTGAAGAAGACGCCGACGCCGGGCGCAGCGAAGTGCGAAGCGGTCGCGCAGCTTTTGAACATTCCGCTCGAACGCACGATCAAGTCGATCGTTCTCGCGACGGACAACGAAGGCGCCGAGCCCACGATCTGGCTGCTGATGCTGCGCGGCGATCATTCGCTCAACGACATCAAGACTGGCAAGCTGCCTGGCCTGAAGGGTTATCGCTTCGCCACGGAAGCCGAGATCATCGAATGGTTCGGCACGCCGCCGGGCTATCTCGGCCCGATCGGCACGAAGAAGCCGGTGCGCGTGATCGCGGATCGCACGGTCGCGAACATGAGCGACTTCGTTGTCGGCACGAACGAGGTCGATTACCACACGACCGGCGTGAACTGGGGCCGCGATCTGCCCGAGCCGGAAGTGGCGGACATCCGCAATGTCGTCGCGGGCGATCCCTCGCCGGATGGCAAAGGTACGCTCGAAATCTGCCGTGGCATCGAA
Source organism: Caballeronia sp. INML1 (assembly GCF_023631085.1). Lineage (NCBI taxonomy): Bacteria > Pseudomonadati > Pseudomonadota > Betaproteobacteria > Burkholderiales > Burkholderiaceae > Caballeronia > Caballeronia sp. INML1. The sequence goes on along the minus strand of NZ_JALQDT010000035.1, from coordinate 45,542 downwards.
GTGGGCCACGTGTTCCAGCTCGGCACGAAGTACTCCGATTCGATGGGCGCGACCTTCCTCGACGAAAACGGCAAACCCGCGCCGATGCAGATGGGCTGCTACGGCATCGGCGTGACGCGCGTGCTGGGCGCCGCGATCGAGCAGAACTTCGACGACAAGGGCATCATCTGGCCGGAAGCCATCGCACCGTTCGAAGTCGTGATCTGCCCGATGGGCTACGACCGCAGCGACGCCGTGCGCGAGCGGGCTGACAAGCTCTACGCGACGCTGCAGCAAGCGGGCATCGACGTGATCCTGGACGATCGCGGGGAGCGTCCGGGCGTGATGTTCGCGGACTGGGAACTGATCGGCGTGCCGCATCGCATCGTGATCGGCGATCGCGGGCTGAAGGAAGGCAAGCTCGAGTATCAGGGCCGTCGCGATACAGAGGCCACGCTGCTGCCGGTCGATGAAGCGGCGGACGTCGTCACGGCAAAGGTGCGAGCCGCGCTCGGGAAGTAATGCAGTACAACTTCCTGTCGGCGACGATCCTGCTGCTGCTGATCACCGATCCGCTCGGCAACATTCCGATCTTCATCAACGCGCTGCGCGGTGTCGCCAAGGAGCGGCGCCGCGTCGTGATCCTGCGGGAAGTCGCGATCGCGTTCGTCATCCTGCTGATTTTCATGCTGGCTGGCGATCGGTTTCTGCGCGCGATGAACCTCACGGATCTGTCGTTGCGCATCGGCGGCGGGATCGTGCTGTTTCTCATCGCGCTGCGGATGATCTTCCCGCATCCGGACGGCCCCATGGGCGGCGATTCGCGCGGCGGCGAGCCGCTGATCGTGCCCCTCGCCATTCCCGCGCTGGCGGGCCCTTCCGCGCTCGCGACGGTGATGCTGCTGACTTCGCAGGCGCCCGGCAAGATGCTCGAATGGATCGGCGCGCTGTCGGTGACGATGATCGTCTGCGCGATCGTGCTGGTCCTCGCGGAAAAGATCCAGCAGTGGCTCGGTGAGCGGGCGGTCACGGCGTTCGAGCGTTTGATGGGGCTCGTGCTCGTGGCGATTTCCGTCGAGATGATGCTTACGGGTATACGCACTTTCGTGCATCAGCTATAAAAAAAGCGGCCTCGGCCGCTTTTTTTACGTCGTTTCGAAGAGCGGTTACGCGCCTTCGGTCAGTGCCCGAATCGTCGGCAAATTCCGCCAGTAGCCCTTCGCATCCATCCCGCATCCGAAGACGTAACGATCCGGCACCTCGAATCCACAAAAATCCGGACGCAGCGGCTTCGCCTTCGGAATGATCTTCTCGCACAACACGGCGGACAGGAACGTCTTCGCGCCCATTGCCATGATGCGGTCGCGGATCGCGGCCATCGTTTCGCCTTCGTCGAGGATGTCATCGAGCACGAGCACGACGCGATCCTTCACCGATTCCGCCGGCGCCACGCGCCATTGCATTTCGCTGCCGCCCTTGATGGCGTTGCGATAGCGCGTCAGGTGGATGTAATCGAATTCGAGCGGGAAGTCGAGATGCGGCAGCAGCATGCCGGTGAACACGGCCGCGCCCCCCATGACCGAGAGCACGAGCGGGAAGTCGTCTTGCGTCGCCGTCTTGATGGCCGCAGCCATCTTGCCGATCGATGCGTTGACTTCGTCAGCCGTCACGATCTCTTCGGAGTGGCTGAAAATATGGAGGGCTTCTTCGCGATTCATAGGGAAAGCGGGGGAGAGGCTGACTTCTTAGTGTGGAAAAAAACGGCGGCGTGCGCCATATGATAAACCCGCGCTCTGCGCCACGTCGGGCGAAAGAGCGCGGGCTCGGTGAGGGCGTTTCAGCGCATGCCGGGCAGCATGCCTTTCATGCCGCGCATCATCTTCTGCAGATTGCCGCCTTTCAGCTTCTTCATCATGCCGCGCATCTGTTCGTACTGATTGAGCATGCGGTTCACTTCCTGAACGTGCACGCCCGCGCCGGCGGCGATGCGGCGCTTGCGCGCGGCCTTGATGAGCTCGGGCTTCGCGCGCTCCTGCAGCGTCATCGAATTGATGATGCCTTCCATGCGGCGCATCTGCTTTTCCGCGTTGTTCATGTCCGCGCCTTGCGCGGCCTGCTGGAACTGCGCGGGTAATTTGTCCATGAGCGACGAGAGGCCACCCATCTTCTTCATCTGCGACAGTTGTGCCTTGAAGTCGTTCAGGTCGAAGTCGCCGCCTTTCTTGACCTTGTCGGCGAGCTTCTGCGCCGCTTGCTGATCGACGCCGCGTTGCGCTTCCTCGACGAGCGCGAGAATGTCGCCCATGCCGAGAATCCGGTTCGCCATGCGATCCGGATGGAAGACTTCGAGCCCGTCGAGTTTTTCCGCGACGCCGACGAACTTGATCGGCTTGCCGGTGACGTGCCGCACGGAGAGCGCCGCGCCGCCGCGCGAATCGCCGTCGAGCTTCGTGAGCACGACGCCGGTGAGCGGCAGCGCGTCGTTGAACGCCTTCGCGGTGTTGACCGCGTCCTGACCTAGCATGGCATCGACGACGAAGAGCGTTTCGGCGGGCTTGAGCAGCGCGTGCAGCTCGCTGATCTCGTTCATCATCGCTTCGTCGATACCGAGGCGACCGGCCGTATCGACGATCACAACGTCGTGATAGTGGCGCTTCGCCCAATCGATCGCCGCGCGCGCGATGTCGGCAGGCTTCTGATTCGCTTCCGACGGGAAAAAGTCCGCGCCGACCTGCTCGGTCACGGTCTGCAACTGGCGGATCGCGGCGGGGCGATACACGTCGACGGACACGGTGAGCACCTTCTTCTTGCTCTTCTCGCGCAGAAGCTTGGCGAGTTTGCCCGTCGTAGTCGTCTTGCCCGCGCCCTGCAAGCCTGCCATCAGGATGACGGCGGGCGGCGCGACGGCGAGATTCAGCTCGGCGGCCTTGCCTTCGTAATCGCCGCCGATCACCGCCGTCAGTTCCTTCTGAACGACGCCGACAAGCGCCTGACCCGGCGAGAGACTCGACACGACTTCTTCGCCGAGCGCCTTTTCCTTCACCTTCGCGATGAACTCCCGCACGACCGGCAGCGCCACGTCCGCTTCGAGCAGCGCGAGCCGCACCTCGCGCAGCATCTCCTGCGTGTTGGCCTCGGTGAGCCGGGCCTCGCCGCGTAGCGTCTTGACGACGCGCGCCATCCGTTGAGTGAGGTTATCGAGCATGGGGAAAAGGTAGAGAATGCGGCCCTTTTTCAGCGCGGGACGACTCGGCGCCCTGCGTTGCCGCAAGGGGGAAAACGTCGCGATTCAAGGGCCTAGTGTAAACTTCGAACATGGATATTGTACTGTATGCCCTCACTGCGCTTCTCTACGGCGGACTTGCCGTAGCGGGCTGGCGCGCGCATCGCCACACGGCCGTCGAGCCGGCGCTGGCCGGCGTGCCTGCGGGCATGGCGCCCACGGCGGCGCCGAAGATGTCGGCGGGCATGGGCGGATTGGGGCGCGCTCTATTATTAATAGCGTTGCTGGTCCACGGCCTCTTGCTGCACACGACCATCTTCCCCCAGAACGCAATGGTCTTCGGCTTCGCGTTCGCGCTCTCCGCGATGTTCTGGCTCGGTGCCGGCATCTACTGGATCGAAAGTTTCTTCTTTCCGCTCGACGGCCTGCGCCTGCTCGTGCTACCGCTTGCGTGCGTCGCGTCGCTGCTGCCGCTCATCTTCGGCGGCGTGCGCGTGCTGCCGTACTCCGCGGCGCCGATGTTCAAGCTGCACTTCCTGATCGCGAACATCGCATACGGACTCTTCGCGATCGCCGCGCTGCACGCCGTCCTCATGCTGATGCTCGAACGCCGTCTGCAGCGCATGCGCGGCATGGCGACGCGTCATACGGGCAACGGCTGGCTCGCGAGCTGGCTCGACACGCTGCCGCCGCTTCTGACGCTCGAAAAGCTGCTGTTCCGTCTGATCGCGGCGGGCTTCGTGCTGCTCACGCTTACGCTCGTGTCGGGTATCGCGTTCAACGAGCAACTGGTCGATCGCGCGCTGCGCTTCGATCACAAAACCGTGTTCGCCTTCGTCTCCTGGCTGATGTTCGGCGCATTGCTCACCGCGCGCCGCGTCTCGGGCTGGCGCGGACGCGCCGCATTGCGCTGGGTGCTGGCCTCGTTCGCCGCGCTGTTGCTCGCGTATGTGGGCAGCCGCTTCGTGTTCGAAGTGCTGCTGCATCGCGCGGTCGTCTGAACGCGTGAAGGCCCGAACGGGCGCACTCCTTACCGGCATTGAATCGATGCGAAATTTCCTCTTTCTGATCCTCCTCTTCTTTGTGAGCCAGTGGCTCCTGAAGAAGCTGCGCCGCGCGAACGAGCGCGCGCAGCAGGGCGAGGCCCAGGCAGGCGGTGCGGCCGCCGGCGGCGCCAACGGTGCGCATCGTGCGCGCAATGGCAGTGGCAACGGCGCCGCGGGTAGCACGCCGCAACTCGCCGATCCGCTGATCCGTTGCGCGCAATGCGGCGTGCACACGCCGCGCAGCGAGTCGATCGTCGCCGCGGGCGAGCGCTTTTGTTGCGCCGATCACGCACGCCATTACGCGAGCCGCCCGACCGGCCGCGACGCGCGATGACCATGCATGTCGCCAGGCAAGGCGATCCGCACATCGACGCGCAGGGCTGGCTGAGCACCGCGACGCGCCTGCCGTCGCCAAACTTCGAGGCGCGTCCCGGCGACGCCGTGCCGACGCTCATCGTCGTGCACAACATCAGCCTGCCGCCGGACGATTTCACGACGAACTCGATCGCCGACTTTTTCCTCAACAAGCTCGATCACGATGCGCATCCGTACTTCGATCGTCTGCGCGGCATGCGCGTGTCGGCGCACTTCGTGATTCGTCGCGACGGCGCGATCGAACAGTTCGTTTCCTGCGATGAACGCGCGTGGCACGCGGGCGTTTCGTCGTTCTGTGGACGCGAGCGCTGCAATGATTTTTCGATCGGCGTCGAACTCGAAGGCAGCGATCGCGTGCCGTTCGAAGACGCGCAGTACCGCGCGCTCGTCGCGCTCGTGCGCGTCGTCGTGAAGCGCTATCCGATCGACGCGGTGGCCGGGCATTCCGACATCGCGCCCGGCCGCAAGACGGATCCCGGCCCGCACTTCGACTGGCCGCGCCTGCGTCACGACAGCGCGCTGCCGCCTTCATTCTTTCCGTTTCAGTCCAACATCTGAGTGCTGCGTAAGGTCTGTCTCGTTGCGGCGCAGCAGGGTCGCGCGCGAGGCCTTGCCGTGCTTTGCGATAGCAAAAGTCAACCCCGCAACGGCGGACTCAGGGCAAATAAAACTTTTTGAGACTCGGCGGATGTCCACTATACTTGGTGCCGAAAGACGTACTTTGCACTAGATCTTGTGTTGTTGAGGCGGCGCCCGCTCCGATGAGCCGGCGCCGCCAGCTTTCCGGCGTAGAGAAGTTGGGCTGGCCCGGGGCGATGCGCGAGAGCGCTTCTTCTTGCGAGGAGAGAGGCGTCGGGCGCATCGGGCGCCAGCGAGCAGCACCGTGAAGAAGGCATGCAAGCAAGCGCGAATTGCGTCGACCGACACCGCGCGCCAACGCGGGCACCGCATAGACGCCAAGAACAATGCGGGCCGTGAGCGCCGCGATTCGTGTTTCCAGCCTGCTGTATTCACAGCCTGGCTTTACCGTCAAAACACCGCGCGACTTTCATGACGATCTCATGACGCGCGCGGCATAAGTGATAAATCCGCGGATCATCCGCACCATTCGAACACCAGGAGTTTTGCACATGCAAACCACCGACAACGCCACGACTTCATTCGAAGGCGCATCCGCACAGCCGATGGCAGGTGCGCAGGCCACGGGCGCAGCACAAGCGCTCGCGCCGAACACGACGTTCGCCGACTACAAGGTCATCCGTCGCAACGGAAGCGTGGTGTCGTTCGAGCCGACGAAAATCGCGATCGCCGTGACGAAGGCGTTCATCGCCGTGAACGGCGGCCAAGGCGCGGCTTCGGCGCGCGTGCGCGAACTCGTCGAGCAACTGACGCAAGCCGTCGTGCGCGCCCTCGTGCGCAGCCGTCCGCATGGCGGCACGTTCCATATCGAAGACATTCAGGATCAGGTCGAGCTCGCGCTGATGCGCGGCGGCGAGCACAACGTTGCGCGCGCGTACGTGCTGTATCGCGAGAAGCGCACCCAGCAGCGCTCGCAAGAGCGCGCGCAGACGCAGGACACGCAGTCGCCCGAAGGCGCGATCAACGTGACGGACAACGGCGTCACGCGCCCGCTCGATCTCGACGCGCTGAAGGCGCTGATCGTGTCGGCGTGCGCGAACCTCGGAGACGCGGTGTCCGCCGAGCCGATCGTCGCTGAAACGGTGAAGAACCTGTACGACGGCGTGCCGATGAGCCAGGTCTACGACTCGGCCATCCTCGCCGCGCGCACGATGATCGAAAAGGACCCGGCGTACAGCCAGGTCACCGCACGCATCCTGCTGCACACGATCCGCCGCGAAATTCTCGTAGACGAAGTGACGCAAGCCGAAATGGGCGAGCGTTACGCCGAATACTTCCCGCTGTTCATCAAGCGCGGCGTCGAAGCCGGCCTGCTCGACGACAAGCTCCAGCAATTCGATCTGAAACGCCTCGGCGCCGCACTCGACGCGAACCGCGATCTGCAATTCGGCTATCTCGGCCTGCAGACGCTCTATGACCGCTACTTCCTGCACGTCGAAGGCACGCGCATCGAACTGCCGCAGGCATTCTTCATGCGTGTCGCGATGGGCCTGTCGCTGAACGAAATCGACCGCGAAGCGCGTGCGATCGAGTTTTACAACGTGCTCTCGTCGTTCGATTTCATGTCGTCGACGCCGACGCTCTTCAACTCGGGCACGCATCGCTCGCAATTGTCGTCGTGCTATCTGACGACCGTCGCCGACGATCTGGACGGCATCTACGAAGCGTTGAAGGAAAACGCGCTGCTCTCGAAGTTCGCGGGCGGTCTCGGCAACGACTGGACGCGCGTGCGCGCGCTCGGCTCGCATATCAAGGGCACGAACGGCAAGTCGCAAGGCGTCGTGCCGTTCCTGAAGGTGGTGAACGACACGGCCGTCGCGGTGAATCAGGGCGGCAAGCGCAAGGGCGCGGTGTGCGCGTATCTGGAGTCGTGGCACCTCGACATCGAAGAATTCCTGGAGCTGCGCAAGAACACGGGCGATGACCGTCGCCGCACGCACGACATGAACACGGCGAACTGGATTCCCGATCTGTTCATGAAGCGCGTCGTCGAAGGCGGCGATTGGACGCTGTTCTCGCCGTCGACCTGCCCGGACCTGCACGACCTGTTCGGCGCGGACTTCGAGAAGGCCTACGTCGCTTACGAAGAGAAAGCCGCGCGCGGCGAGATCAAGCTGTTCAAGAAGCTGCCGGCGGCGCAACTGTGGCGCAAGATGCTCGGCATGCTGTTCGAGACGGGCCATCCGTGGATCACGTTCAAGGATCCGTGCAACGTGCGCTCGCCGCAACAGCACGTCGGCGTCGTGCATTCGTCGAACCTGTGCACGGAAATCACGCTGAACACGAGCGAAACGGAAATCGCCGTCTGCAACTTGGGCTCCGTGAACCTCGTCGCGCACATGGTTAAGCAGGCCGACGGCAGCTACGCGCTGGATCACGCGAAGTTGAAGCGCACCATCAGCGTCGCGATGCGCATGCTCGACAACGTCATCGACATCAACTACTACGCGGTGCCGAAGGCGCGCAACTCGAACCTGAAGCATCGTCCGGTCGGCATGGGCATCATGGGCTTCCAGGACTGCCTGCATCTGCTGCGCACGCCGTATGCGTCGGGCGAAGCGGTCGAGTTCGCGGATCGTTCGATGGAAGCCGTGTGCTACTACGCGTACTACGCATCGACGGAACTCGCGGAAGAGCGCGGCCGTTACGCGACGTATCGCGGCTCGCTGTGGGATCGCGGCATTCTTCCGCAGGATTCGCTGAAACTGCTGGAGCAAGCGCGCGGCGGCTACGTCGAAGTCGATACGTCGGAAACGATGGACTGGGCGCAACTGCGCTCGCGCATCTCGACGCACGGCATGCGCAACTCGAACTGCGTGGCGATTGCGCCGACGGCAACGATCTCGAACATCATCGGCGTGTCGGCGTGCATCGAGCCGACGTTCCAGAACCTGTACGTGAAGTCGAATCTGTCGGGCGAATTCACGGTTGTGAACGACTACCTCGTGCGTGACCTGAAGGCGCGCGGCCTGTGGGACGAAGTGATGGTGTCGGACCTGAAGTATTTCGACGGCACGCTCTCGCGCATCGACCGCATTCCGGCGGATCTCCGCGCGATCTACGCGACCGCGTTCGAAGTCGATCCGAAGTGGCTGGTCGAGGCGGCATCGCGCCGTCAGAAGTGGATCGATCAGGCGCAGTCGCTGAACATCTACATGGCGGGCGCGTCGGGCAAGAAGCTCGACGAGGTCTACAAGCTCGCGTGGATTCGCGGCCTCAAGACCACGTACTACCTCCGCACGATGGCCGCGACGCACGTCGAGAAGTCGACGGTCGCGCACGGCGCGCTGAACGCGGTGCCGTCGGGCGATGGTGGCTCGGGCGCATCAGGTGCGCAAGGCGGGTTCGGTGGCGTGTCGGGTGGTGCGTCGTCGGGCGTGGGCGGTTTCAATGCCGCGGCAGCGAGCGCGCCGGCAGTGGAAGCCGCGCCGGAAGCCGACGGCCCCGTCTGCATGATGCGTCCCGGCGATCCGGGCTTCGACGAGTGCGAGGCTTGCCAGTAAGCGTCGATTGAGCCGGTCGGGCGGGCCGGCATCGGAGCGGTGTAATGCTCCGGTGCTGGTCCGTTTTTTTTTTGCTTTCGGCGGGTCCGTTTTCTTGTTGGTCTATTGAGGCGGTTGCTGAACAAACAGCGCGGTGACGGAAGAACCAACGCCGTACAAAGAACTCACCCCCGCGTGCCACGCGAAATCTCCGACCCGGCATCGTGCGCGAGCCGCGCGGTGATCGGCATCGAAAGAAAAGAGAACAGTCCAACGACGACGAACGCGGGCCAGAAGTCGGACCATTGCACGCTCGAATGACCGTTCAGATACTGCGATAGCTCGAGCGTAATGCCCGCAACCGTTACACCGAGACCGAGCGACACCTGCTGCACGAAGCTCGCGAGGCTGGTCGCGCGGCCGACGTCGCGCGTTTCGATCTCCGCGTACGCGAGCGAGTTGAGACTCGTGAACTGCAAGGCGGGGAAGAAGCCGCCGAGCAGCACGACTGCCCAGATCACCCAGGTCGGCGTGCCGGGGAAGAACGAGCCGCACGCCGCGATGGCGATGCCCGACAGCGCCGCGTTATAGAAGAGCGTCTGACGGAAGCCGAAGCGATGCAGCACGCGCGACGCAAGCGAGCGCATGAACATGCCGCCGAACGCGGACGCGCAGGTGATCGCGCCGGACTTGAACGCAGTCATGCCGAGCCCTTCCTGCAGCGCGAGCGGCAGAAGAAACGGCACGGCGCCGAGCCCGATGCGAAACATCGAACCGCCGAGGACGCTTGCCTGAAACGTCGGCACGCGGAAGAAGCGCAGATCGAGCAGCGGCTTCTCCGAGCGGCGCGCGTGGATGCAGTACAGCACGACCATCAGCGCGCCCGCTGCGCACATCGCAAAAGCGGTGCGTTGCGGGATCAGTTCGCCGCCGACGAGGGAGAGGCCGAGCAGCAGCAACACGCCAGCGCTCGCGGAGAGGAAGAAGCCGAACCAGTCGAGCCGTCCCGGATGATCTTCGTGCGAATTGGCGATGTAGCGGTTGGTCAGATAGATGCCGGCGATGCCGATCGGAATGTTGATGAAGAAGATCAGACGCCAGTGCAGGTAGGTCGTGATGAAGCCGCCGAGCAACGGACCGACTGCGGGTCCGAGCATTGCGGGCACGGAGAGGTAGTTCATCGCGCGAATGAACTCCGAGCGGCGCACCGAGCGAAAGATGATGATGCGGCCGACGGGCACCATCATCGCGCCGCCGACGCCCTGGATGAAGCGCGCGACGGTGAAGGGGCCGAGCGAAGTGGAGGCCGCGCACAGCAGCGAGCCGGCGACGAACACGCCGATGGCCGCGCGGAACACGGCGCGTGCGCCGAAGCGGTCAGCCACCCAGCCGCAGATCGGTATGAAGACGCCGAGCCCGAGCACGTAGCTCGTGACGGCGACCTTCAACGTGACTGGATCGCGTCCGAAGGCGCGCGCCATTTCGGGAATCGCGGTGACGATGACGTTGGCGTCGACGCTTTCCATGAACATCGCGCACGCGACGATGAGAGGGGCAATGAAAGCTTTGACGGCAAGCGGCATGGCGAATCGCGATCAACTCTCGGCGGCAAGAGCGGCGATTATGGCACCGATATGGAGCAGTCGCTGAGCGATCGAAGCGCGTTGCGTGGTGCGATGAACATTGAAACGAGGAGTGAAGAAACGATGGACCCGCAGGACCTGCAACGTCTCGTGACGCAGACGATGCCCTATGGCAAGTACAAGGATCGGCTCATCGCGGATCTGCCAGGACACTACCTCGCGTGGTTCGCGCGTGAGGGTTTTCCAGAGGGCAAGCTCGGCAAGCTGCTCGCGTTGATGCATGAGATCGACCACAACAACCTGCGCTCGCTGCTCGATCCGTTGAGAGGGCGATGAGTGTTTTTGCTGAGACGGGTTGTCGCGTAAACACGCTATAGGTTGTATTAGCTTGTTTTGCAAGCACAATATATTGTGGAAATACGAGACGTCAAATGCTAAACTTCGGCAACGAATTCGAAGCATGCGGCAGGCAATGACGAGCGGTTCAGCACACCTGCGCGAGTGTCTTCGAGTGGCGTGCGGCGTGTGTTCAATGACGAGCATCGAAGCTCATCGAAGAGGTGAGTGAAGGTAGCAAACCGCTCGCTTCTCGACACATGTTTTGCATCGCATCGAGTGTCGTCGAGAGACATCGATCGATGATCGAAGCGCGTCACGCTTCCATGCGTTCGAGACCGCACTTACGACATTGAGTCGATGCATGAAGCGAAACGCGATGTGCTTCGCTTCATGCATCGCGCCTCGGCCGCAAAGCACCGTGGGGCAAGGCTTTCAAGGCATCGATGAAACCGCTCGCAAGCACGCTGCGATGCCTCCGAAGTCACTCGATCAGGACCGCTTCACACACGATTCAAGAGATGTCGCATCGAGCTTCACACCTACGGCCGCGAGCCAAGTGTTGTATGCAGGTAGCAACGTCGAATCTAAATCGCATGAAAACGAGAATTTTCATGAGCAAACTCTTTTATCGCTCATGAAAAGATGGTACAAACCGATCTAAATTGATGGTGAGAATTTATGCTCAACTGGGATGACGAGACCACTGCCGTAGCTCCCTCGAGCGCTTCGCAACAGAACACGTTGCGCAACGCTCAAGGTACGGCGCAATTCGCGCAAGCTCATCAAGCTACCCATCAGACTGCTCAGGCGAACACGACGAACATCTTCTCCGATGGCTTCGTTCCGCCCGCAGCCGCTACACCGTCCGCCGGCGCAATCGCCGCGCAGAGCGAAGCGCGCGTCAATGTCGCCGACAAGCGCATCATCAACGGCAAGACCGACGTCAATCAGCTCGTGCCGTTCAAGTACAAGTGGGCGTGGGAGAAGTACCTCGCCGGCTGTGCGAACCACTGGATGCCGCAGGAAGTGAACATGTCGCGCGACATCGCCCTGTGGAAAGACCCGAACGGTCTCTCGGACGACGAGCGCCGCATCGTCAAGCGCAACCTCGGCTTCTTCGTCACGGCGGACTCGCTCGCCGCGAACAACATCGTGCTCGGCACGTATCGTCACATCACCGCCCCGGAGTGCCGCCAGTTTCTGCTGCGCCAGGCGTTCGAAGAGGCGATCCACACGCACGCGTACCAGTACATCGTCGAATCGCTGGGTCTTGATGAAAGCGAGATCTTCAACGCGTACCACGAAGTCAAGTCGATTCGCGACAAGGACGAGTTCCTCATTCCGTTCATCCAGACGTTGACCGACCCGGCCTTCACCACGGGCACGCTGGAAGCGGACCAGAAATTGCTGAAGTCGTTGATCGTGTTTGCCTGCATCATGGAAGGCCTGTTCTTCTATGTCGGCTTCACGCAGATTCTGGCGCTGGGTCGCCAGAACAAGATGACGGGCGCGGCGGAGCAGTATCAGTACATCCTCCGCGATGAATCGATGCACTGCAACTTCGGCATCGACCTCATCAACCAGATCAAGCTGGAAGAGCCGCAACTGTGGACCGCCGACTTCAAGGCCGAGATCCGCGAGCTCTTCAAGGAAGCGGTGGAGCTCGAATATCGCTACGCTGAAGACACCATGCCGCGCGGGGTGCTCGGCCTAAACGCGTCGATGTTCAAGAGCTACTTGCGCTTCATCTGCAACCGGCGTTGCCAGCAGATCGGGCTTGACCCGCTCTTCCCGAACGAGGAAAACCCGTTCCCGTGGATGAGCGAAATGATCGACTTGAAGAAGGAACGCAACTTCTTCGAGACACGCGTGATTGAGTATCAAACCGGCGGCGCGCTGACCTGGGAATAATAAAAATCCAGGACGTGTTGCAGACGAAATCGATGGGACGGTCAGGCAGCAGCGTGTCGCTCACGCGCGCCTGATCGACAAGGTTTAGGAGAACGGTCGCCTGATGCAAAGTGCGCCTACTGACTTGGCGAGCCGACTATCGGCACGAATGGAAGACAGGCGTTTTGCGATCCCTTCAATGGGATGGGCAAACTTCCCCCCGGAAAATGCCAGCGGCATGCTCGCTGGCTCGATCAAGCGATGGCCGGCGCCGCGAAGATGCGGTGCTGACTTAATTTGGCGCGCGGTGCCTCGGGGCACGGCGCGCCTTGCCGTATTCATTAGCGTAAGCAGGTGGGATCAGCGTACGCCGATGAATAATCCGCTTCGTAGCGTGCGCTGTGAGAGGCGACGCGTGGGAAGCGGGTTTTGACGAAGGGTGTTGTTTGAACTGACTCTCATCTTTAAAACCTGAAGGAGAAAAACCATGGCAGTTGCCAAGAAAAAACCCGCCGCCAAGAAGGCTGCAGCAAAGAAAGTCACCGCCAAGAAGGCCGCTCCGGCGAAGAAGGTTGCCGCCAAGAAGGTCGCTGTGAAGAAAGTTGCAGCGAAGAAAGTAGCGGCGAAGAAGGTCGCGGCGAAGAAGGTTGCAGCAAAGAAAGTGGCAACCAAGAAAGTCGCAACGAAGAAAGTAGCGGCGAAGAAGGTTGCAGCGAAGAAGGTCGCGGCGAAGAAGGCGCCCGCGAAGAAAGCCGCTGCGAAAAAAGTCGCGACCAAGAAGGTAGCCGCGAAGAAGGTTGCAGCCAAGAAGGCGCCTGCGAAGAAGGCCGCAGCGAAGAAGGCACCTGCGAAGAAGGCCGCAGCGAAGAAGGCTGCTGCGAAAAAGGCTCCTGCGAAAAAGGCTGCTGCGAAGACCGCAGCCGCTGCGCCTGCGCCCGCTCCTGCTGCGAAGAAGGCCCCCGCGAAAAAAGCTCCGGCCAAGAAGGCCGCTGCTGCGAAGAAGACCACGGCTGCTGCTCCCGCAACGACGGCAACGACCGTATCGGCGCCTGCTCCGGCTCCGGCCGCTGCGGTCAAGACGGCGTTGAACCCGGCAGCGGCATGGCCGTTCCCGACGGGAAGCCGTCCGTAAGCTCTCGCAGTACGCGACACCCAGGCACAGTGCGCTGTGCCCCTAGTCCGGGTAAGCCTACCCGGCCTGAACCCGTCGCCGGGAATCGGCGGCGGGTTTTTCGTTTCGGCGAAAGAAGTTCATCGCGCTTGCCGCTCGGTTCGAGCGCACAAAGAAAAAGCGCATGCATCTTTCGATACATGCGCTCGTGCCGGACGAATTGCTCGCCTTGCGGCGTCTATTCCTCCGCCGAATACGTCAGTGCGTGACGCGCGTGACTCCGCCGCTTGACAGCAGACGCACCCGCTCGCCCGCCTGGAAGACTTCGCCGTTCGCCGTCTGCGTGATCGCGCGCAGGTCGCCGTTGTCGAGGCGCACGGTGATCTCCAGACCGTTCTTCATTGCAACGCTATTCTCGACCGCGTTACCCGCGACGGCGCCAGCCAGGCCGCCGATAATGCCCGCGATGATCGATCCATTGCCGCCACCGATCGCGCTTGCCGCCGCGACGCCGCCGAGCGCGCCGCCGCCGATCGTGCCGAGGCCGGTCGGCTGCCCGTTGTTCGAACTGATCTTCACGCCGCGCACGCTTTCGATGGTTGCCATGCGCACTGTTTCCTCGCGTTGCGCTTGCGACGCGGTGTAAACGTCGGAAGAACTGCTGTTGTAGGCGCAGCCCGTCAGTGCGACCGAGCCGACGAGCGCCATTGCCAGCGCGATACGACTTACCGTTTTCATTCCTTCACTCCAATCACTCAGAACAGGCTGCTTCCAAAGGCCTGTTTGAAACGCTCTTCGATTTCGGCACGCGTCGGCGCGTAGGTTTGCGGCCCCTGATGTTCGATTTTCAGCGAACCCATCAGACTCGCAAGACGACCCGTTTTCTCCCAGCCAAGCTTGTTCTCGATACCGTACAGGAGGCCGCCGCGGAATGCGTCTCCGCAACCGGTTGGATCGACCACCTGATGCGCCTTCACGGAGGGAACGTCGAGCACGCCATCGTCATGGTAGATCTGAGCGCCGTGTTCGCCACGTGTGACCACGAGGGCGTCGACGCGGCGCTTGATGTCTTCGATCGACCAGCCGGTCTTGTTGCTCAGTAACTTGGCTTCGTAATCGTTGACCGCCACGTAGGTGGCGAGTTCAATCATGCGACAAAGTTCAACACCTTCGAGAATAGGCAATCCCTGGCCCGGATCGAACACGAACGGCACCCCGGCCCGCGCCAATCCTTCGGCGTGTTCGCGCATGCCTCGCGCGCCGTCGGGCGCGACGATGCCGAGCGAGATGCCTTGCGCTTCATCGGCGCAGTTCAGGTGCGACTCCATCATCGCGCCGGGGTGGAAGGCGGTGATCTGATTGTTCGCGAGATCGGTGGTGATGAAGCACTGCGCCGAATGCTGATCGGGCAGCACGCGCACATATTCCGTCGACAAGCCGAGCGCGTCGAGCCGGTCGACGTAGAGCTGCGAGTCCGCCGCGCCGAGCGTCGCCATGATCTTCGGATCGCCGCCCAGCAGCTTCAGCGCATAGGCGATGTTGCCCGCGCAGCCGCCGAAGTTGCGCCGCATCGTCGGCACCAGGAAGCTGATGTTCAGCATGTGAACCTGGTCCGGCAGGATATGGTCGCCGAAGCGGCCCTGGAAGGTCATGATGTTGTCGTAGGCGAGCGAGCCGCAGATGAGCGTAGCCAAGGCGAACGTCCTTTTTATGAATAGGGGCCGAGGAGAAAGATGCGCATACGACGCGCGGCGAGCGTTTCACCGCGCCTCGTATGCGCGGACCGCTTTCGTCGAAAAGCGGTCCGCCAGAAAAATTACTTCAGTGCGGCAAGCGCTGCGTCGTAGTTCGGCTCCTGCTTGATTTCAGGCACGAGCTCCGAGTGCAGCACCTTGTTGTTCTCGTCCAGAACGACCACCGCGCGGGCCGTCAGGCCCTTGAGCGGGCCGCTCGTTACATCGACACCGTAGGCTTGCGCGAACTCGTGGCCACGGAACGTCGAAGCCGTCACGACATTGGCGATGCCTTCGGTCGTGCAGAAACGCTTCGCCGCGAACGGCAGGTCGCCCGAAACGACGACGACCACCGTGTTGTCCAGGCCTGCGGCCGCTTCGTTGAACTTGCGTGTCGAGGTGGCGCAGGTCGGCGTGTCGAGACTCGGCACGATGTTCAGCACCTTGCGCTTGCCCGCGAAGTTCGCGAGCTTGACGTCGCCGAGATCCGCGCCGACGAGCGTGAATTCGGGCGCCTGCTGGCCCGCGCTCGGAAACGTGCCGCTGACGTCGATGGGATTGCCGCCGAGGGTAACTTGACTCATGTTGCGCTCCAGAGAATTGTCAGATGCTGACAGGAAAATCGCGCGTACCGGGCCGTGAGGGCAGGGACGCGCGTCGTGTGCACTGGTCTGGCCGCCTTGCGCGTGACGAACGGCGCAAGGCCGCGATCACGGATAGAAGACCTGAACCCGGTAGTTCGCGGCGACCGCGTCGCCCGTATCCAGCCGGACGACGACGGGCTGCGCGCTTTGCGGCGGAAGGCCGATGGCGAATATCGTACCCGGTCGCGCGTAATCCTGCGGCCAGAGCACGCGACGGATCGCGACGTTGTTCTTGTCGTCGAGGAGTGTCAGTTCGAGCGCCGGATACGCCAGTGCGACGTCCAGCCGATTGCGCAGCGACAGCTTCAGTTCGAGCTTGTGCGGGCCGTCGACCTGACGAAGGCCCGAGCTCTCGATCTGCAATCCGTCGATGTTGCGCGGCGGCGAGATCGTGCAGCCGAGCTGATCGCACACGTCCGAATAGATTACGTGGGAGCCGGGCACGAGGACCATCACGGATTCGCGTTGCCACCACGCGAGCTGCACGAGCAGCAGCAGCGCCAGCAGCACGGCGACGATGATGCCCACGATGCGCATGCCTTTCCTCGGGGCGACGCGCGCCGGCCCCCGCGACTCTCGCGATTCGCGGATAACGGGAAACGCTTCGTTCGCGCTGAGACGGCGCGCGGGGGCCGGCGGCTTCTTGCCGCCGAAGCCGGGCTCCGCATCGTCGCGCCATGCCGGTGCGACGGGTGGCTCCGGCACAGGTTGCACGGGCTGCACGTCCGGCTCGTGAACCGGCCCGATGAACGGCTCCGCGCGATCGTCGACCGGATCGAACGGCGCAACGGGCGGCTCGCCGAGTGGCGCATCGGCGCCGGCTTGGGCGGAGTTCGCGGCATCGGCATGCGGCGCGCCCACGCGGATGAACTGCTTCGGGCGCCCCGCTTCCCCGGGCAGCGCCGACGGCTCGTTCGCGGCATCGGCTGGCGCCGGCTCGGTGCGCGGCGGCGGAGGGCGATTCTGTCCTGCGGCCCCCGCGAACGCGGGAGCATCGCCGTAGACCGTGCGTTCGCTATCCGCGCCGGATCTGGAACCTGCCGGCAGAGACGGTGCATCGGCGTGGTTTGCCGGCGCGGCTGCTCCGAGTTCGAGGTTGCGCGGTGCGAATGGCCGCGGCTTCAGGGGGGCGTCGGGCAGGGCGGTAACGTGCACCGGCACATCGGGAGCAGGGCCGCCGCCGGAACTGGTCGTCGGGCCGACGGCGACATCGTCGTCGATGATCGCGGCATGCTGGGCGACAGCTGCCGCAGCCGGCTCATCGGGAAGCTCGAAGCGATGATGCGCGGCATCGAAAACTTCCTGGCAGTGTCCGCAGCGCACGCGGCCGTCGTGCGGCGCGAGGAGGTGCGGGTCCAGCTTGAACACGGTTTCGCAGTGAGGGCAGCGGGTTGCCAGCGCCATATAGAAAGTGCCGTTGGCCTGACGGCCTGATCGTGGAGTATGGCGCTATTCTAAAGGCTTTCGCGCCGCGTTCCCGCGAGGCATACCCAGCCTTCGTGCTCACGCCAGACGCCAATGTCGATCCATTTGGCATAGACCGCCGCCACTTCGTCGGCCTGTCGCGCGAGCACGCCCGACAGCGCGATTCTGCCGCCCGGCTTCACTTTCGCGGCGAGCATCGACGCCATCAGTTTGAGCGGATTCGAGAGGATGTTCGCGACGACGATATCGAAATCGCCGGCGGGGCACGCGTCGGGCAAACCGTAGGTCACGTCCGCGCGATTGCGCTCGCTGTTCTGACGCGCCGACTGGACCGCCTGAGGATCGATGTCGATGCCGACGACCGGGTCGGCACCACACTTCTTCGCGAGGATCGCGAGGATGCCGGAGCCGCAGCCGTAATCGAGCAGCGATTGCCCCGGCTGCACGGACTGCTCCAGCCATTCCATGCACAGCCGCGTGGTCGGATGGCTGCCGGTGCCGAACGCGAGGCCCGGATCGAGTTCGAGCACGAGCGCGTTCGGATCGGGCGCGTCGTGCCACGAGGGCACGACCCAGATGCGTTCGCCGATGGAAATCGGATCGAATTGCGCCTGCGTGAGACGCACCCAATCCTGCTCCTCGACGTCGCGCACAGTGAAAGACGGCGCCGCCGCGAGGCCGATCTCGTTCGCCGCCGCGGCGAGCAGCACGTCGGGATCGGCATCCTCGGCGAGCAGCGCGACGACGCGCGAGCGGTTCCACGCACTCTTCTCGGGCACGAGTCCCGGCTCGCCGAAGAGCGGCTGCTCGTCGGGCGTGTCGGCATCGGCATCCTCGACGGACACCGACAGCGCGCCGACTTCAAGCAGCGCGTCGGACAGCGCTTCCGCGTGCTCGCGATCCAGCTCGGCGATCAATTCCCGGTAACTCATGCTCGTGTCTCTCAGGACTCTTCGGCGACTGCCGCCTGACGCGCGGCCAGCTTGTTCTCGAGATAGTGGATGCTCGTGCCGCCTTCGACGAACTTGGCGTCGATCATCAGCTCGCGATGCAGCGGGATGTTGGTCGAGATGCCCTCCACGACCATTTCCGACAGCGCGATGCGCATGCGGTTGATCGCCTGCTCGCGCGTCGCGCCGTACGCGATCAGCTTGCCGATCATCGAATCGTAGTTCGGCGGAACGAAGTAGTTGGCGTACGCGTGCGAATCGACGCGGATGCCCGGGCCGCCCGGCGTATGCCACGACGTGATGCGTCCCGGCGACGGCGTGAACTTGAACGGATCTTCCGCGTTGATGCGGCATTCGATCGCGTGGCCGCGGAACTGAATGTCCTTCTGGCGGATCGACAGCTTTTCGCCCGCGGCGATGCGGATCTGTTCCTGCACGATATCGACGCCCGTGATGAGTTCCGTCACCGGGTGCTCGACCTGAACGCGCGTGTTCATCTCGATGAAGTAGAACTCGTTGTTCTCGTAAAGGAACTCGAAGGTGCCAGCGCCGAGATAGCCCATCTTCTTGCAGGCGTCGGAGCAGCGGTCGCCGATGCGCTCGATCAGACGCCGCGCGATGCCCGGCGCCGGCGCCTCCTCGATCACCTTCTGGTGACGGCGCTGCATCGAGCAATCACGCTCGCCGAGCCAGATCGAGTTACGGAAGGAATCCGACAGCACCTGAATCTCGATGTGCCGCGGGTTCTCGAGGAACTTCTCCATGTAGACCTGCGGGTTGCCGAAGGCGCGGCCCGCTTCCTCGCGCGTCATGTTGACCGCGTTGACGAGCGCCGCTTCCGTGTGCACCACGCGCATCCCGCGCCCGCCGCCGCCGCCCGCCGCCTTGATGATGACAGGGTAGCCGATCGTGCGCGCAATCTTCACGATCTCGCGCGGATCGTCCGGCAACGCGCCCTCGGAACCCGGCACGCACGGCACGCCGGTCTTGATCATCGTTTGCTTCGCGGTGACCTTGTCACCCATCAGGCGGATGGTCTCGGGACGCGGACCGATGAATGTGAAGCCCGATTGCTCGACGCGCTCGGCAAAATCGGCGTTTTCGGAGAGGAAGCCATAGCCGGGGTGGATGGCTTCGGCGTCGGTGACTTCAGCCGCGCTGATGAGCGCCGGCATATTCAGATAGGAGAGATTGGAAGGCGCTGGCCCGATGCACACGGCTTCGTCGGCCAGCTTGACGTACTTCGCTTCCTTGTCGGCCTCCGAGTAGACGACGACTGTCTTGACGCCCAGCTCGCGGCACGCGCGCTGGATGCGAAGCGCGATTTCGCCGCGGTTCGCAATGAGAATTTTTTCAAACATAGTGGGTCGGCTCATCAACGGGCTCGCGCGAGCGGCCCTCGGGGATCCAATCGGCGAAGCGCTTCTCGACGGATCGATGTCGCTTAAGCGCCGGCGCGGTAAGCCGGGGGGCCGATGCAATTCGCATCCGCCGCCTGGCCCGATGCGCCTTTAGTCGCCGATCACGAAGAGCGGCTGGCCGTATTCGACCGCCTGTCCGTTTTCGACGAGGATTTCCTTCACGACGCCGGCCTTATCCGATTCGATTTCGTTCAAGAGCTTCATCGCTTCGATGATGCAGAGCGTCTGGCCTTCCTTCACCGTATCGCCGACCTGAATGAACGGGTCCGCGCCCGGCGACGGCGCGCGGTAGAACGAGCCGACCATCGGCGAGGTCACGATATGACCTTGCGGCGCGGCTGCGGCTGGCGCTGCTGCTGCCGGCGCGCCTGCTTCGCCCGCGCCGGCGAATTGCGGCGCGGCCGGCGCCTGCACCTGCGGCGCGTACTGTTGCGGCGCCTGCATGTAAACGGGCGCGGCGTTCTTGACGATGCGAACCTTGCCTTCGCCTTCCGTCACTTCCAGTTCCGAGATGCCGGATTCCGAGACGAGGTCGATCAGCGTTTTCAGTTTACGAAGGTCCATCGAAAAATCCCCTTTCAATACTTGGAGACCGGGGTTGCCCGGTGCTTGACTTGATTTGTGGGTGTTCTGACTGCTCAGCCGCGCGTTGGCGCGGCCGGCAGGCCGACGCGCACGCGCACGTTGCGCACGCCGGCGGCGGAGTCGGTCGGCACACCGACGGCGTGCGTGTCGAACGCGCCGGCGTGGTCGCTTTGAAGCGCGCGCCCGAACCGGCTGCGCATGAGGACTGCGGATGCGCCGCCGAAGCCGTCATCGTTTTCACAGATGTCGGACACGGCAGCGAGGTGGCCACGTGGCACCGGCAGAGTTGTCATAGTCGCTTCGGGTTGTGCGGAATTCGGCGCACTTTAGCGCCGTTTAGAGAATTTTGTCTAGTTTTACCGTGCAGACCACTTCGAAACTATGGGACAAATTACCGCTCCGCGCTGCGCGATATCCCGAATTTCATGCAATATCGCCGTACTGTACCTTAACTCGCAGCTTACTTAGCGCAAGCCGCTGCTTACGAACGGCGAATTTTTACAGGCTGTCGAGCGTGTGCTTCAATTGTGCAACGTCGACTTCGCCCAATTTTGTCGAGCGGACCTGTCCCTTGGCGTCGATCACGACGGTGAACGGCAAGCCACCCGCGCTGTTGCCGAAGCTACGCGCAAGATCCGCGCCGCCGAAGCCGGTGACATACACAGGGTAGCCAACGGGAACCTTCTGAAGGAAATCGTTGACATTCTTTTCGCTATCGACGCCAAGTCCGATGAACGTGACGCCTTTCTTTGCATAGTCGCGCTGCATGGCGGAGAGCGTCGGCATTTCCTTCACGCAGGGTCCGCACCAGGACGCCCAGAAATTGACGACGACCGGCTTGCCCTTGAACGAGGCGAGCGGCGCGGCGGTGCCCGACGCACCCGGCGGCGTCGCCTTCCATAGCTGGTCGACGGCGTTGCCGTTCGGCTGGGGCGCGGCGACGGTATCGCCGCCGGTGAACATGTGACCCGCGTAAAAGCCGCCGACGGTCGCGGCGACCGCGACCACGAGGGCCGCCAGAATGCGTGTGCTTTTCATGAGTGTCCAGAAGAAAGATCAGCCGCCGATTTCCAGCGGCGGGACATCGGGGTGATCGAGCAGTGCGCGCACGGCCGCCGAGTTCGCGCGGGCGAGGCGACCGCGACCGTCCGCGCGCACGGCGCCGCGGAGATCATCGGCGCCGTAAAGCGCGATGTGAACGCCGATCGGCTCCTCATTGCGCACCCGATGCAGAAAACTCAGCGTCTCGACATAGCCGCGCCCGGCGAAGTGCCGCGTCTCCGAGACGTCGTATTGCACGTTCGCATTCAGCAGATAGATCGCGACTTCTTTCGGATTGTCGCAAAAGCATTGCAGATGGACATCCGAATGCTCGCCCGCCGTGCCGTTGAGCACCGCGCCCGTCAGATACGGATCGAAGGGCTTCAGGCGTTCCATCCATTCGAGCGCGACTTCGCGCATGCGCCGCAGCACGAGCGGTTGACTGTCGCTTTGGAAAATCGCCTGATATTCGCGGATTTCCTCTTCGATCTGATCGTTATCGGGCAGAAATTCCCCGCCGATCTTCGCCTCGCCGACGACCTGCCGCGCGGCCTTGCGCTTGGCGGTGGAGTAGTCGAGGCCGTCTTCGGCGATCATTCTCGCGGCGGCAATCGCGATTTCCTCGCGTACGCGCTGCGGATCGAAATGTGATTTGCGAACCATGCCGGAATGATACTAGATAAGCTAAAACGGCCCTTTTGCGGACACCGTGCGAGACACGTGCGCCAGCGAAAGAGCGCCTGGCGTGCTCGGTTACAATATGCGCCTTCAGGCGCCTTTCTGCACGGGTTTGCCCCCGGATTCACACGTACGGCGCCGTTCCTGTTTTTTTGCATCTCAATCGCCCGCGCGGCGCGACACGGTTTATGCACATCCACATCCTCGGCATCTGCGGTACCTTCATGGGCGGGCTCGCGGTTCTTGCGCGCGAGGCGGGCCACAAGGTCACCGGCTGCGACGCGGGCGTCTACCCGCCGATGAGCACGCAGCTCGAAGCGCAGGGCATCGAGTTGATCGAAGGTTACGGCGTCGAGCAACTCGCGCTCGAACCGGATCTGTTCGTCATCGGTAACGTAGTGACGCGCGGCAATCCGCTGATGGAGGCCATTCTCGATCGCGGCCTGCCGTACACGTCCGGCCCGCAGTGGCTCGGCGAGCACGTGCTGAACGGCAAATGGGTGCTCGCCGTCGCGGGCACGCACGGCAAGACCACGACGAGCTCCATGCTCGCGTGGCTGCTCGAAGACGCGGGCATGAACCCCGGCTTTCTCATCGGCGGCGTGCCGCTCAACTTCGGCATCTCGGCGCGTCTGACCGATTCGAGCTTCTTCGTCATCGAAGCCGACGAATACGACACCGCGTTTTTCGACAAGCGCTCGAAGTTCGTCCACTATCGCCCGCGCACGGCAGTGCTCAACAACCTCGAATTCGATCACGCCGATATCTTTCCCGATCTCGCCGCCATCGAAACGCAATTCCATCATCTCGTTCGCACGGTGCCCGGCGTCGGCCGCATCGTCACGAACGGGCGTGAGGCCGCGCTCGAGCGCGTGCTCACGCGCGGCTGCTGGTCCGGCGTGGAGCGCTTCGGCGTCGAAGGCGGCTGGCAGGCGCTGCCCGCCGAAAAGGGCGCACCCGTCGACGAGCGGTTCGCCGTGTACTGGGAGGGCGAGCGTCAGGGCATCGTCGACTGGCAGGTGCAGGGCGAGCACAACCGCATGAACGCGCTCGCGGCGATCGCGGCAGCGCGCTCGGTCGGCGTGCCGGCGGCGCACTCGGTGAAGTCGCTTGCGAGCTTCCGCAACGTCAAGCGGCGCATGGAATTGAAGGGCAGCGTGGACGGCGTCACCGTCTACGACGACTTCGCGCATCATCCGACCGCGATCGAAACCACGGTCGCGGGATTGAGGACACGAATCGGCGATGCGCGCATCCTCGCCGTGCTGGAGCCGCGCTCCAACACAATGAAGCTCGGCACCATGAAAGCGCAATTGCCCGCGAGCCTCGCGAGCGCGGATCTGGTGTTCGGCTACGGCGCGCGCGAAGGCCGCGACAAGCTCGGCTGGGATCTCGCCGAGGCGCTGTCTCCGCTCGGCGACAAGGCGCGGGCGTTCAACGAGATCGAACCTTTGGTGAAGGCGGTGACGGCCGCCGCGCGCCCCGGCGACCACGTGCTCGTGATGAGCAACGGCGGCTTCGGCGGCGTCCATCAGAAACTGCTCGACGCGCTCTCGGCGCGCGGCGCGGGAGGACACGCGTGATTCTCTATCTGCACGGCTTTCGCTCGTCTCCCCAATCGTTCAAGGCGCGCGTGATGCAGGCGCGTCTCGCGGAACTCGGGCGGCTCGGCGAATGGCGGTGCCCGACGCTGCCGGTGTCGCCGTTCGACGCCGTCGCGCTGGCGGAATCGCTCGCCGTGGGCGAGAAGATGGCCGACGTGACCGTCGTCGGCAGTTCGCTCGGCGGCTATTACGCGACGTATCTTGCGCAAAAGCACGGCTGGCGTGCCGTGCTGCTCAATCCCGCCGTGATGCCCGATCGCGATCTGAGCCGCTATCTCGGCGAACAGCCGTTGTGGCACGGCGACGGCAGCATCACCGTATTGCCGCGCCATCTCGACGAATTGCGCGCGCTCGCGATCGATTCGATCACGCGGCCCGAGCGCTACTATCTGATCGCGGCGACGGGCGACGAAGTGCTCGACTACCGCACGATGCTCGACCACTATCCCGGCGTGCGAACCACGCTGATTCAGGGCGGCGATCACGCGATCAGCGACTTTCCGGCCTATCTCGCCGATGTCATCGCGTTTTGCGATCAGGCGCCGCCACCGCTCGTCGCGCCGGCGGCGGCGTGACAGCGGCGTCACAATAATTCACCTACCGGCGCAAACGACGCGGCCCGGTCCACCGTTTTACGAGAGTATTGAGTGAACGTTTTCTTCGAGGAATCGGGTAGTTTCAAGGCCGGATCGGTGTTGTCTAAACAGGGCGACGCGTTCCAGGTCGAGCTGCCGGGCGGGCGGCGCGCCAAGGTGCGCGCGAAAGACGTGCTGATCGAGTTCGACAAACCCGCGGCCGGCGACCTGATGCAGGAAGCCGACGCCATCGCGCAGGAGATCGATCTCGACTTCCTTTGGGAATGTGCGCCCGACGAAGAATTTCCGTTCGCCGCACTCGGCGCGGATTACTTCGGCGACAAATTCGGTCCCACGGAACGCGCGGCGCTCGTCCTGCGCATGCACGGCGCGCCGGTCTATTTCCGGCGCAAGGGGCGCGGCCAGTATCAGCGCGCGCCGCAGGAACAACTGCAGATGGCGCTCGCGTCGCTCGAGCGCAAGCGTCAGCAGGCGCTCGTGCAGCAAGGTTACGAAGACGACCTGAAGGCGGGCAAGCTGCCCGACGCACTGAAAGACAAGGCGCTCGGCCTGCTCACCAAGCCCGACAAGAATTCCATCGAGTACAAGGCGCTCGAAGCGGCGGCGGCTGCGCGCGGCATTTCTCAGGCGCGGCTGATGCTCGAATGCGGCGGCATCGCGTCGCCGCGCGCGTTGCATGAAGCGCGCTTTCTGTCGGAATACTTCCCGCATGGCACAGGCTTTCCGTCGGTGCAGCCGGGCCCGTTGCCCGAGGACTTGCCCGAAGCGGATGTCGAGGCCTTCTCCATCGACGACGTCACCACGACCGAAATCGACGACGCCTTCTCCGTCCAGCATCTCTCCGATGGACGCGTACGCGTGGGCATTCACATCGCGGCGCCGGCGCTCGGCATCACGCGCGGCGACACGATCGATGCGATCGCGCGCGGACGTCTGTCCACGGTCTACATGCCTGGCGACAAGATCACGATGCTGCCGGACAACGTCGTCGACGTGTTCACGCTTGGCGAAGGCGGGCTGCGCCCGGCGCTGTCGCTGTACATCATCGTGAACCGCGAGACGCAGGACATCGTCGCGACGGAAACCCGCGCCGAGCGCGTGTTCGTGAAGAGCAACCTGCGCCACAACCATCTCGACGCGTTCGTCACCGAGGAAAGCCTCGCCGCAGGCACGGGCGATTACGCGCACAAGGACGACATCGCCGTGTTGTGGCCGCTCGCGCAGGCGCTCTTCGAAAAGCGTCAGCAGGCGCGCGCGAGCTACGGTCTCAAGCGCGAAGTGCAGCGCAACAACGACTTCAACTTTTATGTCGATGGCGAGCACATCACGATCACACCTCGCCGTCGTGGTTCGCCGCTCGATCTGATCGTCGCGGAACTCGCGATTCTCGCGAATTCGTCGTGGGGCGCATTCCTCGACGATCACGGCGTGCCGGGCATCTACCGCTCGCAGCGCGGTTTCGGCGGTCCCGGCCCGAAGCGCACGCGCATGCAGACGACGCCCGCGCCGCACGAAGGGCTGGGCGTCGCGCAATATGCGTGGAGCACGTCGCCGCTGCGCCGCTACGTCGATCTCGTCAATCAATGGCAACTGCTCGCGTGCGTGCAGCATGGCGTGACGGCCAAGCTCGCCGCGCCGTTCAAGCCGAAGGACGCGGATCTCTTCGCCGTCGTGCAGGGATTCGACGACACGTACACCGCATATGCCGATCATCAGCGCCGCATGGAGTACTTCTGGTGCCTGCGCTGGCTGAAGCAGGAGAACAGGAAGCAGGTTCCGGCGTCGGTCATCAAGGACGATCTCGTCCGGCTCGAAGAAATTCCGCTGATCCTGCACGTGCCGGGCCTCGGCGTGCATGCGCGCGGCACGCGCGTGATGCTGGAAGTCGTGTCGATCGATGAACTGACCGTCGAAGCGTCCTGCCGTCTGCTGCACGTCATCGATGCGCCGTCCGCAAGCGCGCCGGTCGAGGAAGACGAAGCCGACGAGGACATCATCGAGACCGAAGATCTCTCGGCGGAAAGCGAGGCGGAAGCGCAGGCGGAAGCCTCGGCGGAGCAGCCACAACCGGAAGCGCCGGACAACGCGCAGGAGCCGACGCCATGAAAGACCGATACGCGGTGATCGGCAATCCGATCGAGCACAGCAAATCGCCGTGGATTCACGCGAAGTTCGCCGAGCAGACCGGCGAGCCCATCGAGTACGGGCGCATTCTCGGGCCGCTCAATGGCTTCGAGCATGAAGTGAAGAAGTTCGTCGCGTCGGGCGGGCGCGGCATGAACGTCACGGTGCCGTTCAAGCTCGAAGCGCACGCGCTCGCGGATGCGCTGTCCCCGCGCGCGGCGGCGGCGGGCGCGGTGAACACGCTGTCCTTCGGGTCAGATGGCGTGCGGGGCGACAACACCGACGGCATCGGCCTCGTGCGCGACATCGAGGTGAATCTCGGCGTAAGTCTCAGAGGCGCGCGCATTTTGCTGCTCGGCGCGGGCGGCGCGGCGCGCGGCGTCGTGCTGCCGATCTTCGATCGCGCGCCGGCGGCGCTCACCATCGTCAATCGCACGGCGGCGAAGGCGCATCGGCTCGTCGACCAGTTCGCGCCGAACGCCGCCGAATGCGGCGTGCGCTTCTCGGGCGGCGGCGCAGACAGCGCGGAAGCGGGCCGCTACGACGTCATCGTCAACGCGACGGCGGGCAGCCTCGACGCCGCGTTGCCCGATTGCGACGACAGCGCATTCGGCGCGGGCACGCTTGCCTACGACATGATGTACGGCGCGCAACCGACCGTTTTCATGCGGCACGCGTCGAAGCTCGGCGCGCGCGCATCGGATGGTCTCGGCATGCTGGTCGAGCAGGCGGCTGAATCGTTCTTCATCTGGCGTGGCATGCGCCCGGACGGCGGCGCCGTGCTGCGCGAATTGCGCCAGATGCTGGCCGCCAAAGCCTGATGACCACCGCGCCGATCGGGACGCGCGCGCCACGTGCGCACAAAGCGGTGCGGCTCGGCCCGGCACGCTGGATCATGTACGGCGTGTCGGTACTCGGCATCGCATTCATCGCGACGCAGCTCTACTTTTTCGCGCAGATCGGCATCTGGACGGTCGTGAATCCGGGCCCAACGGCCTTCATGCGTGCCGATGCGTGGACGCTCGCGAAGACGCATCCCGGCGTGTCGCTGCAGCGCGCATGGGTGCCGTACGACCAGATTTCGCGCAACCTGAAGCGCGCGATCATCGCGTCGGAAGACGCCAACTTCGTCAACAACAACGGCTACGAAACCGACGCCATTCTTCAGGCCTGGGAGAAGAACAAGGCGCGCGGGAAGATCGTCGCGGGCGGTTCGACCATTTCGCAGCAGCTCGCGCGCAATCTCTTTCTGTCGCGCGAGAAGAGCTACGTTCGCAAGGCGCAGGAGCTCGTGATCACGTGGATGCTCGAGTTCTGGATGGACAAGGAACGCATCTTCGAGATCTATCTGAATTCGGTCGAGTGGGGCAACGGTGTCTACGGTGCGCAAGCGGCAGCGCAGTATTACTACAAGACATCGGCGGCGAATCTGACCGCCTGGCAAAGCGCGCGGCTCGCCGTGATGCTGCCGCGGCCCAAGTATTTCGACGATCATCGCAACGCGCCGTATCTGTCGCAGCGTTCACGCGTCATCGCGCGGCGGATGGGTGCGGCGGAGCTGCCGCAGTGAAATTTAGTTTGCGAAACTAAACAATGCAAAGCCCTGATTTATCAGGGCTTTTTTGTTTTCGGGTCGCTGTCGGCTGTCAGTTATGATCCCATTATGTGAGCATGACGATCACATATTGAATAGTTCGAAGCGGCAGAACTACAATCCGACCACAGCCTGAACGGCATATGCGTGCGACGACCGAAAAAACGTAGCGGCGCGCACGACCAGAACAACGGAGACACGTCATGCACCCGATCGCTCGCCTGCGCTCGCTGGCCTCTTCACACGATTTACACGATTCGCACGCTTCGCACGCTTCGCACCATTCGCACGCTCGTGCGGCAACGCTCGCCGCGGCGCCTGCGAGCGACGCACGACACGCATCGTGATCGACGAGAGACCTGCGCCATGACCAAATTCCAGAACCCGGAAACCGACGCCGCCCAAGCGCAATCCGCGCACGCGAGCGGCCCGAGCGTGAAGCGCAACGGCGCGAGCGGGGCGAAGCACATGCCCGATCCCGACGCGATCGCGTTGCCGAGCGCGCTCGTGGACGTCACGCCGCAGCAGGCCGGCACCCAGACGCTTCTGCGCGGCCTCGCGATTCTCGAAGCCGCCGCGAATGGCGCGCGCGATCTGCGCGCGTTCGGCGCGGCGCTCGGCACGACGCGCAGCACGACCCATCGGCTCGTCAGCTCGCTCGTGCAGGCGCGCTATCTGCGCCAGGTGCAGGGCGGTTATCTGCTCGGGCCGAAGCTCATCGAACTGGGCACGATCGCGCTCGAACAGATGCCGCTCACGGCGGTCGCGCGCCCGCATCTGCAGGCGCTCGCGGAACACACGCACGACACGATTCACCTCGGCGTGCGCGATGGCGACGACGTCCTCTACATCGACAAGATTCCGGGCACGCGCGGCCTGGAGATGCGCTCGCGCGTCGGGCATCGCATGCCGCTCGCGTCGACGGGCATCGGCAAGGCAATGATGCTCGACCTCGAAGCGAACGCGTGGAAGAAGCTGCTCGAAGCGTCGCATCGCGTGCTCGCGAAAACGAGTTTCAAGCCCGACAACCGGCCCGATTTCGACACCTTCCAGCAGCGCATGACGCGCTATTCGCAAGGCGGCTTCACGTTCGATCTGGAAGAGAACGAGGCTTCGATACGCTGCGTTGCCGCGCCGGTGCGCGATGCGTCCGGCGCGATCGTCGCGGCGTTGTCGGTGGCGAGCACGATTCCCTATATGCCGCATGAGCGCATGGAAGAACTGATTCCGGTCGTGCAGCGCGAAGCGCGCGCGATTTCCGAGGAACTCGGCTGGCGTGCCCCGCAGGCAGCGCGCAGGATCAAGCGATGAACGCACCTGTTCGCACGCCCACGCTCATCGCGCTCGACTGGGGCACGACGTCGCTGCGCGCCTATCTGGTAGGCGCCGACGGCACCGCGCTTGACACGCGCGCGTCGTCGGCCGGCATCATGAATCTGCCCGCGGGCGGCTTCGATCAGGCGTTCGAGGAAACCTGCGGCGCGTGGCTCGATGCGCATGGGCCGCTCGATGCGCCGTTGCCCGTCATTGCGGCGGGCATGGTCGGCAGCGCGCAGGGCTGGGTGGAAGCGCCGTACGTCGAAACGCCCGCCGGGGCCGATGCGCTCGTCGCGGGCATCGTCACGGTGAAGACGTCGCGCGGCGTCGTGGTGCATGTCGTGCCCGGCGTGCTGGAGCGCGGCGTGTTGCCCAACGTGATGCGCGGCGAGGAAACGCAGATTTTCGGCGCGCTGGCGAGCGAGCCGTCGCTCGGAACATCGGGCGGCGCGCTGATCGGACTGCCGGGCACGCATGCGAAATGGGCGTTCGTGAGCGATGAGCGCATCGAGCGCTTCTACACGTTCATGACGGGCGAGACCTTCAGCGTGCTGCGTGATCACACGATTCTCGGCCGCACGATGCATCCGAGCGCGACGCACGACGAACAGGCGTTCGTGCGCGGCGTCGATACGGCGCGCGATGCCGGCGATGCAGGCATGCTCGCGACGATCTTCACCACGCGCACGCTCGGCCTCACCGGTCAGCTGACAGGCGAGCAGCAGCCGGATTATCTGTCGGGGCTGTTGATCGGCCACGAACTGCGCGGCCTGAGCGAAGTGCTCACGCGCGAAGGTTCCGCGCTCGCGGGAAAAACGTTGCGCCTGATCGGCAGCGACGCGCTCTGCGACCGCTATCGCGTCGCGCTTTCGCGCTTCGGTTGCCATGACGCGCCAATCGTCGCGCAGGCCACCGAGCACGGCCTTTATCGAATTGCAGTGCTTGCCGGCCTCGTCGCCGCGCCTGTGCGCACGGCCTGAAAAGGAGTCAACACGATGCAGCCATCCATCAATTTGCCCGCGCCCTTTGGGATGCACGCCGGTCTCGCGAAGGCGTTCGCCGCGTGCCCGCTGATCGCGATCCTGCGCGGCGTGACGCCGGCCGATGCCGCCGAACACGCCCGCGCGCTGTACGAAGCCGGCTTTCGCATCGTCGAAGTACCGCTCAATTCGCCCCAGCCGTTCGACAGCATCGCGGCGATCCGTCAGGCGCTGCCCGCCGATGCGATCGTCGGTGCGGGAACGGTGCTGCATCCGAGTTATGTCGACAGCGTGAAGGCCGCGGGCGGCGAACTCGTCGTGATGCCGCACAGCGACGCCGATGTCGTTCGCGCCGCGAAGGCGCGAGGTCTCGCGTGCGCGCCGGGCGTCGCGACGCCGAACGAGGCGTTTCTCGCGCTGAAGAACGGCGCCGACGTGCTGAAGATGTTCCCCGCCGAGCAGCTCGGCCCGGCCGTCGCGAAGGCATGGCGCGCGGTGATCGCGCAGGAAGTGCCGCTCGTGCCGGTCGGCGGCATAACGCCCGACAACATGGGCCCGTTCCTGAGCGCGGGCGCGAACGGCTTCGGCCTCGGCTCTGCGCTGTACAAGCCGGGCCAGAGCGCGGAGGCGACGGCATCGCACGCAAAGGCATTCATCGACGGACTCGCGAAAGCGCGGGGCGACATCAAATGAACCGGCTCGCCGGCAAAGTGACGATGGTCACGGGCGCGGGACGCGGCATCGGTGCGGCGATCGCGCTGGCGTTCGCGCGCGAGGGCGCGTCGGTGGCGCTGGCGGAACTAGATATCGACACGGCGCGCGCGACGGCCGAGCGCATTGCGTCGGAAGTGAGCGGCGCGCGCGTGCTCGCGGTGCAGACGGACGTGACGCAGAGCGCGCAGGTGAAAGAGGCCGTCGCGCACATCGAGGCTTCCCTGGGTCCGCTCGACGTGCTCGTGAACAACGCCGGCATCAACGTGTTTTGCGATCCGCTCACGATGACCGACGACGACTGGCGCCGCTGCTTCGCCGTCGATCTCGACGGCGTGTGGAACGGGTGCCGGGCCGTGTTGCCGGGGATGGTGGTGCGCGGGCGGGGCAGCATCGTGAATATCGCGTCGACGCACGCTTTCAAGATCATTCCCGGCTGCTTTCCGTATCCGGTGGCAAAGCACGGCGTGATCGGACTGACGCGCGCGCTCGGCATCGAATACGCGCCGAACAACGTGCGCGTGAATGCGATCGCGCCGGGATACATCGAAACGCAATTGACGCTGGATTGGTGGGATTCGCAAGCCGATCCGAAGGCCGCGCGCCAGGCGACGCTCGATCTTCAGCCGATGAAGCGCATCGGCCAGCCGCACGAAGTCGCGATGACGGCGGTGTTTCTCGCATCGGACGAGGCGCCGTTCATCAACGCGAGCTGCATCACCGTGGATGGCGGCCGTTCCGCGCTGTACCACGACTGAACAACGAACCACCGAAGAATGACGCACTGGCCGCGGTGCGGCATCACGACAGAAAACAACGCGGCCACACACCTTCGTTAGCGCCCGTGCGCGGGCATTGTTCGACATCGGAAGAAGTCGGGAGACAAAAAATGAAACGCAGACTGTTCCTCACGCTGATCGCCGCCGCCACGGCAACGAGCGCGTCCATGATCGCGGCGCCCGTCGCCCAGGCCGCCGACGACGTCAAGATCGGCTTCCTCGTGAAGCAGCCGGAAGAACCGTGGTTCCAGGACGAGTGGAAATTCGCGGAAATCGCCGCGAAGGAGAAGGGCTTCACGCTCGTGAAGATCGGCGCGCCGTCGGGTGAAAAGGTGATGAGCGCGATCGACAACCTCGCGGCGCAGAAGGCGCAGGGCTTCATCATCTGCACGCCGGACGTGAAGCTCGGGCCGGGCATCGTCGCGAAGGCGAAGGCAGACAAGCTCAAGATGATGACGGTCGATGACCGCCTCGTCGACGGCTCGGGCAAGCCGATCGAATCCGTGCCGCACATGGGCATTTCGGCCTACAACATCGGCAAGCAGGTGGGCGACGGCATCGCCGCGGAAATCAAGAAGCGCGGCTGGGACATGAAGGACGTCGGCGCGATCGACGTGACCTACGAGCAGTTGCCGACCGCGCATGACCGCACGAGCGGCGCAACCGACGCGCTCGTCGCCGCCGGCTTCCCGAAGGCGAACATCGTCGCCGCGCCGCAAGCGAAGACCGACACCGAGAACGCGTTCAATGCCGCGAACATCGCGCTCACGAAGAACCCGCAGTTCAAGCACTGGGTCGCCTACGGCCTGAACGACGAAGCCGTGCTCGGCGCCGTGCGCGCCGCGGAAGGCCGCGGCTTCAAGGCGGACAACATGATCGGCATCGGCATCGGCGGTTCGGACTCGGCGTTGAACGAGTTCAAGAAGCCGAATCCGACGGGCTTCTACGGCACCGTCATCATCAGCCCGAAGCGCCACGGCGAAGAAACGTCCGAGCTGATGTACGCGTGGATCAAGGACGGCAAGGCGCCGCCGCCGCTCACGCTCACGACCGGCATGCTGGCGACGCGTGAAAACGTGGCGTCGGTGCGTCAGCAGATGGGCCTGGCATCGAACTAAGTCATTGGATGAGGGCGGGCCGCGTGCTTTTGCGCGGCCCGCTCGAAGCATAAGGAGGCGATGTGTCAGCGACGCTGCGTTTTGACAATATCGGCAAGGTGTTTCCAGGCGTGCGCGCGCTCGATGGCGTGTCGTTCGACGTCAACGCCGGCGAAGTTCACGGCTTGATGGGCGAGAACGGCGCGGGCAAGTCGACCTTGCTCAAGATTCTCGGCGGCGAGTATCAGCCCGATTCGGGGCGCGTGCTCATCGACGACAAGGAAGTGCATTTCGCGAGCGCGGCGGCTTCGATCGCGTCGGGCATCGCGGTGATTCATCAGGAATTGCAGTACGTGCCGGACCTGACCGTGGCCGAGAACCTGCTGCTCGGCGCGCTGCCGAACCGGCTTGGCTGGGTCGACAAGCGTGCGGCGAAAGCGCACGTGCGCGAGCGGCTCACGGCGATGGGCGTCGATCTCGACCCGAACGCGAAGCTGCGCAAGCTCTCGATCGCGCAGCGGCAGATGGTCGAAATCTGCAAGGCGCTGTTGCGCAACGCGCGCGTGATCGCGCTGGACGAACCGACGAGTTCGCTGTCGCATCGCGAGACGGAAGTGCTCTTCAAGCTCGTGCGCGATCTCAAGGCCGACAATCGCGCGTTGATTTACATCTCGCATCGCATGGACGAGATCTACGAGCTGTGCGATGCGTGCACGATTTTCCGCGACGGCCGCAAGATCGCGTCGCATCTGTCGCTGGCGGAAGTGCCGCGCGAGACGCTCGTGCAGGAAATGGTCGGCCGCGAAATCAGCGATATCTATAACTATCGCGCGCGGCCGCTGGGCGAGGTGCGCTTCTCAGTGAAGGACGTGCAGGGCGACGCGTTGAGCGCGCCCGCGAACTTCGAGGTGAAGCGCGGTGAGATCGTCGGTTTCTTCGGCCTGGTCGGTGCGGGCCGCAGCGAACTGATGCATCTCGTCTACGGCGCGGACAAGAAGAAAGGCGGCACGATCACGCTCGACGGCGAGGCAATCCGCGTGCGCAGCACCGGCGAGGCGATCCGCCACGGCATCGTGCTGTGTCCGGAAGATCGGAAGGAAGAAGGCATCGTCGCGATGGCGACGGTCGCGGAGAACATCAACATCTCGTGCCGCCGTCACTATCTGCGTGGCGGGCTGTTTCTCGATCGCAAGAAGGAAGCGCAGACGGCCGAGCGCTTCATTCAGCTTCTGAAGATCAAGACGCCGAGCCGCAAGCAGCGCATCCGCTTCCTGTCGGGCGGCAATCAGCAGAAGGCGATTCTTTCGCGCTGGCTCGCGGAGCCGGATCTGAAGGTCGTGATTCTCGACGAACCGACGCGCGGCATCGACGTCGGCGCGAAACATGAAATCTATAACGTGATCTATCAGCTCGCGGAGCGCGGCTGCGCGATCGTGATGATTTCGTCGGAGTTGCCGGAAGTGCTCGGCGTGTCCGACCGGATCGTCGTGATGCGGCAGGGGCGGATCGCGGGCGAATTGCCGCGCGGTGAGGCAAGCGAACAGGCGGTGCTGGGTCTCGCGCTGCCGCAGTCGGACACCGTCGCGCAGGCGGCGTAAGGACAAGAGGAGCGAATCATGGAAGCAAGAGAAAACATCGTGGGGCAGGCGACGGAAACCGTCGCGAATGCGCTGATCCCGCAAAAGAACGACAAACAGAAGTGGTGGCAGCAGATCACCGAGTACAGCCTGATCGTGATCTTCATCGTCATGTTCCTGACGATGTCGCTGACCGTCGATCACTTCTTCTCGATCGAGAACATGCTCGGTCTGGCGTTGTCGATCTCGCAGATCGGCATGGTCGCGTGCACGATGATGTTCTGTCTCGCGTCGCGCGACTTCGACTTGTCGGTCGGTTCGACGATCGCGTTTGCCGGCGTGCTTTGCGCGATGGTGCTCAACGCGACCGACAACACCGCGATCGCGATCGTCGCGGCGGTGGCGGCGGGCGCGGTGATCGGCTTCGTGAACGGCGCGGTGATCGCCTATCTGCGCATCAATGCGCTGATCACCACGCTCGCAACGATGGAAATCGTGCGCGGGCTCGGGTTCATCGTGTCGCATGGGCAGGCGGTCGGCGTATCGTCGGATACGTTTATCGCGCTCGGCAGCTTGTCGATGATCGGGATTTCCCTGCCTATCTGGGTGACGCTTGCGTGTTTCATCGTTTTTGGCGTATTGCTCAATCAGACTGTGTATGGACGTAATACATTGGCGATTGGCGGCAATCCGGAAGCGTCGCGGCTTGCGGGTATCAATGTCGAGCGCACGCGCGTGTGGATCTTTTTGATTCAGGGCGCGGTGACGGCGCTGGCGGGCGTCATTCTCGCTTCGCGCATCACGTCGGGGCAGCCGAATGCGGCACAGGGGTTCGAGCTGAACGTGATTTCGGCTTGCGTGCTGGGAGGAGTTTCACTGCTCGGCGGGCGGGCGACGATTTCTGGCGTCGTAATCGGGGTGCTCATCATGGGCACTGTTGAAAACGTCATGAATCTCCTGAATATCGATGCGTTTTATCAGTACCTCGTGCGAGGGGCGATTTTGCTTGCTGCCGTGTTGCTCGATCAGTTGAAGAATCGCGGCTCGCGGGATTGAGGTTGGATAACGTTGGGCTTTCGCGGATCCCGTATTCGCGTTGGTTTATCAGCACTGCCCCTCACAAGGGCCGTGCAAATAGACCGACACGAAAACAGGATTCCACGGAAGCAAGCGCAAAAAAAAGCAGAGGGACAACCAACATGGCACCGATCAACAAATCACTGGCAAGATACCCAAGCCTGGAAGGCAAAACGGTCCTGATCACCGGCGGAGCGACCGGCATCGGCGAGGGTTTCGTCGAACACTTCTTCGATCAGGGCGCGAAGGTCGCCTTCTTCGACATCGACACCGACGCGGGCGAAGCGCTCGCCGACCGCCTGGGCGCAGCCCTGACAGCAACCCAGACCCGCCCGATGTTCCTGCGCGTCGACCTGACCGACATCGACGCATTGCGAAAAGGCATCGACGACGTCCGCGCCGCATTCGGCCCGATCAGCGTGCTCGTCAACAATGCCGCCAACGACAAGCGCCACGCAATCGAGGACGTCACGCCGGACTCATACGATGCGGGCATCGCGGTCAACATCCGCCATCAGTTCTTCGCGGCTCAGGCCGTGATCGACGACATGAAGCGCCTGGGCGGCGGCTCGATCATCAATCTCGGCTCGATCAGCTGGATGCTCAAGCAAGGCAACTTCCCGGTCTACACGACGTCGAAGTCGGCGGTGCAGGGCATGACGCGCGGCCTCGCGCGCGATCTCGGCAAGTTCGGCATTCGCGTGAATACGCTCGTGCCGGGCTGGGTGATGACCGAAAAGCAAAAGCGCCTGTGGCTCGACGAGGCCGGCAAGGAAGCGATCAAGCAGGGCCAGTGCATCGGCGGGGAATTGCTGCCCGCGCATCTCGCGCGCGCGGCGCTCTTTCTCGCTTCGGACGACAGCAGCATGATTACGGCGCAAGACATCATCGTCGACGGAGGATGGGCCTGATGAACTCGATGCGCGCGCAGCTTCTGGTCGACAGCCAATGCTCGCTCGGCGAGGGCGCCACGTGGTGCGCCACAAGCGGCTGCTTCTGGTGGACCGATATCGAAGGCAAGACGCTGTGGCGCTACGACCCGCGCGACGGCGCGAGCCAATCGTTCGCGATGCCCGAGCGGCTCGCCTGCTTTACGCCCTGCGCCGATGCGCGTTTCCTGCTCCTGGGCCTCGCGTCGCGGCTCGCCTTCTATGAGATCGCGACGGGTCACATCGACACGATCATGGACGTCGAAGCCGATCTGCCGACGCGTCTCAACGATGGCCGCTGCGACCGCGAAGGGCGCTTCGTGTTCGGCACGAAGCACGACGTGGAAGATGCGCAGGCGATCGGCGGCTTTTATCGGCTGAACCCGGATCTGTCTCTGGAGCGCCTCCCGCTCGGCAATTGCGCGATTTCGAACAGCATCGGCTTTTCCCCCGACGGCGCGACGATGTACTACTGTGACTCGCCGACGCGCGAGATCCGCGTCTGCGACTATCCGACGTTCGCCAACGACCACGTGTTCGTCGCGCTGACGGATGCGACCGGCGTGCCCGACGGCTCGATCGTCGATGCCGAAGGCGCCTTGTGGAATGCGCAGTGGGGCGGCGGGCGCGTCGTGCGCTATGGACGCGACGGCCGCGAGACGGCGCGCATCGACGTGCCGACCGCGCAGCCGAGTTGCGTCGCGTTCGGCGGCGCGGACTTCGGCACGCTGTACGTCACGAGCGCGCGCCTCGGCCTTTCTGAGGAGGCGCTGAAAAGCGATGCGCACGCAGGCGGCGTGTTCGTCGCGACGCCCTGCGCGCGCGGCATCGCCGAAGCGGTATTCGCGGGCAAGGCGTAACCGAAAATAGCGAGGCGGCGCGCGATCGACGCACCGCCCGACACACCCCGGCGACGCCGGGTTTTTCGCCTCTCGATGGAGCACGAGTCATGGCTGGTGCGCGCACAGAGCAAAGACCGAATTCTGCATCGACGTCCAAGGCACAGGCGAACGCCCGGCGTTCGAGGCTCGCCGCTGCAACCGAACCACCGGTCCGGCCCGGCCCGGGCACCGCGATGGTCGCGATGGGCGGCCGCGATGCCGATGGCTGTATCACACTCGCCAACGCGCATCTGCGGCTCGAACTCGCGCCGTCGCTCGGCGGCGGGATCACGCGCTTCGACTGGCGGCACCAGGGCACCTTGGTGCCGATCTTCCGGCCGTGCGTCGATCCCGGTCCGGACACGGATCCGAATCAGCTCGCGTGCTATCCGCTTCTGCCGTATTCGAACCGTATCGGCAACGGGCACTTTCAGTTTTCAGGACGCTCGATCGACGTGCCGTGCAACCGCGCCGGCGAACCGCTGCCGCTGCATGGCGATGGCTGGCTCGGCGCGTGGGAAGTCGCTGAGGAAGCGTCCACGCGCGTGCGTCTGACGTTGGATCGCAGCGACGGCAAGCCTTATGCCTTTCGCGCCGCGCAGACTTACGCGCTCGACGACGCCACGCTCGCCGTGTCGCTCGATGTGGAAAATACCGGCGATGAAGCGCTGCCGTTCGGCCTCGGGCTGCATCCGTTCCTGATGCGCGAGGCGGACACGGAGTTGTCCGC
This sequence comes from Caballeronia sp. INML1, assembly GCF_023631085.1. NCBI lineage: Bacteria > Pseudomonadati > Pseudomonadota > Betaproteobacteria > Burkholderiales > Burkholderiaceae > Caballeronia > Caballeronia sp. INML1. The sequence continues at coordinate 7,402 of NZ_JALQDT010000035.1, read as the reverse complement.
GGCGGCGGGCGGCGTGTGGCTTTGCGGCGACGACTGGCTGCCGGTGCGGCACGTGCCGACGCCGCCCGCGTGGCAATTCGGCGTCGCGTATCCGATGCCGTCGGAGATGGTGAACAACGCGTTCACCGGCTGGAGCGGTCGCACGAGGGTGCTATGGCCGAAGCGCCGCCTGTCGCTCACGATCGCCGCCGACACCGATTACTACGTGCTGTATGCGCCGCCCGGCGAGAGCTTTTTCTGCTTCGAGCCCGTCGATCATCCGATCAACGCGGTGAATCTGCCCGGCGGCGGGGAAGCCCACGGGATGACCGTGCTCGAACCGGGCGAGCGGCTTTCGCGTGAGTTTCGCTTTACCGTCGAGCGCACCGGGGAGGCGGCGCGGCGGGGAAGGCCGCGCACGCGAGCCGGAGCGAAGGCGCGGGCGCGGGACGCTGCGCGCTGATGCCAGCCAATGGACGCGATGCCTCGCACGTTAAAATGCGTGGCATCGACGTTCAACGAAATCCCGCCATGTCATTCATCCAGTCTCTCAACGCCGCGTGGTCGCGGACGCAATCGCTTCTGTGCGTCGGCCTCGACCCGGAACCCGCCAAATTCCCCGGCGCCCTGAACGGCCGCGCCGATGCGATCTTCGAGTTCTGCAAAACCATCGTCGATGCGACCGCGCCGTATGCGTCGTCGTTCAAGCCGCAGATCGCGTATTTCGCGGCGCATCGCGCGGAAGATCAACTCGAAGCGCTGATCGCGCATATCCACGAGAAACACGCCGGCATTCCGGTGATTCTGGATGCGAAGCGCGGCGATATCGGCAGTACGGCCGAGCAGTACGCGAAGGAAGCGTTCGAGCGCTATAACGCGGATGCCGTGACGGTGAATCCGTACATGGGCTTCGACTCGATCGAGCCGTATCTCGCGCATGAAGGCCGGGGCGTGATCGTGCTGTGCCGCACGTCGAATGCGGGCGGTTCGGATCTGCAATTCCTGACGACCGACGGCAAGCCGCTGTATCAGGTCGTCGCGACGCTCGCAGCGGAAAAGTGGAACGCGAGCGGCCAGCTCGGGCTGGTCGTCGGCGCGACGTTTCCGAAAGAAATCGAAACGGTGCGCGGGATCGTCGGCGATATGCCGTTGCTGATTCCGGGAATCGGCGCGCAAGGCGGCGATGTCGAAGCGACCGTGCGCGCGGGCCGCACCGCGAACGGCACGGGCATGCTGATCAACTCGTCGCGCGCGATCATCTACGCGGGCAAGGGCGATGATTACGCGCAAGCCGCGGCCGACGCGGCAAAGAAGACGCGGGATACGATCAACGCATACCGCTAAACGCGCGTCAGGCATCGGGAATCGGCGCGAGCAGCGCGTCGATATCCTCGACGGAGAACTTCTCCACGGCGCGCGCGTCATCGGACAGAATGCCCGCTGCGAGTGCTGCCTTGTGCTCCTGCATCGACACTATCTTTTCTTCGATGCTGCCGGTCGCGACGAGCTTGTACACGAACACCGGCTTGTCCTGCCCGATGCGATGCGCGCGATCCGTCGCCTGATTCTCGGCGGCGGGATTCCACCACGGGTCGTAGTGGATGACGGTATCGGCGGCGGTGAGGTTCAGGCCGACGCCGCCTGCCTTCAGGCTGATCAGGAAAACGGGCACCTCGCCCGCCTGAAAGCGCCGCACGGGCGTCGTGCGATCCGCAGTCTCGCCGGTCAGCGTGACGTACGTCAGACCGGCTTCATCGAGCGCGCCGGCAATGACCGCAAGCATGCCCGTGAACTGCGAGAACACGAGCACGCGCCGGCCTTCTTCGATGAGATTCGGCAGCATCTCGAGCAACAGCGCGAGCTTGGCCGATTCCGGGGTCTTCCTCGCGCCCGGCAGCTTGACCAGCGACGGATCGCAGCACACTTGTCGCAGCTTCAGCAGCGCGTCGAGCATTAGGATATGGCTGCGTGCGAAACCTTGCTTCTCGATGGCGTCCCGCACTTTCTTCTGCATCGCGGTGCGCACGGTCTCGTAGAGATCGCGCTGCGCGCCCTCCAGTTCGACGCTGCGCACGATCGTCGTCTTCAGCGGCAGTTCGGTCGCGACATCATCCTTGCGGCGGCGAAGCATGAAGGGGCGGATCCGTCGCGCGAGAAGGCTGCGGCGCGTCTGGTCGTTGTGCTTCTCGATCGGCTTGCGCCAGCGAGCGGCGAAGTCTTTTTGCGTGCCGAGAAAGCCGGGCAGCAGGAAATCGAATTGCGACCACAGTTCGCCCAGATGGTTTTCGAGCGGCGTGCCGGTGAGGCACAGGCGGTGCCGCGCGCGCAACGTGCGGATGACGCCCGCCGCCTTGCTCGATGCGTTCTTCACGTACTGCGCCTCGTCGAGTATCAACAGATGATAGTCGTGCGCTGACAGAGCTTCGTGGTCGCGCCAGACGAGCGGATAAGTCGTGATGATGAGCTCGTGCTCCGCGATCCGCGCGAAGCGTTCGTGACGCAGCGGCCCGTGAAGATCCAGCACTTTGAGGCCGGGCGCAAAGCGCCGCGCTTCTTCCTGCCAGTTGTTGACGAGCGTGGTCGGGACGACGATCAGCGCCGGCTGCGTGAGGCGGCCGGCTTCCTTTTCGACGAGGATGTGCGCGAGCGTCTGCACGGTCTTGCCGAGGCCCATGTCGTCGGCGAGCACGCCCGCGAGCTCCTGCTCGCGGAGGAACTGCATCCAGTCGACACCCTCGCGCTGATAATCGCGCAGCGTCGCTTTCAGGCCGCTCGGCGCGTCGATCCGGCGCGGCCCCGCGGCTTTGCGCAGCCGTTGCGCGAGTTCGACCATCGACGCGTCGCCGCCGAATTGCCAACGCAGCGTTTCATCGGCTCCGGTGAGGCGGCCGGCTTCGAGCGCCGAAAGCCGCAACGGCGAATCCGCGCGAAGGTCGGCGCGGTCGAACAGATCGATCAGCGCGCGCACGAGCGGCTTGATGCGGGCGGCGCACACTTTGAAGCGCCTGCCCGCCTGCGTGCGGAATTCGACCGCGTGCGCGTCGTCGATCAGATCGATCGCGCCGTTGAGCCAGCGGCGGTCGCGGGCGAACAGCTCCGCGAGGAGCGGTTCGAGGCGCACGCGCTCAGCCTCGACCATGATGCCCAGTTCGAGATCGAACCAGCCGTGCTCAGCGGCGCGCGCGGCCGCCTCTATTTCGTCGATCTCGACGACGTCGAAACGCGAATTGGGCACGATGACGACGCGCCAGCCGGCATTGCGCAGCGCGGGCAACTCGTCGGCGACGAACGCGGGCCATGCTTCGCGCGCGGGCATGATGAAGCCGCCGGCATACGGCGATTCGTCGCGACTGCCCTGCGCATCGGAGATTGGCTTGAGTCCCGCTTTGCCCAGGCGCTGGATGCCCGCGTTCTCGAGGTCGTCCCGGCGCGCGATGCGAGCGAGTTCGCCGTTCGCGAGCCTTATGAGTGTCTCGGGGCTGTTCGCCGCGATCACGAAGCCGTCGTAGTCGAATTCGAGCAGGGCGATGTCGAGTTCTGTCGCGGGCATGTTCAGCTTGCGAGGCGCATCGAGCAGAAGCGTGTCGAGCGTGAGCACGGGGACGGGCGGGGCGTCGATTGTCCGCATGTTCGTGTCGCCTCGCATGGGCGGCGCCGGGAGCGCGGGCGCGAATTCGGCGAGCGCCGCGCGCACGACGGCCGCATCCTCGAGTGTGAGCACCGGCATCTCCAGATAGTCGGCGAGGAACTCATCGGGAATCGATGTATCGACGGTTCCGGTTTCGTTCGTGAAGGCGTCGAAATACCAGGGCGGTTCGGTCGGAAGCACGATGCCGCCTTCCGGATCGGTTTCGAGCGACGCGAAAATCATGTCGTCATGGTGCGGAATCCATTCGATGTTGCCGCGGCGACGCGCGCCCTCGCTCAATGGCTTTTCGAGCCGCAGATCGCGGCCATGCGGTTCGAAATAGAGACGGTCGGTCGCGAGCATCATGCTCCAGATCGCCGCGCCCCGCTTGCCGCTCAACGCGTAGCTGTTGCCTGAATAGCCGCGCTCGGACCGGAGCGCGCGAATGATGGCCTCGTCTTCCGGGGTCACGAATTTCGGCGGACTGCTCCAGGCCGTGTAGTTTGGGTACCAGCTTTCGGTCGCGCGAATCGTGCCATCGGCGCCGAGTCGCGCCTTGTACGTCACCAGTTCGAAAGCGGATTGGCCTAGCGCGGACGGCGCGAGCACGTACAGAATCCGGAACACCGCGCCGGTCGCGGGCCTGGCCGCTTTCGCGCGCGCGTGCCGCGTCGCCTCGACCTTTGCGCGAAAGTCAGACAGCCATTGCTCGACCTCCACGCTCACGCCGGTTCGGGCAGCGCCTTCCTTTCTTTCCAGATAGGCGAGCAGCGTCGCGGCGACGTGCTTGCATTCAAAGCCGACCGGACACGAGCAATAGCCGAACGGCCGCTTGTTCCTGAACGAGATCTCGACCGTGTACGGCGCCGGTTGCGTACCCGCCACCCGCGCGCGCAGGGTGTTGTCCGTCCAGACGATACCGCTGACGGCACGGACGTAGCCGCGCGCCTTGTCGATTGTTACGGGGCCTACCCAGCGGGCGACCTGTTCTTTGGTGTATATCGGCGAGTCCGCCGACTGGCCGGTCTGTTTTCGCATGCGATGGTCTCACCTCTCACCGCTCGCGCTGCTCCAGAAACTCCAGCAGTTTGCGCAGCGCGTGCGCGGCGGCCTGCGTGCGCACCTGCTCGCGGTCGCCCTTGAACAGTTGCGTCTCGACCCCGGTATGAAGCCGGTTGCTCCACGCGAACGACACCGTGCCCACCGGCTTCGCTTCGCTTCCTCCCGCGGGCCCGGCGACACCGGTGATCGCGATCGACACCTGCGCGCGACTGTTGCGCAGCGCGCCTTCGGCCATTGCTTTCGCGACGGGCTCGCTCACCGCGCCATGCTGCTCGATCAATGTAGCCGGAACGCCGATCATCTCGATCTTCGCGAGATTCGAATATGTGACGAACCCGCGCTCGAACCACGCGCTGCTGCCGGAAATATCGGTGATGGCGCTCGCGACCATGCCGCCCGTGCATGACTCGGCGGTCGCGAGCATCAGCCGTTCGTCGCGCAGCTTGTTGCCGACGCGAATCGCAAGTTGGTGAACGACGGTGTCGGTTGGCATGGTGATGTTCTCGAAGAGTTGGAAATCAGACGGTCATGCGCCAGAGCGCGATCACGAGCAGCGTGAAGAATGCCGCGACGAGGTCATCGAACATGATGCCGAAGCCGCCTTTCAAATGGCGGTCGAAATAGCGGATGGGCGGCGGCTTCACCATGTCGAAGAAACGGAACACGATGAACGCCCACAACTGGCCGGTAAAAGTCGCGGGGGTGACGAGCAGCAGCACGAGCCAGAACGCGACGATCTCATCCCACACGACCGGCGACGGGTCCGCGATGCCCATCTTCTTCGCGGTGAAGCCGGTGAACCAGCATCCGGCGACGAAGCCGGCGACGATCAGCGCGCCCCATTCGGCGACCGTCAGATGGCGATTGAACGCGACGAACGACGCCCACGCGAACAGCGTGCCGACCGTGCCCGGCGCGATGGGAGAAAGCCCGCTGCCGAAGCCTAGCGAAAGAATATGAAGCGGATGGGTGAGCATGAAGCGCGCGCTCGCCTTGCGCGGCGCGGCGCGCGGCGGATTGCGCGAATCGTTCGGTTCGCCCGCGAGAGTCGGGTCAGTCTGCATGAAAATGATCGAAGCCTTGCAACGTCAGAGAGAGCGGGGCGCCCGAGGCATCGCGCCAGGCAATTCCCGGCGCACCGGATGATTCGATTGTACCGATCCGAGTCAGCGGCACTTTTACGGTCGTCGCGATATTCGCGAGCGTGTCGCGCGCATCGACGGGCGCGGTGAAGCACAGTTCGTAGTCGTCGCCACCCGCGAGCGTGCATGCGCGGCGCGCGACGTCGGGCAGCGCGCGCACTGCTTCCGAGCACGGCACGGCATCGGCATCGATGACGGCGCGCATGCCCGAGCGCTTCAGAATATGCATGAGATCGCCAGCGAGGCCATCGGAAATATCGAGCGCTGCGTGCGCCACGCCGCGCAAGGCGAGGCCTAGCGCGACGCGCGGCTCGGGCCGCGTAAGCGCGCGCTGCCAGCCTGCGGCGATGGCGTCATCGGGCGCGCGCCATTCGCCGCGAATCGCGCCGAGTCCTGCGCGCGCATCGCCCAATGTGCCCGACACCCAGATGTCGTCGCCGGTCCGCGCGGCGTCACGGCGCAATGCCGCGCCATGCGGCACGTCGCCGAACACGGTGATGCAGAGGTTGAGCGGACCGCTCGTCGTATCGCCGCCGATCAGCGCGCAGTCGTGACGCTGCGCGAGCGCGAAGAGGCCGTCGCTGAACGCTTCGAGCCACGCTTCATCGGCGCGCGGCAACGCGAGCGCGAGCGTAAATGCATGCGGCTTCGCGCCCATCGCGGCGAGGTCCGACAGGTTCACGGCAAGCGCCTTGTGGCCGAGCGCGTGCGGATCGACATCGGGAAAGAAGTGGCGGCCTTCGACCAGCATGTCCGTCGATATGGCGAGCTGATGGCCGGCGGGCGGCGCGATGAGCGCGCAGTCGTCCCCGATGCCGAGCGGCGTCGCAGCCTCGTCTTCGTGACGTGGCGAGGGCGCCGTCGCGCGGCGTGCGAAGAATCGGTCGATCAGAGAAAACTCGGAGAGCATCGTCGGCGAGAAGTGTCTTTTTGTGCGCTGCAAGAGGAAAGCGCGGGACCCGCGATGGCGCGCGAATGTGTCCGTCCCGCATCTCGAAAAAATCGAACGGTGTGCCGCGAGCCTTGCTCCGCGAGGCGATCAGACCTTTTCCGGTCATGGCACTTGTAGCCGAAATGCATGGAGCGCGGTCCGAAACCGCCCCTGATTGGCGCTACAATGCGTTCGAACTTCTATTCTAATTCCCGCACTGCTAGCCCGCCTTATGACGACCGACGCCAATACCAAGTTGCGCGAAGCTGCACTCGACTATCACGAATTTCCGGTCCCCGGAAAGATCGCGATCGCGCCGACCAAACAGATGATCAACCAGCGCGATCTCGCGCTGGCCTATTCGCCGGGCGTCGCGTTCGCGTGTGAAGCGATCGTAGAAGACCCGCTGAACGCCGCGCGTTTCACCGCGCGCAGCAACCTCGTGGGCGTCGTATCGAACGGCACGGCCGTGCTCGGTCTCGGCAACATCGGGCCGCTCGCGTCGAAGCCGGTCATGGAAGGTAAAGCCGTGCTCTTCAAGAAGTTCGCCGGTATCGACGTGTTCGATATCGAGCTGAACGAGAGCGATCCGCACAAGCTCGTCGATGTGATCGCCGCGCTCGAACCGACCTTCGGCGGCATCAATCTGGAAGACATCAA